>CAZZFT010000102.1:0-17475 GCA_964653555.1 uncultured Spirochaetales bacterium | reverse complement strand
GATCTCGATCGAGGAGTGGATGGCGGCGAGCCCGATCTACTCGAAGCGCACCCAGCGGGCGCTCGGCTTCGAGGGCGACGACGTCGGCACCGTGTTCAAGAACCTCCAGCTCGACATCGGCGCGCCCCACCAGTTCATGGACTTCCAGTTCCGCCTGGACTCCCCGAGCTACGGCGAGTTCTGGCTCTCCCACTGCGGGGCGCTGATGGACGTCGAGCCCTACGGCGAGGAGCGCGTCCGGCAGATGTGTCACGACATCGAAGACCCGACCTTCGACGCGACCGCCGCCGCCACCCACCCGTGCATGAAGATGCGGCCGCTCCACCGGCCGCCGCGCGAGCCCGCCGGCCGCTATCCCCACTGCCGCTGGGCGGTCTTCATCGACGGGGACTCGAAGCCCTACGCGCAGCACCCCAATCTGGAGATCGTGGGCCGATCGAAGGCGGCCCAGGTGCCGATCGACGTTCCGGCCGCCGACGCCGAGCCCGGCGGCTGGTCCGACTACTCGGGCCCCTTCGACCCCGGCTTCCAGCTCGAGGACCTCTCCCACCGCGCGCTGGTGATCGCGAACCAGGAGGTGGCGCTCCAGAGCCACCTCCTCGCGCGCGGCTTCCTCCTGTGCTGCACGCAGCAGTTCGGCGAAGAGGCCGCCGCCGAGCTGGGCGAGGGTCAGTGGACCGGCATCGCGGCGCTCACCGCCGGACGCGTTCGCTCGGCCCTGGCGATCGAGGGCGACGGCATCGACGCGGTGGCGAAGGTGTTCCAGATGCACCCCTGCTTCTTCCCGCGCAGCTACGTCGACTTCCGGGTGGAGGTCACCGGCCCGCTACGCGCGCGGATCGCGATCGGCGACTGTCCCGCCCTCGAGGAGGGGGACGGAAACTCGTGGTTCGCGGGTCTCGGCGTCGCGCCCCACCGCGCCCTCGACGCGATCGCCGGCGCCGTGAATCCGCGCGCGCGCTGCGCGCCCGTCGCGAACCCGAAGGATGCCCGCCTCGCCTGGGATGTGGTGATCGATCCGCACGGCGAGCCCCAGGAGGACCCTCCCGAGCTCAAGCTGGCGTATCTCTCGCGCGGTGCCACCTTCGAGCTCGAGCAGCGCCGCACGCTGCGCCCCTGACCGGTCCGTGCACGTACCCGACCTCTCGCAGCCGAGCCAACGCACCCTGCACGGCGTGCTTCGCCGCCAGGCCGAGGCGACCCCCGACGCGACCTACCTGTGGGTGGACGATCGGCGCGTGTCCTTCGCGGAGGTGGACGCCCGGGCGAACGCGTGGGCCGAGGCGCTCGGGGAGCTGGGCGTGGAGCGCGACGACCCGGTCGCCTTCCTGCTGCGCAACGGTCCCGAGTTCGTCTACGCGACCTTCGGCTGCCTGAAGCGGGGCGCGATCTGGATCCCCACCAACGTGGACTACCGCGGCGACTGGCTGCGCGCGACGCTCGAGGATACGGCGGCGCACGTGCTGGTGGTGGACGCGGACCTCGTGCCGCGCGTGACGGAGCTAGGCCCGGGCCTGCCCTTCGAGCGCGCAGTCGTGCTCGGAGGCGATGCGTCGGCCGGCCGCGCCCTCGGTGTGCCGGTCCTCTCCGCCGCCGAGATCGACGCGCGCACCGGGAGGGCCGCCGCCCCCGCGGATCCGGGCACCGGCCCCGCCGACACCGCCGCCGTGCTCTGGACCTCGGGCACCACGGGCCGCTCGAAGGGCGTGATGCAGAGCCACAACGCCTGGCTGCGCGCCGCCGTGTCCGGCGCGGAGAACTCGGGCGTGCGCGCGGGTGACCGGCTCTACAACTGCCTTCCGATGTACAACTCGGCGGCCTGGGTGGCCCACGTGTACCGCGCCCTGGTGACCGGCATCCCGGTCGGCCTCGACCCCGCCTTCTCGGTGCAGCACTTCTGGGACCGCGTGCGGCACTACGACGCGACCCAGATCTTCACGCTGGGCGCGATGCACATCTATCTGTGGCAGGCGCCCGCGCGCCCCGACGACGCGGACCAGCGCGTGCGCTATGCGGGCTGCGTGCCGATGCCCGAGCCCCTGATCGAGCCCTTCAAGAAGCGCTTCGGCATCGATCGGCTCGACCAGTCCTACGGCCAGAGCGAGGTGCTGGGCATGCTGCACCGCCCCGACGACGGCGCGCCGAAGAAGCCCGGATCCCTCGGCCGGCCGATGCCGGGTGTCGAGGTGGCGCTGCTCGACGACAGCGACCGGCCCGTCGCCGCGGGCGGGGTCGGCGAGTTCTGCTGTCGGCCGACCGAGCCGAACACCCTCTTCTCGGGCTACTGGCGCGGCCCCGAGGCGACGCTGCGCGCCTGGCGCAATCTCTGGTACCACACCGGCGACCTGGGCCGGCGCGACGAGGAGGGCGACTACTTCTTCGTCGACCGCAAGGCCGACTACATCCGCCACAAGGGGCGCAGCGTGTCCTCCTTCGAGGTGGAGCGCGCCTTCGCCGCCCACCCGGCGGTGGCCGAGGCCGCGGCGATCGGCATCCCCGCGCCCGAGCTGGAGAGCGAGGCCGAGCTGATGGTGTTCGCCACGCTCCAGCCCGGCGCCGAGAGCACGCCGGAGGAGCTGGCGCGCTTCGTCAACGACACGGCGCCCTACTTCTTCGTGCCGCGCTTCCTCGAGATCACCAGCGGGCTGCCCCACACGCCGACCGGGCGCGTGCAGAAGTTCGTGCTGCGCGAGCGCGGCGTCGGGCCGGACACCTGGGACCGCGTCGTCGCGGGCTTCGAGGTGAGGCGCTAGAAGTTCCAGGCCTCCGAGCCGGTCTGCTTGCCCGTGCCGGAGTCGAAGGCGCGGGTGGTCAGCGTTCCGTCGGCGAGGAGGAGGTCGATCGCCTCGCCGACCACGCCACTGGCGAGCCGCAGCTCCCAGCGATCGATCAGCGCGTTCACCACGTCGACGGTCTCCACCGACTGGCGATTCGCGAAGGCGTCGTCCTGGCTCCAGAGACGGTCGAAGGTCATCGAAACGATCTGCCGGGCGGCCGTGCCGCGCAGGTAGCACGGGTTCGGCGGGCGGCGCCCGAAGGCGAGGGCGGGATGCGAGCCGCCGCTCGCGGCGACGCCGAAGGTGTAGGTGGCCTCGATCTCGCCGGGGTTCAGACCCGACGCGGCGTTGCCCGCCAGGTCCACATGAACCTCGCCCGCCGGGACCGTGCAGCCGGAGCCGGTGGCGGTCGTCAGGTTCCAGCCCGAGACGCCGCCCTGCCACTGGAGAGAGATCTGCTGATACGCGAACCCGAGCTGCGCGCGACCCGGAGTATCGGCGGCGGCGAAGGAGGTGAGCGCCGCGCCCGTGAAGAGGAGGTCGAGCGTGCCACCGCCGACGGTGGGCACCGAGACGTTGGCGGCCACGAGCGCCCCACTGGCGAGCAGGGAGATCAGGAGGGCCGCTTGGGACGTCTGCTCGACCGTGGCCGAGACGGGCGAGAAGCTGCCCTGGCCGGCGTATGCGCAGTTGGGCGAGCAGACGATCGTGTTGTCGATCGAGAGGCTGAGATCGACGAGCGGCAGCACCGACTCGTTCGTCGTGCCCGGCGCGAAGGTGAGCGTCCCGACCGCCGGCATCGCGGCCGGTCCGCAGGTGGCGGGGTCTCCGTCGCACAGGCCCGACACCACCTGGTCGAGGGTGGCCTGGAGGTCGATCAGCGACGGGCGGTCGGCGGAGGCCGGCCCGGCCACGGCCACGGCGGCGAGCAGGGCGAACCCGCGCGTGAGGGAGGCGAGCTTCATGAGGGGCATCCTTTCGGCCGATGGCGCCGGGAGAGCCAGCCGAGCAGCAGGGCTCCCGAGGCGATCGCCGCGTCAGCGCGCGGCTCCGGCATCGGGACGGCCAGGTCGTCGAGGTTGAAGAAGAAGCCGCTGTCGGGGGTCGTGGCACCGAAGTCGAGGGTGGCGGCGGCGAAGGGCGACGCCGCGACGATCCCGAGGAAGTAGGCGCGGTAGTCCCGGCCGCCGAAGCTGCCGAGGAGCTGCCCGTCGGCGAGTGAGAGGCTGGCGACCGGCTCCCCGCTCACCAGGAGACGCACGTCGCCGTCGAAGAGCGCGGCACCGGGCTCGTCGGGCGTGATCAGGGTCAGCCCGAACGCCTCCACCGAGGACGTGAAGCCGAACATCATCGCGCTGCCCGCGGTGATCGCGTGGAAGTTGCCGGCGTCGTCGACCCCGAGGACTCGGGTGCCGCTGCCCGCGGGATCGTCGACGGCGTCCACGACCACGCGCAGGTCGAGCAGCGGCCCGCCCGGATCGAGCACATCGGCGATCGGACCGGGGAAGACGATCCCGGCGGCGGCTCCGGCCGGCGCCTGGGTGGTGCCCGAGAGCGAGGTGCCGTCGGAGAAGGACTCGAGGTCGAGGGTGGCGACGCCGCCGGGCACCGCCGTCTGGAACGCCGCGCGATCGGTGAAGGCACCCGGTGCCGAGCGCGCGGGTGCCGCGATCCAAAGCAGGGGGAGCACCGCCAGCACGCATCTCTTCGACCGCATCGATGGCTCCGCCCAGCTCCGACGGGCGCCATTCTACACCGATCGGTGCAGGCGCTCAGTGCCGATGCGCAGCCGGCCCATCCACGCGATACTCGCCGCGGTCTGACCCCGCAGGGGCGGCGCGTGTCCACCTCCCACGACATCGAAGACGACATCGTCGCCGCGATCCGGCGCGTGATCCGCGCGATCGATCTCCAGTCGCGACGGCTGCTCGACCGCTACGAGCTCACCGGTCCCCAGCTGGCGACGCTGCGCACGGCGGCACAGCTCGGGGCACCCTCGATCGGCACCCTGGCGCGCGCCGTCCACCTGAGCCAGCCGACCGTGACGGGAATCCTGAACCGGCTCGAGCGGCGCGGGCTGATCGCGCGCGAGCGCTCGTCGGACGACCGGCGCAGCGTCGCGATCCGCGTGACGCCGGCGGGCCGCGAGCTGCTCGCCCAGGCGCCCTCCCTGCTCCAGGACCAGTTCCGCGACGAGCTCGCGCGACTCGAGGAGTGGGAGCGCCACTGGCTGCTGGCGGCGCTCCAGCGGATCGCGTCGATGATGGACGCGGAGACGATCGACGCCTCGCCCTACCTGGAGACCGGGCCGGTGTCCCCGCCCGAGGAGGGCGAATCCGAGGTCCCAGAAGGCGATTCGACGCGACGCTGAGATGGATATTTCGGATCGTATCGAATACGATCTCCACGGGTGATTTATAAATATTCGATTTATTTGAGAAAATATATTCTCGGCGCTTCCATCCGGCTGAGAAATAAATTGAACCAGATGCATATTTCGCCTAGGTTGCCCGCTCCTCGGTCGCCCCTCCCCGGGCCGACCGTCGATCCAACGCACACCCCGAGAGGTCCGCCCTGATGTCTTCGCCTTCCGCGGCGGCACGCGCCGCCGCCGCCCGCTCGCTCCGTGCCGTCCGCCAGGAGTTCGGCCCCAATCCCACGGCCGTCCGCGAGACCGACCACTACCACGCCGAGTACGTCCGCAGCTTCGTCGAGAAGTGGGACGAGCTGATCGACTGGGACGCCCGGGCCGAGAGCGAGGGGCGCTTCTTCATCGAGCTGCTCAAGGGCCGCGGCAAGACCAAGGTGCTCGACGTCGCCACCGGCACCGGCTTCCACTCGGTCCAGCTGCTCCAGGCCGGCATCGAGGTGACCAGCGTGGACGGCAACGCCGCCATGCTCGCCCAGGCCTTCGACAACGCGAAGCAGCGTCACCTGATCCTGAAGACGATCCACGCCGACTGGCGCTGGCTCAACCGCGAGGTGCACGGGAAGTTCGACGCGATCATCTGCCTGGGGAACTCGTTCACCCATCTCTTCGACGAGCAGGACCGACGCCGGGCGCTCGCCGAGTTCTACGCCGCGCTCAAGCACGACGGCATCCTGATCCTCGACCAGCGCAACTACGACTCGATCCTCGACCACGGCTTCGACAGCCAGCACAAGTACTACTACTGCGGAGAGGACGTGGTCGCGGAGCCCGAGCACGTCGACCCCGGCCTCGCGCGCTTCCGCTACTCCTTCCCCGACGGCTCGAGCTACCGGCTGAACATGTTCCCGCTGCGCAAGAACTACACCCGCCGCCTGCTGCGCGAGGCCGGCTTCGCCGACGTCAAGACCTACGGCGACTTCCAGGAGACCTACCAGGAGGCGGATCCGGACTTCTTCATCCACGTGGCGGAGAAGCACGTCGATGAGTGAGGGAGCCGTTTCGGTCGCCGTACAGACCGAGGCCTACTACGACAGCGACGCCGCCGACTCCTTCTACAGCGAGATCTGGGGCGGGAACGACATCCACATCGGCATCTACGGACACGGGAGCGACTCGGTCCGCGCGGCGAGCAGCCGCACCGTCGCCACCATGGCCACGCGCCTGTCGGACCTGGGCCACGACATCCGCGCGCTCGATCTCGGTGCGGGCTACGGCGGCGCCGCGCGCTACCTGGCGGCCCTCTACGAGTGCCGGGTCGACTGTCTGAACCTCTCGCAGGTGCAGAACGAGACGAATCGACGGATGTGCGAGGAGGCGGGCCTCGCCTCGCGCGTGCGCGTCGTGCACGGGAGCTTCGAATCGATCCCGGCGGACGAGGACACCTACGACGTGGTCTGGTCCCAGGACGCGATCCTGCACAGCGGCGCGCGCGAGCGGGTGCTCGCGGAGATCGCGCGCGTCTCGGCTCCAGGCGCCCAGCTCGTGCTCACCGACCCGATGCAGACCGACGACTGTCCGCCCGATGTGCTCCAGCCGGTGTTCGACCGCATCCACCTCGACTCGCTCGCCTCGCCCGGCTTCTACCGCAAGAACCTCCAGGCGCTGGGCTTCGAGGAGCTGTCCTGGACGCCGATGCCCGAGCAGCTGCGGCGCCACTACGCGACGGTCGCCGCCGAGCTCGACGCTCGGCGCGAGGAGATGCGGGAGCGGTGCGGCGACGAGTACGTCGGTCGGATGCGCGAGGGCCTCCAGCACTGGGTCGATGCCGCCGACCGCGGCCACCTCACCTGGGGCATCTTCCACTTCCGACGGCCCTGAAGCGGGTGCGCTTCGACTGGGAGCACGTCGAGCCTGCGGTCTTCCTGACCTCGGCCGGCGTCGTGGCGTCGGTACTGCTGTTCGGCATCGTCGAGCCGGAGCTGGCGCGAAGCGTCTTCGTCGGCCTCCAGGACTGGATCGTCTCGCGTCTGGAGGGGCTGTTCGTCGCCGCGACGGCGTTCTTCCTGTCGTTCGTGATCGCCGCCGCCGTCGGCCCGACCGGTCGCATCCGCCTGGGTCGCGACGACGAGCGCCCGGAGTACAGTCGCCTCTCCTGGTTCGCGATGCTGTTCAGCGCCGGCATGGGCATCGGAATCATGTTCTACGGCGTGGCCGAGCCGGTGCTCCACTTCGCGAGCCCGCCGGGTGGCGGGCCATCGGGGCCCGGCTCGGCCGATCGCGCGATGACGATCAGCTTCTTCCACTGGGGCCTGCACGCCTGGGGCGTGTACGCGGTGATGGGCCTGGCGATCGCCTACTTCGCCCACCGTCGCGGCCTTCCGGTCGCCGTGCGTTCCACGCTGGAGCCCCTGTTCGGAGAGCGCATCCACGGTCCGATCGGACACGTCGTCGACGTGATCGCCGTGTTCGGGACGCTGTTCGGACTCGCCACCTCCCTGGGCCTGGGTGCCATGCAGATCAACGCCGGACTCACGCACCTGTTCGGCATTCCGAACTCGTCGGGCGTCCAGGTCGCGCTGATCGCGGTGATCACGGCCGGCGCGACGACCTCGGTCGTGCTCGGACTCGACCGGGGCATCCGCCGGCTCTCGGAGATCAACATGCTGCTCGCGGGCGCCCTGCTCCTGTTCGTGCTCGCGGCCGGTCCGACTTCGGCGCTTCTGCGGGCCTTTCCGGAGCAGCTGGCGACCTACGCGAGCCGGATCGTTCCGCTCAGCGTGGACACGGCGCTGCTCGGGAGCGCGCAGTGGCGCGGGGACTGGACGATCTTCTACTGGGCCTGGTGGATCGCCTGGGCGCCCTTCGTGGGCACCTTCATCGCGCGCATCTCGCGTGGCCGTACCGTGCGCGAGTTCGTGCTGGGCGTGCTGCTGGTCCCCTCGCTGGTCAGCTGCCTGTGGTTCACGGTGTTCGGGTGGACGGCGATCCAGCTGCAGCTCCAGTCTCCCGGGATCGTGCGGGCGGTGCAGGCGAACGTCGCCACGGGAATCTACGCCGAGCTGGAGCGCCTGCCCGCGTCCGGATTCACGTCCCTGTTGGCCGCCCTGGTGGTGGCGCTGTTCTTCGTGACGTCTTCGGACTCGGGCTCCTTCGTCGTCGACATGCTCACTTCGGGAGGACGACCCGATCCGCCCGTCTGGCAGCGCATCTTCTGGGCGGTGAGCGAAGGCGTGGTCGCGGCGCTTCTGCTCGTGGGCGGCGGGCTGGTCGCGCTGCGCTCGGCGGCGATCAACACCGGGCTTCCCTTCTGCATCGTGCTGCTGGCGGTCTGCTTCGGGCTCGGGCGCGCTCTGTGGGGCGAGGTGCGCGCCGGGTGACGCCCCGGACCGAGCGATCTACGCTCCGGCGCGAACCCGCCCAATTGGAGTCCCGGTGCAGGAACCGCTTCGCTGGCAGATCGGTGACGTTCGCATCACCCGCGTGCAGGAGTTCGAGGCGCCCAACATGCGCTTCATCCTGCCCGAGGCCTCCCCCGAGAATCTGACCTCCATCGACTGGCTCGGCCCCTTCCGCGCCGACAACGGCCACGCTCTCGGCTCGGTGCACTCGCTGGTCCTCGAGGTGGGCGAGCGCCGGATCGTCGTGGACACCTGCGTCGGAAACGACAAGGAGCGCGACGTCCCGACCTGGAGCCGGCGCCAGGGGCCCTTCCTGGAGGACCTCGAGAAGGCGGGATTCCCGCCCGGCAGCGTCGACACCGTCGTGTGCACGCACCTCCACGTGGACCACGTCGGGTGGAACACGCGCTGGGTAGACGGGAAGTGGATCCCCACTTTCCCCCACGCGCGCTACCTGCTGGCGCGGCCCGAGTGGGAGCACTGGTCGGCGGACCCGGATCGCGCGAACCAGGTGATCCTCGCCGACTCGGTGCGGCCGGTCTTCGACGCCGGCCTGGTGGACCTGGTGGAGGTGGACCACGCCGTCGACGCGACGATCCGACTCGAGCCCACGCCGGGGCACACGCCCGGTCACGTCTCGGTGCACGTCCGATCGCGCGGCGAGCAGGCGATCATCACGGGCGATCTCGTCCACCACCCGGCGCAGTTCGCGCGGCCGCACTGGGGCGCCGTCGTCGACAGCGATCCCGCGCTGGCGGACCGCACGCGCCGCGCGTTCATGGCACGCTATGCCGACACGCCGGTGCTGGTGATCGGCACCCACTTCGCCGGCCCCACGGCGGGACACCTCGTGCGCGACGGAGACGCCTACCGGCTCGACGTCTGAGGCGCGACGCGCTCCGCCGGGTCCAGCAGCAGCGGGGATCCGGTCTATGGACTCGACACCCGAGGCTCCCCTCCGCCCACGGAGCAGCCGAGCGCCGCGAGCCGCGCCTCCCACTCCTCGCTGCTCTTCGGACCCGCGTCGCGCTCGCGTGTCTCCCGCGTCCAGTAGAGGTTCGTCGGCAGCGCGTGTCCGCCGAGCGCGCGAAAGGCGTCGCCCTCCGGGTCGCGCAGCACGGGCAAGCGTACCGCGTGCCGGCGCACGAAGGCGTCGACCACCTCGGCCCCATCCCCGGCGTCGACGGCCAGCACGCGTACGCGCTCGCCGCAGCGCCCGGCGAGCTCGCCGAGAGACGCCAGGTCGTCGACGCAGCTCGGACACCAGGTGGCCCAGAAGTGGAGCAGGAGCGTCTCGTCACCCTCCGGCCGCACGATCACCTCGCTTCCGCTGGCGTCGAAGAGACGGATCTCCTCCTCGGCGGCGGCGTGCAGGGCGATCCCGAGCAGGAGCAGCACCGCCGGCCAGGGCGCCCTCTCAGAACGCATGACCGATCCCGACCGACCACACGGGATACTCCTTCTGGAACCCGTGCAGCGTCCTCGACGACACCGGAATCTGCAAGGCCACGCGCAGCCAGGGCCCGCGCCGGCCTCCGGGCAGCGGGATCGCGATGCGCAGCGACGGCGTCACGTACAGGATGGTGCCGCCGCTGTCGCGGTATTGCGCGCCGCGGAACTGGTCGAAGTCGGACCAGCGGTAGTTCAGCTCCAGGCCGGGCGTGAACGCGTCGAGGGCCGGGACACCCGTCGCGTGCCCGAGCGGAACGCCCACGGCGCCATTCAGGAGCAGCACGTCGCCGTACTCGTAGTGCAGGCTCCCCTTCGAGTTGAACCGGTAGGAGCCGCTCGCGTAGAGGAGCGCCCAGTCCGTCTTGTGGACCACCGCTCCGCCGAGTCCCCAGTCGGTGGAGCCCGTGCCCACCTGGAGGTGCGGATCCTGCACGCCTCCCGCCGATTGCCGGCTCGCTCCGGTGGGGAGCTTCACGAAGGCGCGCGCCTCCACCCAGGTGGAGGGAAGCACGGGCCGGTCGCGCCACAACACACCGCTGACCTGCGCGATCAGGTCGCCGAAGCCCGAGAGGCTCGAAGTCTGCTGGGTCGAGCCCTCGACCTCCGTGATCGTATTGAACACCCAGGGCAGGTCGAGGGTGAGGGTGAGCCGGTCGATCGGCGTCCAGCTGGCGTAGAGATCGAGCCGCTGGGATTCGTTCCGCTCCTTGCCGGGCGGCCCCCCTTCTTCCTCCTCCTCGCCCGGGAGCTGGCCGCTGGTCTTGCGCCAGCCCCGCGCCTCCAGATAGAGCGCGACGTCGCCCTGGGCCTGGGCCGTGCTTCCCTGGGACGAATAGCTGGGATCGCCCGCCAGACACACGGAGCAGGCGGACGCCGGCCCGGGAAGTCCGGCGAGTGCGAGCAGAATCGAAATCAGACGAAACGCAAGATCGAGACGAACGCCGACCCCGGGGCATACGTCGCCCCGGGGTGCGGCCACGGCACACGACATGATCTACCTCCGCCAAGCGTGGACGTGCCGACGAGGAACGGGCAGCGATCGCTAGGCGGAGAGTGGAACCGGCGGATCGACGGGCGCCGGACGGTCCGGATGCGAGACGGCGGACTCGCTGGGCCACGCCATCGCGAAGAACGGGAGCGGATCGGGCTGCTCGGGCAGCAGGGTCGCCCCGAGGCGCTTGACCGCTCCGGCTCCCGGGCCCGGGCCGTCGCAGCCGCACAGGCAGGGCGCGGTCAGCGAAGCGGTGTCGCGGTCGCCGGTGTGCGCGGCGCGGGAAGGGGGGTGCGCCGCCCCGACTCCGTGTGCGGCGTGATCGGCCTGACCCGGATGGACGTGCGGCGCCGAGACCGGCTCGACGAACCGGTCGCCGTCTGCGTGCGCGAGCTCGCGGGGCGCCGCGCCCGGAGTCGGCGGACAGGGAGCCAGAGCGGTGAGCAGGTAGGCCGCGCACACCAACGCGGAGGAGAACGCGCGCCACGGCGCGGTGCCGGCGAGGGGTCGCATCGGCGCAGAGTGAAACGGAGGGTGCCGCCTTCCGCAATCGGAGCCGCAAGCGCAGTCTACAGTCCGGCCTTGTGCAGCGGGTCGACGAACTCGGTGAGGCGGTCCCAGTGGGTGCGGATCTTGCGGCGTCGCTCCACCTCGGCCACCACCTCCAGGCGGATCCCGTCGGGATCGGTGAAGAAGGTCGCGTAGTAGTCCGGGTCGTACTCCGGATGGAGTGCCGGCTCGCTCGCGGCGATGCCTGCCTCGCGGAATCCGTGGGCCGCCCGGTCCACGTCGCTCTGCGTCGCGACGCGCAGGCAGAGGTGGTGGAGCCCGGGCGCGTAGGGATCGTGGGCGCTCCGGGCGCGGGCCGGCCGCAGCGTGATCTGGAGCACCCGGTTGTAGTAGTGGCGGTGGGGCTCGCCGGCGACCGGCGAGGTGCCCTTGCGAAAGTCGAGCAGGCCCATCACCCGGTCGTAGAAGGCCTCGGATACGGCGAGGTCGCGCACCGCGAGATAGAGGTGGTCGAGTCCGGTGACCTCGATCGGCATGTCGGATCTTCCCGCGCCGCCGACTAGCGCTCCGCGAGCCCGTGCTGGCGCAGGCGCCAGAGCAGCACGTCCAGGCGATCCTGGCCGAAGAAGGGCTCGCCGCGGAAGGCGCAGGTGGGCACGCCCCAGTGTCCCGCCGCCTCGTGGTCGGCCTGGTTCTGCTCGATCACCGCCTCGAGACGCGTGCGCTCCTTCTGCGCCACCTCGTCGAGCTCGGCGAGGTCGAGGCCGGCGCGCTCGGTGGCGCGGGCCAGGTGGTCGCCGGCGTGCCAGTCCTCGGTGCCGCTCCAGATCAGTCGCGCCACCTCGTCCGCGAAGACGATGCCCCGACCGCGCTCCTCGGCCACCACGCCCAGCCGCGTGAGGCGGTGGATGTAGGGCTGCTCGCGACCGGTGACGAAGCGCCCTTCGCGCACCTCCTGCACGACCGGGTCGGGCTGGGGCCGGGCGAAGGGCAGGCCCAGGTACTCGGCCACCCGGAACACGTCGCGCATGAAATAGCTGGGCCACAGCGGGTGGATGCGGTCGAAGAAGTCGGGCGAGCGGATCGCCAGCGGGTACACGGGCCGGAAGCGGATCGCGAGCGCGTAGCGCTGCTGCCACTCGGCGAGCCGCGGAGTGGCGAGGTAGGACCAGGGGCTGCGAAACGACCAGAAGACGTCGATCTCGAGCGGCTCGGCGGGATCCGCCATGCCTAGAGCAGCTCTTCGGCCAGCAGCTCCAGCGCCTCGGGCTGGGGCGTGCCGATCTGCATGGTGTCCACCCAGCGCTTCCTCCCCGCCTCCTTCCAGGCCTGGAGGCGATCGCGGATCCGATCCTTCGAGCCGACCAGATGCACCGCGTCGACCAGCTCGTCGGGCACGGCCGCGGCGGCCTCGGCCTTCTTCCCGTCGAGGAACAGGTTCTGGATCTTCGCCGCCTCCTCCTCGTAGCCGAGGCGCCCGGCCAGGTCGTTGTAGAAGTTCTTGTCGCGCGCTCCCATGCCGCCGATGTAGAGCGCCAGGTGACCCTTCACCGGCATGCGCGCCTTCTCCAGATCGTCGCTGATGATGACCGTGACCGCGGGCACCACCGCGAAATCGGCGAGGCTCTTCCCGCCGCCCGCCCGGTCGAAACCTTCCTGGAGATAGGGCAGGTACACGGAATCGAAGCTCTCGGGGTCCATCATCATCGGGAACACGCCGTCGGCCACCTCGCCGGCGCAGCGCATGCCCGCCGGGCTGATCGAGGCGGTGTAGATCGGGAGGTTCGAGTTGCCGTGCAGGATGCTCTTGAGCGGCTTGCCGAGCCCCGTGGTGCCGGGGCCGGTCACCGGGATGTCGTACATCTCCCCGTGGAACTCGACCGGCTTCTCGCGCGCCAGGATCTGCCGGATGATCGCGATGTACTCGCGCGTGCGGGTGAGCGGCTTGCCGTAGGGCGTCCCGTGCCATCCCTCGACGACCTGGGGCCCCGAAGGCCCGAGGCCCAGGATGAAACGCCCACCGGAGAGATGGTCGAGGGTCATCGCGGTCATCGCCGTCATCGCCGGCGAGCGTGCGGGCATCTGCATGATCGCCGTGCCGCAGCGCATCTTCGTGGTGTTCGAGAGCACCCAGGCCGCAGTGGTGGCGGCGTCGTTGCCGTAGGCCTCGGCGGTCCACGCCGAGTCGTAGCCGAGCGCCTCCGCGCGCCGGACCAGCTCGAGATTGACACGCGCCTTCGGACCGAAGGCGATGGCACCGATTCCCAGCTTCATCGAGGGGGCCTCCTTGGCCCCGATTCTCTCACAGATCCCGCGCGCGCGTCACGGCTCGACGACATCGACGGCGAGGGACCCGCTCGGCAGCGAGATCCGGGTGCCGTCGCGCCCGAGGGTGACACCGCCCTCGTAGACGCCGGAGACGCCGTCGAGGAAGGCGGACTCGAGCCCCGGAACGGGCAGGGGGGGCACGATGTGGTAGAGCAGCAGATGTCTGGCGCCGGTCTCGGCGGCCAGCTCGGCCGCCTGTACCGGCGTGGTGTGGTAGCTGGGAATGTCGGACATGATCTTCGCGAGCCGCTGGTCCCCGTTCGCGAGGGCGGCGTCGTGCAGGATCGCGACGAGCTGTGGCGCGAGCGCCTCGTGCACGATCAGGTCCACCCCGCGCGCCTGGGCGAGCAGGCTCTCGGACTTCGCCGTGTCGCCGCTCACCACGAGCGAGCGGCCCCCGTAGTCGAAGCGGTATCCGACGGCCGGAATCACCGGCTCGTGCGAGACGGAGAACGCAGAGACCCGTGCGCCTGCCTCGTCCCACAGCACGATCGCGCTCCCGGGTGGCGGTGCTGCGAAGGGCCTCGGGTCGAGCCCCGCACCGCTCGGGGGCAACACCTCGGGACCGTGGTGCGCCACGCGGTAGGACGCGTCGAGCCGGTAGGCGCGGTTGAATCCCTCGACCACCTCGAGCAGACCCTCGGGGCCATAAACCGGCAGCGGCGTGGCGTAGCCGCCACCCACCCAGCGCAGCAACGCCAGCTCGCCCAGGCCGTCGATGTGGTCGCTGTGGTAGTGGGTGAGGAAGAGCGCCGCGATCCGGCCCGGGCGCCAGGCGAGCGGCCCCTGGAGATTGCGCGCGCCGCCGGTCCCCGCGTCGACGACGAAGAGCGTCTGGCCCGCCACGACGGCGACGCACGGCCCCGACCGCTCAGGATCGGGCATCGGACCGCCGGCGCCGCACAGCGCCACGTGAAGGCCGTCGGGCAGCTCGGCGATCGGGTCGGCGGCCAAGGCGCGCTCGGCGCCCGATCGCATCACGCGCGTCGCGAGCCGCCCGCACGCCGTGGCCGCGAGCGACGCCGCGAGCGCGAGGACGGCGAGGACGGCGATCGCCTTCTGCATGGCAGCTCTCCTTCGGGCGCGGTCGAGCGCCCACTATATACTCGGGCGGTTCCATCGGAGGTGCGGCAGCGATGGCCGAAGCGCGCGTGGTCTTCCAGAACGCCAACCTGATCGACGGCGTGGGCGCGCCCCGGACGGGCGCCAGCGTCGCGATCGAGGGCAACCGCATCGTGCACGTCGGAGCCGACAAGGCGCCGGCGTCGGCGGGCGCGCGCGTGATCGACCTCGCCGGCAAGACGCTGCTGCCCGGCCTGGTGCAGGGGCACTTTCACTCGGGCTTCGGACCCACGCCCACCCTCGGCGCCGCCCCGCTGCTCGGCCTGGAGGCGCCGGCGCCCTACCTGGGGATGGTCGCGGCCCGCAACGCCCATACCGCGCTCCAGTGCGGCGTGACCGGAGTGATCGGCTCGAGCAACGGCGACAACCTCGACGTGTGCCTGCGCGAGGCGATGATCCTGGGTCTCGTGGAGGGGCCGCGCATCGCCGCCTGCGGGCACGAGTTCATGGCGTCCGGCGACATGGCCGACGGCACCAACCGCTCCTGGTTCATGGGCATCGAGAATCCGGGCCTGACCCGGCGCCTCGACGGTCCGATCGCCTTCCGCCAGGCGGCGCGCGAGGAGATCGGCCGCGGCTGCGACGTGATCAAGCTCTCCGCGGCCCCCGGCCACGGATCCTCGCCGGTGCGCGACGTCTGTTACCTGACCCGCGACGAGGTCGAGGCGGTGGTGGCGGTGGCCCACGAGCACGGGAAGCTCGTTCGCGCCCACTGCCCGTCGCGCTCCGCCATCCTCCAGTGCGCGCGCGCCGGTGTCGACATCATCGACCACGCCGACCGCATCGACGCCGAGGGGATCGAAGCGGTGGTGAAGGCGGGCGCCTCCGTCACGCCGAGCCTGCTGTGGAGCGTCCGCTTCCTCCAGTTTGCCGAGAGCTGGGACTACGCGATGGGCCCGTTCCCGATCGGGGAGGGCTTCGCGGAGACCCACGAGCAGGTGCAGCGGCGGCTGCGCGGCGTTCGCGAGGACTTCGAGTACACCTGCGCCATCGTGCCGGAGATGGCGAAGGCCGGGGTGAACCTCGTGTGCGGCGACGACTACGGCTTCCCGATGATGCCCCACGGCGACTACGTGTCCGAGTTCGAGGTGTACACGAAGCAGATCGGCATCCCCGCGCTCGAGGTGCTGCGCTGGGCCTCGACGAACGGAGCCAAGGTGATGGCCGGCCCGCTCGGCCTGGGTCCCGGTCACGGCACGATCGCCACGGGCGAGCTCGCCGACCTGTGCGTCGTGGACGGGGATCCGGTCGCCGACATCTCGTGCCTGCGCGACCGGATCGTCGCGATCGTGCGTGACGGCCAGTTCGTGCGCGACGGTCTGGCCGGCGCCGTCGCCTAGCCCCCGGACCGCACCAGCCCTGCGCACCAGCACGGGGCGGCGAGCACGTCCCCTCCCGTTCGGATCAGGCGCCCGACGCCTGCATCCGGTCCAGGTGCTCCTCCAGGCAGTCGAGGCTCGAGTTCCAGCCGGCGACGACGCCCATCTCCTCGTGCTTGCGGCGGTCCTCCTCGGTCGGGTGCGCGATGCGCAGGGTGAGCTGCGCGCGCCCTGCGCGCGCCTCGAACTCGCAGGTCACCACCAGGCCCCGGGGCAGGTCCGCGTCTTCGTCCGGGTAGCCCTCGTCGAACTCGTCGGTGGTCACGATGCGCCGCTGCGGAACGACCTCGCGGAAGACGCCCGAGACGGGATACTCGGCGCCGTCCTCCCCGACCATCACGTAGCGCCAGACGCCCCCTTCGCGCAGCTCGAGCTCCTCCACGTGGGTGGTGAAGCCCTCCGGGCCCCACCACTGGGCGACGTGCTGCGGATCGGTCCACGCTCGCCAGAGCGGGGCGCAGGGCGCGTCGAAGCTTCGGGTGATGACGATGTCGCGGGATCGGGTCACGGCGGGTCTCCTTTCGGATGGGGGTTCGGTTCGCGGTCTCGTGCGGATGACGATCGGAGACCTCCCCGTTCGACAGCACCGGCGCGACCCCGAGGGACGGCGTTCCGGGAATGCGCTACACGCCGCAGCGATGGGCATCCCGATCGACCGCGAGGACTTCTCGGACGCCGACTACGCGCGCTTCTCCGGGAAGCTCGAGGCGTCGCTGGAGGTGCTCGCCGAGCTGCTCCAGCGCCCGGGCTTCGGCGACGGCCCGTGCTCGATCGGCGCCGAGCTCGAGGTGTCGCTGGTCGACGACGCCGCGCGCCCGCTGCCGCTGAACGGCAAGGTGCTCGCCGAGACTCTCGACGCCCGGCTCACCCACGAGCTCGATCGCTGGAACCTGGAGTCGAACCTTCGCCACGGACCGCTGGCAGGCGCTCCCTTCGCCGCCCTGCGCCGCGAGTGCGTCGAGGTGCTGGCGGAGATGAGCCGCGCGGCGGCGCTGCACGGCGGCCGCGTGGCGATGATCGGGATCCTGCCGACGCTCGTCGCACACGACTTCGACGGCGACGCGATCACCGAGAGCCTGCGCTATCGGGCCCTCGGCCGGGGGCTGCGCCGCCTGCGCGACGCCCCCTTCGAGCTCGACATCCGGGG
>CAZZFT010000101.1:0-18025 GCA_964653555.1 uncultured Spirochaetales bacterium | reverse complement strand
GAGCCGCGACCGGTCAAGTACACCTTCATATCGGTGGACGATCACCTGATGGAGCCGCCGCACGCCTTCGAAGGCCGCCTTCCCAAGCGCCTTCGGGAGCGCGCCCCGCGCGTGGTCGAGACCGAAGAGGGCCACCAGGTGTGGCAGTTCGAGGACACGCCCTACTTCCAGGTGGGCTTCATGTGCGTGGCGGGCCGGCCCCGCGAGGACCACCGCTTCGAGCCCGCTCGCTACGAGGAGGTGCGGCGCGGCTGCTGGGACATCGACGCGCGCGTGAAGGACATGGACATCGGCGGCATCTACGCGTCGGTGAACTTCCCCTCCGGCGTCACCGGCTTCGGCGGCACCCTGTTCTCCGAGGCGAAGGACCCGGAGCTCGGTCTCGCTTGCGTACGGGCGTGGAACGACTGGCTCTTCGAGGAGTGGTACACGCCGTACCCGGATCGCATCGTGCCGCTCGGCATCACCTTCCTCGCCGATCCCGAGCAGGGCGCCGCGGAGATCCGTCGCAATGCCGAGCGCGGCTTCCGCGCGGTGACGCTGCCCGAGCAGCCGCACCGCCAGAACCTGCCGCCGGTCTTCGACGCCTACTGGGAGCCGATCATCCGCGCCTGCGCCGAGACCGAGACCGTGCTCAATCTGCACAACGGCTCCTCGGGCTTCGCGCAGATGCCGCCGGGCGCGCCGATGCTCGAGCTGGGGGCGACGCTCTTCGGTCCGATGGCGATCACCTCCTGCGCCGAGTGGCTGTGGAGTGGATGGCCGGCGAAGTACCCGGACCTGCGCATCGCGATGAGCGAGGGCGGTATCGGCTGGGTCGCGATGCTCTGCGACCGCCTCGACGACATCATGACCCGCTCGGGCTATGGCTCGGGCTGGCCCGACAAGCAGAACTCTCCCACCGACGTGCTGCGCCGCAACTTCTGGTTCTGCATGATCGAGGACGCCTCGACGATCTGCACCCGCCACACGATCGGCGTCGACAACATCCTGTTCGAGAGCGACTACCCCCACGGCGACGGCACCTGGCCCGACACCCAGAAGGTGATCGAGGAGGTGCTGGGCGACCTGCCGGTGGAGGAGATCCGCAAGATCACCCACGAGAATGCGGCGCACGTGTACCGCCACCCGCTGCCGAAGGTCTGCATCCCCTAGAGCCATGAAGGTCGGCGAGATCCGCGCGCGGATCGGTCATCCGATCATCGACTCGGACGGGCACGCCATCGAGTACCTGCCGCTGGTGTGCGACATCCTGCGCGAGCAGGCGGGCGCCGAGGCCGTGGCCGGCTTCGAGCAGGTGATCGGCTCGGGGGCGCTGGCGCGCAGCCTCACCGCCGACCAGATGCGCGCTCTAGCGCTTGTGCGCACCTCCTGGTGGGGCCTGCCCGCCCGCAACACCCTCGACCGCGCCACGGCGCTGCTGCCGTCGCTGCTCGCCGAGCGCCTGCCCGAGATCGGCATCGACCACGCCGTCCTCTACCCCACCTACGGGCTCGTGCCGACGAACCTGGACGACGCCGACCTGCGCCGCGCGTTGGCGCGCGCCTTCAACACCTTCTACGCGGAGGCCTTCCGCGAGCACCGGGAGACGCTCACGCCGGTGGGCATCATCCCGATGCACACGCCCGAAGAGGCGATCGCCGAGCTGGACCACGCGACCGGCGAGCTCGGCCTCGAGGCCTTCCTGTTCGGCGGCCCGATCGCGCGACCCGTGCCCGGCATCTCGCACCGCGCGGCCCGCTGGTGGGACACGCTCGGCGTCGACAGCCCGTACGACTACGACCCGGTGTGGCAGCGCTGCGACGAGCTGGACGTGTCGCCGACCTTCCACACCTCGGCGATGGGCTGGGCGACCCACGCGTCGGTGAGCAGCTACCTCTACAACCACATCGGGATGTTCGCGACCGCCGGCGAGGTGATGGCGCGCTCCCTGTTCCTGGGCGGCGTTCCCCACCGATTCCCGAAGCTGCGCTTCGCCTTCCAGGAGGGCGGCGTGGCGTGGGCCGCCAGCCTGTACGCGAGCCTGGTCGGGCACTGGGAGAAGCGCAACCGCGAGGCGATCGCCCACTACGATCCCGCCCGGCTCGACCGCGCGCTGCTGGTGGAGCTGTTCGGGAAGTACGGCACCGAGCGCTACCGCGCCCGTCTGGACCGGCTCGACGAGGGCCTGCGCTTCCTGAGCGACCCGGACGAGGTGTACGTGGACGAGTTCGCGGCCTCTGGCGTCGAGGGTCCCGAGGACATCCGGCGCCTGTTCAGCGAGCGCTTCTACTTCGGCTGCGAGGCCGACGACCCGATGACCGCACTCGCCTTCGACGCCGGGCGCAATCCCCTGGGCGCGCGGCTGCGCGCGTTGTTCGCCTCGGACATCGGCCACTGGGACGTCCCCGACGTCCGCGATGTATTGCCGGAGGCCTGGGAGCTGGTCGAGCGCGGCCACATCGACGAGGCCGACTTCCGCGCCTTCACCTGCGACCACGCCCTCGCGCTGTGGTCGCCGGTGAAGGCGCGTTTCTCCTGATCACTCCGGCAGCCAGCGGAAGCGCAGTCCCGCGCCGGCGCGCCAGATGGCCGGCTCGAAGTGGAAGGTCCAGGTGGCCGTCTCGCCGTACTCGTTGCTGGCCGTGAGGGTGTAGTCGCGGTCGCTGATCACGCCGTAGCCGCGGCCGAGGATGAACATGCTCAGGGCGAGCGGGCCGAGGCGGCCCGCGTCGGCCTCGATCTCGAGGCCGCCGCCGAGGGCGTGCTGGGTGTGGGTGTCGGTCGCATCCAGCTGGATCAGCCGGAAGTCGTTGAGCGTGTTGAACTGGTTCGCCGGTTGGACCTGCTTCACGGCGCGGTTCACCTCGCCCTTGATCTTCACGTTCTGCACCAGCCACTCGAAGGAGGGCTTGATGCGGACCGTGCGGTCGAAGATCTTGGTCGTGAACGCCACGCCGCCGCCCGCCGAGCCGACGATCAGATCCACCTCGCTCTTCGCCCGGCTGCCCTGGCCTTCGATCGCGATCTCGGGGATGTCGTTCTGGGTCGGCGGGAGCTCGGGGGGCACGAAGGCGCCCGGCTTGCCCTCGCCGGCCAGGTTGCGCTCGAAGGCGAAGGCGAAGGAGATGTCCGCGTGGGCGAACAGGCGCGGATCGAAGGCGCCTTCGAACACGCGCGGCGTCATCAGCTCGAAGGCTCCTTCGACGAGGGGCTCGATGCTCGTATCGCTCGAGCTCGAGTCGGGCCGGATCTGGGCCGGGGAGTTCTGGCACAACCCACCGTTGCGCGTCGGCGGGCTCCCGGGCGGAGGGGGGGTCGAGAGCAGGCAGCCCGTGCCCAGGGCATCGGTGGTGGTGAGCGGCGGGCCGAGCACGGGGCCGATGCTGATGGCGCCGTTCGCCTTCTGCCCGAGCATCCCGAAGAACAGCGCGAAGCCCGGGACCCAGCGCTCGAGCTCGTCCTCGCTGTCGGCCGCGGCCGCACTCGGGATCAGCAGCAGGAGGAGCAGCGCGATGCCCCGAGCACGCGGAGGTCGCCTAATACGGCGATCGCCTCCAGGCCTCGGGATGGGCGGCATCGGACTCCCTCGGATCAGCGGCTGCCACGCGATCGGGCGCGGCCCGGCTCGAAGAGCGCCGGAACGCTGCAGCATACAGAGCGAGGCTTCAAGTATCCCGTCGCGGCGTGATTCGCTGACCCGCGGGCGGCCGTGGTCAAGGGGGCCTTGCCAGATGCCGACCGTCGTGGCCCCGCGGACGCTGCGATCCGCGTCAGTGCGCATTGACCCGATCCGAAGCATCGGAGAATATGTGCCGTTCGGTGCGGAACCTTTCGCGGCACGGGCTTTCACCCACCATGCAACACCGTCGGTCGCTACGACGCCGGCCCAGTCTGTGTCTGCTGGCCCTGCTGCCCTGGTTATCGCTGTTCCCTAGCGGCGCGTTCGCTGCCGACGACGGGGAGATCCTGCTCGCCCAGGCGTCCTCGACCGAAGGCGAGCTCAGCGAGGAGGAGCTCGATGCGGCGGCCGCGGAGTCCACCGGGCCGCCGCCGGGTGTGGAGGTGATGCGCGTGCGCGGGCGCGGCATCGCCGGCGTCGTGACCGAGGTGCCCTCTTCGGTCACCACCTTCGACGCCGCCACGATCGAGGCCCTCGGCGCCGAGGACGTCTCCGACCTCGCGCGCGTCACGCCCAACGTCCAGATCGTCCAGCCCGGCGCCACCCAGGCGAACTTCTTCGTGCGCGGCATCGGGCTCTCGGACTTCAGCGCGAACTCGACCGGCGCGGTCACCATCTTCCAGGACCACGTGGCGCTCAACGCGCCGGCGATCCAGACCGGACAGCTCTTCGACATCAGCAACGTCGAGATCCTGCGCGGGCCCCAGGGGACCGGCCCCTACCGCAACGCCTCCGCCGGGGCGATCAGCGTCTCCTCCAATCTGCCGACCGGAAACTACGGCGCGCAGCTGCGCGCGAGCCTCGGCACCTACGCGCCGGACAGCGGCAAGGGCGCCCACATGGGTCTGATCCAGGACTACGAGGGCTATCTGGAGGCTCCGCTGATCGAGGACGTGCTCTCCTCGCGCTTCGCCTTCCGGTTCCGCAACTCGGATCCCTACAAGACGAACGGCTGCGGCGACGCGATTCCCTACAACCAGCGAGCGGTCCGCCCGAACAACACCGCGCTGCTGGACGTGCTGGACATCTGCGGCGAGCGGGGCACGGACACCTGGCCCAACTTCCCTCCCCAGATTTCGAGCATTCCGATCGGCCTCCAGGACAAGGTGCAGTTCGAGAACAACTGGGCGGCGCGCGGCTTCCTGCGCTTCCAGCCGCGCGAGACCGAGATGGACTTCGTGCTCAGCGCCCACGGCAGCCGCCTCGACCAGGACCAGGTCTACGGCCAGGCGCTCGGGAACGGCACGTTCCAGGGCTCGAGCCAGAACACGCTCGGCGGCACGGTCGTCTCCCAGTACTGGGAGCCGGACCAGCAGCGGGAGATCCGGGCGGGCTGTCCGGCGGGCACCAGCTGCTCGGCGTCGTTCCTCGCCAGCGTCGCCGAGAAGCTGGCCTCGGGTCGACCCCTGGACGAGAAGCCCTACCGCGGCGACTACAACAAGGACGGTGTGACCAAGCGCGACGCCTGGGGCAGCTTCGTTCGGGGCGACATGAAGCTGGGCGATCTGGACCTGTTCACGCTCGCCTCCTACGACACCTACGACCGCAAACGCGACCAGGACAGCGACTTCGTTCCCGACACGCTCTTCGAGGTCACGGAGGACGACCAGGCCTGGCAGACCTACGAGGAGGTCCACCTGGGCGGCGAACTCCCCACCACGCCCTTCGACTGGGAGGTGGGCGGCTACTACCTCCAGGAGTCGCTCGACTCCGATTCGACGACGATCCTGCGCGGGCTCACCCCGACGTCGCGCAACGCCATCGCTCGTACCTTCTTCCAGGACACCACGGCCTTCGGCGTCTGGGCCAGCTTCGCCTGGGAATTCCTCGACGACCTGACCCTGGAGGGCGGCGTCCGTTACAACTGGGAGAGCAAGGAGTTCGAGCTCACCCGCCAGCAGACCCTGTTCGGCACCCCGCAGAGGCCCCAGTCGAACCACCAGACCGAGACCTGGAACACGCCCACCGGCAACCTCACCCTCACCTACCACCTGAACCAGGACGTCTCCACGTACGTCAAGTACGCGCGCGGCTTCAAGGCGGGGCACTTCAACGCGCTCGCCAGCGAGGACATCGACCGCCCGGCCGCCGATCCCGAGTACAACGACGCCTGGGAAGCGGGCCTGAACGGGTCCTGGTTCGACCGGCGTCTGTACGCGAGGGCGTCCTATTTCTACTACCGCTACAAGGACTACCAGCTCTTCATCTTCCGGGACCAGGCGAACTCGCCGCCGGTGCTCGAGATCGTCAACGCCAAGGAGGCCGAGAACTACGGCATCGAGCTGGAGGGCCGCTACGAGCCGCTGCGCGGCTGGGTGCCGCGCTCCGTCGAGGGTCTGCAGCTGTCGGCCAACTTCAGCTGGCTCCACGGCGAGTTCCTCGACTTCCAGCTGCGCAGCACCGTGCAGCAGGGATTCAACATCGTTCCGGTCATCACGGACTTCTCGGGCAATCAGCTCCCCAACTCGCCCCCCTACAAGTTCAGCGGCTCGGCGGTCTGGACCTTCGACCTGGGTCGCTGGGGATACCTGATCCCGCGCTACGACGTGAGCTGGACCGACGACGTCTTCTACGGCCCCAACAACGGCCGGGGCAGCGTGAACCCCTTCACGGGGCAGGAGCTCCCGGACAACTCCATCGGGCAGGCCGCCTACTGGCTGCACAACGTGCGCCTCACCTACCGCACGCCCACCACCAACGTCGAGATCTCGGGCTGGTGCCGCAACGTCACCGACGAGGTCTACAAGACCTTCGCCTTCGACGCCTCGCGCTTCTCGGGTGTGGTGCTGAACTTCGTCGGCGAGCCGCGCACCGCCGGTGTGGACGTCGTGATCCGCTTCTGACCGGTCGAACGCGCGCGGTCGGGCTCAGGGAATCGCGTAGCCCAGGGCGCGGAGCTGGTTGAGCTCCATCTCGTCCAGCTCGAGCGTCTTCGAATCGCCCTCGAAGGCGGACTTGCTGGCGAGGTAGTCGTCCGCCGTCGCGCGCAGGCGCTTGGCCACCTCGGGCTCCTCGGCGATCCGGTTCTCGAGGCCGTGCCGGTCGCCCTCGACGTCGAAGAGCTGCTCTCGGATCCGCCCCTGGGCGCTGCGGAACTGCACGTAGCGGAAGGGCCCCTCGCTGACCGTCACGTTCGGCGCGGTCGTGGTCACCCGCTGTCCCCAGGTCTGGTCGAGGTGCGCGATCACCGTGGTGTCGTCGTCTTCGGCAGGGGGCTCGCGCCGGACGGCCGCCAGGATCTCCGGCAGCCGGGAACGGCCGTCGATGCCCTCCTCGGGCGGCAGGCCCAGCAGGTCGAGCACGGTCGGCCAGATGTCGAGGTTGGCGGTGCGCTGGGAGACGACGGCCCCGGGCGCCAGACGGAAGGGGAAGGAGAAGATCAGCGGCACCTCGACGACTTCCGGGTAGACGTTGCGCGCGTGTCCCTCGAAGCCGCGCTCGCCCTGGGCCTCGCCGTGGTCGGCGGCGATCACCACCAGCGTCTTGTCCAGGTAGCCGCCGGCGGCCAGCCGGCCGAAGAGCTGGTCGAGCACGTGGTCGACGTGCAGGATCGCGTTGTCGTAGACGTCCGAGCTGGCGGCGCCGAACACCGCGCTGTCCGTGTCGTAGGTGTACTCGTGCACGTCCATCAGGTGCAGGTAGAGGAACCAGCGCTCCTTGCCGTGGAAGCGCAGGAACTCGGTCGCCTCCTCGACGAGGTCCATGTCCGTCCCGCCGAACGACACCGTCGGATTCTGGCGGCGGAGCTGCTCCGGGACCGGACGGACGCTGGGACGCGTGTAGACGTCGAATCCCTGGTAGAAGCCGTGATAGCCGTCGACCCAGCCGTTGCGCCAGATCCCGGCGGTGCGGAAGCCCGCGTCGTGGAGGATCTCCGCGGGGAGCCTCGCGCGGTCCGAGAGCACGTCGTCGAAGCGCGTGACGCCGGAGTGCTTCGGGTAGAGCGACGTCCAGAGCGAGGCCATCGAGCACTTCGTCCACGAGGACTGGGACATGTTGTGCCCGAAACGGACGCCCTCCGAGGCGAGCAGGTCGAGGAAGGGGCTCGTCGGCCGCTTGTAGCCGTAGGTGTGCAGGCGATCGGCGCGCAGCGTGTCGATCAGGATGAAGAGCACGTTCAGGTCGCCGCGCTGGGACAGGGCCTCGATGTCCGCCGCGCCGCCGACGGGGCGCAGACCGGCGGCGGGCTCCGGGACGGCCGTCGGGCGCAGCAGCAAGCCGGCGGCGATCAGCAGGACAGCGGCGGCCACCCACGGCCAGGGTCCGCGCCAGAAGGATCTGCGGGAGGTCGACACGGCGCGGGATACTAGCGGAGCGTTTCCCGGGTCTGCGCGCGCGGGTGAACTCGCGCAGGGGGAGGGCGGTTATACTCGCGCCCCCGTGTTTCGACCCGCTCGCCGTCGATCGATCGCCATCGTGCTCTGCGCGTGGATCGCCCTGACCCTTTCGGGCGCGGGATGCGAGGCGCGCGACCCGTTGGAGCGCGCCCGCCAGCTCCAGGACGAGCAGCACGACTTCGCCGGCTCGCTGGAGCTGATGCGCGGGCTGGTCGCCGAGCGCCCGGACGATCCCGAGGTGGAGTACCGCTACGGCGGGGCGCTGATCGCCACGGGGAGCGAGTCGCTCGGGATGTGGCCGCTGCGCCAGGCGAGCGAGTCCCCGGAGTGGCTGCTGCCCGCCGGGCTCGCCCTGGCGCGGACGGCGATCGTGCTGGGCAGCTGGGACGAGGCCATCTCCGTGTGCACGCGGATTCTCGACGCGCATCCCGATCGCGTCGATGCGCTGCTGCTCCGCGCCGACGCGGGCGTCCGCTCGCGCCGTCATCTCGAGAGCGCGCTCGCCGACGCGGAGCGGGTGCTCGAGCTGGAGCCCGACAACCAGCAGGCGCTGGTGCCGAAGACCGCCGCTCTGCTCGCTCTCGGGCGGGCGGACGAGGCGGCCGCCGCCCTCGACGAGCTCGAGGCCGCGCACCGCGACGACAGCCTCGGGCTGCACGGGTCGCCGGCGCTGTGCGCGGCCCAGGCGACCTTCCGCGCCGAGAAGGGCGATCCCGAGGCGGCGGAGGAGCGCTTCGAGGACTGTCTGAAGCGCTTCCCGAACGAGCCGCTGGTCGTGAACGAGGCGGTCTCCTTCTTCGACGCACACGGCCGGCCGGATCGCTCCGAGGAGATCCTGCGCGGGGCGCTCGAGGCGATGCCCGACAACTTCGAGTACCGATCGGCCCTGTTCTCGCGACTGCGCGCCACGGGCCGCGCCGAGGACGCCGAGGCGCTGCTGCGCGCGGCCACGGAGCTCGCGGCGCCGGCGAGCGCGACCGTGGGCTGGTCGGCCCTGGCGCTCTACGAGATCGAGACGGGTCGCTTCGACGAGGCGGCCGCGTCCTTCGAGCGAGCGCGCGCCCTCGACCCGAGCGGCAGCCCCGACATCGTGTTCGGCTACGCCGACGCGCTGGTGGTGGCCGGCCGCTACGACGACGCCCTGCGCGTGGCGGACTCGATGTCGGTTCCGGTCCATCGCCTGCTGGTGCAGGGTCGGGTCGCGCTCGCCCGCGGCAACCCGAAGAAGGCGCTCGAGATCTTTGGCCAGGCGAACGAGATGTGGCCGAACAACGCCGTGGCCCGCTACTACACCGCCGTCGCGGCCGAGCAGGTCGGAAACTTCGCGCGCGCCGTCGAGGACTACCGCTACTCGATGCGGATCGACGTGAACGCCACCGACGCCTACCTGCGTCTCGCGCGCCTCCAGCGCGCCTCGGGCCGCGAGCAGGCCGCGCTCACCTCGCTCGAGATGCAGCCGGGCAAGCGTCCCTCGGAGGACGAGGCGGGTCTGCTGCGTCTCGAGCTGCTGGCCAAGGCCGGCCGCCCGGCGCCGCCGGCGTTGCTCCAGTATTACGCGACCTCGGAGACGCTGCGCGGTGCCGCGGTCGCGGCGCTGGCCCGCGGCTTCGAGCAGCAGACCGGACCGGAGAAGGCGGTCGAGTTCCTTCTGGCCCAGCAGGACTTCGACTACACCGATCCGGACCACGCCGACGCGCTGCGCGCGCTGGTGGACGCGTACGCTGCGGCGGGCAAGCCGGTGGAGGGGCGCAAACGCGTGGAGGCGGCGCTGCGCGCGAAGCCCGAGGCGGCGGCCTTCTACGCCCTGCGCGGCCGCGCGCTCGCCCTCGTCGGCGCACCGCCGGCCGAGGTGCGGGCCGCCTACGAGCGCGCACTCGAGCTCGATGCGGAGCAGTCCCTCGCGCTCGCCGCGCTCGCCCGGATGGAGGCGGAGGCGGGAGCGTCCGAGACGGCCCTCGCGCTCTACCAGCGCGCCGCGAGCGCCGATCCCCACGACCGCGATTCGGTGCGCGCCGCGGCCGTGCTGATGGCGCAGCTCGGCCGGCGCGAGGAAGCGGAGGCGAGCCTCGCCGCGCTACTGCGCGAGCACCCCTACGACGCCGAGGCGGCCCTCGCCCTGGCCGAGCTGCGGATGGAGCGCGGAGCCGGTGTCGAGGGCACGCGGGAGCTGGCCCGGCGAGCCGCGACCTTCGGCGGCGGCTCGGCCGCCGAGGCGCTGCTCAAGCGGCTGGACAGCGAGCACAGCTCCTCGGGCTGAGGGCGCGAGCGGGCCGCGAGCGAGGCGCGGACTACGAACGGGCCCGGTGCGTCGCCCGGGCCAGCGCCCGCTGGCGCACATCGTCGGTCACGTCCGCCTGGTCGAGCCAGGCTCGGGCCGCCTCCAGATCCCGGAGCGACCAGCTCTCGGCGATCAGGACCGTGAGCCGGTTGCGCTCCTTCGGATCCTTGAACTGGGCGACCAGGTCCAGCGCGTCCTTCGGCCGCTGCTGCGCGATCCGGCGCGCGTAGACGCCGAACGCGGGCTCGAGCCACGGCTCGACCTCGGCCTTCTCGATCCAGAGCGTCGCGGCGATCGGCTCGAGGCTCATCCAGTCGCGAAAGGTCTCCATCACTCCGTCGTCGCGGTCCTCGCCTGCGGGCAGCGACGCCAGCCAGGCCCACGCGGCCTCCGGGTCGCGGAGCACCCAACGGGTGCCGATGCGGCGCGGGAAGCCCGAGGGACGGTCCTCGCCCGAGGTCACGAAGGGCGTGGCCCAGGCGGCGATCGCCGCTCCCTCGCCCTGGTCCGCGGCCGCGCTGGCCACGCGCTTGGCGAGGATGTCGCGGAACCCCGGGTTCTCGATCTCCTCCAGCCACGCCGTCGCGCCGGAGGCACCTCGCATGACCACCAGCCGGTGCGCGAGTGTCTCGGACAGCCGCTGCTTGATGACGAGATCGGGAATCGCCTGGATCGCCTCGACCAGCCCCGGCTTGCCCGAGTCCTGCCAACCCGCGATGGCGCCGCGGATCGCCGGGTTCCGGGAGCGCTCCTCCACCTTCCAGATCTGGGCGAAGGCGCGCTCGGGCTCGTTTTGCGCCCAGACGCGGAACAGGGCCGTCAGCACCGGCCAGGAGTCCGCCTGCCAGTCGCCATGGCTCGCCCAGTCCAGGGCCGCCTCGGGGTCGAAGCCCGCCCACCACATCGCGAAGGACACGTACTCCGGGTCACCCGCGTCGAGGGGCGCCGCGGCAAGGGCCGCGCGGAGATTCTCCAGCGCGTCCGGCTCGGCCCGCTCCAGCAGCGCACCGAAACCGACGGAGCGCGCGAGCGGATCGCCGATCGCGAGCACCTCGTCCGCCTCGGCGCGCGCCGTCTCCGAGGAGAGGTGCTCCGGCCGGCTCTCACCGCAGCCCGGCGCGACCAGTCCGGCGAAGGCGACCAGAGTGGCCGGGAGTAAGGTCAGCCGGACCAATTCCGTGGCAATCGGCCGTCGGTTCCGGTTCGATCGCTGGGCCGAAGGCCTCCGCCACGTCATGGGCGGCCCAGTCTAGGAGGCCGCTGCCGCCCGGCAAGAGCGACCGGGCAATCAAGTGGCGGAAGTCCGAAAATCCCCGTTAATCCGCGAAATTGGGCTTGCCCCCCCCAGGCCGGCATGGGAAAGTAGAACGTGATCTACCCCTCGCTCGGGGCAGGGAGGAAGTCCGGTTCGGACTCGGTCGGGACGGATCGGACCCACTCCAGATCAGGAGGAACCATGAGAATCCATCGAGTATCCGCGTCGATCGCGGCGTTCGCGATCTCGCTGTCGCTGTTAGTTTCCGGCGTGGCCAGCGCGCAGGGCGCCTTCTCCATGACCGGTAAGGCGGCTACGGGCTCCGGCCTGTTCGTGCGTCTGCCGGCGGTCGGCAACGCGGCCTGCCCGTCGCTCACGGCGGCGACGACCTACAACCCGCAGACGATGGGAGGCGGGGTGAACGTCCCGCTGAATCCGCAGAACTGCATTCCCGGCGGGCCGGCGGTGGTCAACGTCAACGGAACGGGCGGCTTCACCTTTCCCGTGAACTTCTTCAGCCAGCCTGCACCCGGCATGCTCGTCGTGGTGCCGGTTCCCAACACGCCGAAGGTGATCCAGCTCGCGACGAGCTGGGGCTGGTACGCTCCGGCAGCCACACCGGTCGAGCCGATCAGCGGTCAGCGCAACGTCAACATGACCACGCCCACGTTCGCCTACGCGCCGTGGCGGGTGATGAAGCACAGCGCGTGGATGAGCCAGACCGGCCGGGCGGGCTCGGACTTCACGGCGTGCCCGAAGCCTCCCGGCACCCTCGCGTGCACCAACCCGAACCAGGCGGTGCTGCCCGGCGGCGGCGGCGGCTACGTCAAGAACAACGCCACCGGCGGCGGCTTCGGCGGCACCTTCGGTCTGGTGCTCAATACCGGAGGCCTCAATGTCTCCTCGGTCGCCCAGGCGATTGCGATCGGCTCGTTGATGGCGGTCGTGAACGTGCCGCTGTCGGGCATGGGCTCGCGCGCCGCGGGTCGCGGCTACGGCGCCTACGACACGGACATGCTCGGGGCGGCGAACATCTACCCGGCGTACATGCTCACGGGCAGCGGAGGACCGTCGGCGATCATCAGCATGGTGACCGGCTCGCCGATCGGCGCGCTGCCCACCCAGATCAACCGCAACTGGGGCTTTGCGTGGACGACGGGCACGATCGTGGTCCGCGGCACCGGCATGACGCCCTACGGTCAGCCGGCGGGCGGGACGTTCAGCCTCCAGGGCTTCGACAACCGCACCTCCATGGGCGCCGGAGACATCCAGCTCGTGGCGGGCGGCGTGTCCCAGAGCTCGACCCAGGGCCCGAACGGGACGCCGAACTACACGGTGCTGCGGCTGAACCTGCCCGAGCCCGGAGCGGCGATGCAGCTGGCCGCGGGCGTGCTCGCGCTGCTGGCGATCGCCGCCTGGCGCGCGCGCACGCGCTAGGGACTCCTCGCCAGATCTCTGCGCATCGAGGCCGGGTCGCTCCCAGGAGCGGCCCGGCCTCTTTGCGTCTTGGAGAGGTCCCGTCGCGGCCCTCCGTCTCCGGGGCTCCTCACTGGAGCGGCTTCCCCCCGGGCTCGACACCAAACGGCGTTCCCGTGGGGGAAACGGGCTAGGGGGCGTCAGAACGCGCTTGCTCCTCCCTTGCCGGCGTGAGAGGGTGGAACGCGATCTACCCCTCGTTTAGGGGCAGGGAGGACGGCCGGTCCGGACTCGGTCGGGACGAACCGGGCCCCCTCCAGATCGGAGGAACCCATGAGAATCCATCGAGTCTCCGCGTCGATCGCGGCCTTCGCGATCTCGCTGTCGCTGTTAGTTGCCGGCGTGGCCAGCGCGCAGGGCGCCTTCTCCATGACCGGTAAGGCGGCTACGGGCTCCGGCCTGTTCGTGCGTCTGCCGGCGGTCGGCAACGCGGCCTGCCCGTCGCTCACGGCGGCGACGACCTACAACCCGCAGACGATGGGAGGCGGGGTGAACGTCCCGCTGAATCCGCAGAACTGCATTCCCGGCGGGCCGGCGGTGGTCAACGTCAACGGAACGGGCGGCTTCACCTTTCCCGTGAACTTCTTCAGCCAGCCTGCACCCGGCATGCTCGTCGTGGTGCCGGTTCCCAACACGCCGAAGGTGATCCAGCTCGCGACGAGCTGGGGCTGGTACGCTCCGGCAGCCACACCGGTCGAGCCGATCAGCGGTCAGCGCAACGTCAACATGACCACGCCCACGTTCGCCTACGCGCCGTGGCGGGTGATGAAGCACAGCGCGTGGATGAGCCAGACCGGCCGGGCGGGCTCGGACTTCACGGCGTGCCCGAAGCCTCCCGGCACCCTCGCGTGCACCAACCCGAACCAGGCGGTGCTGCCCGGCGGCGGCGGCGGCTACGTCAAGAACAACGCCACCGGCGGCGGCTTCGGCGGCACCTTCGGTCTGGTGCTCAATACCGGAGGCCTCAATGTCTCCTCGGTCGCCCAGGCGATTGCGATCGGCTCGTTGATGGCGGTCGTGAACGTGCCGCTGTCGGGCATGGGCTCGCGCGCCGCGGGTCGCGGCTACGGCGCCTACGACACGGACATGCTCGGGGCGGCGAACATCTACCCGGCGTACATGCTCACGGGCAGCGGAGGACCGTCGGCGATCATCAGCATGGTGACCGGCTCGCCGATCGGCGCGCTGCCCGCCCAGATCAACAGCAACTGGGCCTTCCCCTGGACGACAGGCACGATCCTCGTGCGCGGCACCGGCATGACGCCCTACGGGCAGCCGGCGGGCGGCACCTTCAGCATCCAGGGCTTCGACAACCGCACCTCCATGGGCGGTGGTGCCATCCAGCTGGTGGCCGGTGGCGTCGCCCAGAGCTCGGTCCAGGGCCCGAATGGGACGCCGAACTACACGGTGCTGCGGCTGAACCTGCCCGAGCCCGGAGCGGTGGCTCAGCTGCTCGCCGGTGTGATCGGCCTGCTGGCGATCGCCGCCTGGCGCGCGCGCACGCGCTAGGAGCTCCTCGCCAGATCTCTGCGCATCGAGGCCGGGTCGCTCGCAGGAGCGGCCCGGCCTCTCCGCTTCCAGCCTCCCTCCTCGGGCCGAGAGCCGGACGCGCGGACCCCGGGCCCGTCACCGCGCAGCAGCCCCGAGCAGGGCGGGGCAGGGAGGGACTTGCTCTCCGGTATCTCTGCGTGAGAGGGTAGAAACGGGATCCACCCCTCGTTAGGGGGAGGGAGGACGGCCGGTCCGGGCTCCGGAACGGACCCAGCTCCCTCCGGATCAGGAGGAGCCATGAAGATCCATCGAGTCTCCGCGTCGATCGCGGCGTTCGCGATCGCTCTCTCTCTGTTAGGGGCCGGCGTGGCCAGCGCCCAGGGCGCGTTCTCCATGACCGGCAAGGCCGCAACGGGCTCCGGCCTGTTCGTGCGCCTGCCGGCGGCCGGCAACGTGGCCTGCCCATCCATCACGGCCGCAGCGACCTACAACGCGCAGACGATGATGGGCGGGTCGAACGTCGTGCTGAATGCGGGGGGCTGCATTCCCGGCGGGCCGGTGGTGGTGAACGTCAACGGAACGGGCGGCTTCACCTTTCCCGTGGACTTCTTCAGCCAGCCCGCGCCCGGCACTCTCGTCGTGGTGCCGGTTCCCAACACGCCGATGGTGGTCCAGCTCGCGAGCAGCTTCGCCTTCGTGGGGCCGCGGACGGCGCCGGTGGACCCGATCAGCGGTCAGCGCAACGTCAACATGACCACGCCCACGTTCGCGTACGCGCCGTGGCGGGTGATGAAGCAGAGTGCGTGGATGAGCCAGACGGGTCGGCTGGGCTCGGACTTCACGGCGTGCCCGAAGCCGCCCGGCACTCTGGCGTGCACCAACCCGAACCAGGCCTTGCTGCCCGGCGGCGGCGGCGGCTACGTCAAGAACAACGCCACCGGCGGCGGCTTCGGCGGCACCTTCGGTCTGGTGCTCAATACCGGAGGCCTCAATGTCTCCTCGGTCGCCCAGGCGATTGCGATCGGCTCGTTGATGGCGGTCGTGAACGTGCCGCTGTCGGGCATGGGCTCGCGCGCCGCGGGTCGCGGCTACGGCGCCTACGACACGGACATGCTCGGGGCGGCGAACATCTACCCGGCGTACATGCTCACGGGCAGCGGAGGACCGTCGGCGATCATCAGCATGGTGACCGGCTCGCCGATCGGCGCGCTGCCCTCCCAGATCAACCGCAACTGGGGCTTCGCGTGGACGACGGGCACCGTCCTGGTCCGCGGGACCGGCATGACGCCCTACGGGCAGCCGGCGGGCGGAACGTTCAGCCTCCAGGGCTTCGACAACCGCACCTCCATGGGCGCTGGAGACATCCAGCTGGTGGCGGGCGGTGTCGCCCAGTCACAGATTCAGGGTCCGAACGCCACGTCGAACTACACGGTGCTGCGGCTGAACCTGCCCGAGCCCGGCGCGGCGGCTCAGCTGCTCGCCGGTGTGATCGGCCTGCTGGCGATCGCCGCCTGGCGGGCGCGCACGCGCTAGAGCGCGAGCCCGGAGGGCCTCTTCCCCGACCGAGAGGCCGAGCCGCTCGAGCGAGCGACCCGGCCTCTTCTCTCTTCACGACCCGTTCGGCGGCGACTCCTCGGCCACCGGGCGCAGCGACAGCTTGATCCGGTCCGGCTCGATCGAGACGATATCGAGGGCGTCGGGGCGGCGGATCGAGCCCTCGTCGATCGCGAAGGTGCGGCGCCCGAAACGGGCGAGATAGGCGTCGACCCGCACCGTGACCTGGTCCGGATCGGAGAACACCAGGTTGCGCCGCAGGCCGCGCAGCGTGACCTCCACCTCCTCGGGCTCCACCGACTCCACCTCGAACTCGCGGGGCACGTTGCTGATGCGCACGCGCGCGGGCACGGTCACGTCGATCAACGCGGAGCCAGGCACGAAGACGAGCCAGAGCGCGATCGCTCCCACGCCGGCGATCACCGCGTCGAGGGCGGCTCGCTCGCGCAGGGCGGCGCGAGAGGCCCCGTCGTCCCCGCGCAGCGCCTGGAGCTCCCGACCGAGATCCTCCACGCGACGCAGCACGCGGATCGTTCCGTCCCGCGCCAGGGAGACCGTGCCGCGCTCCTCCGATACGACGATGCACACGGCGTCGCAGCGCTCGGCGAGGCCCAGGGCGGCGGCGTGGCGGGTGCCACCGGGCCCCAGGGCCTCGTGGTTGGAGGAGAGAGGCAGGTGCACCGCGAAGCGCTCGACGCGCGAGCCGCGCACGATGATCGCGCCGTCGTGGCCGGGAGAGCTGGTGTCGAAGAGCGACAGGATCAGCGGCTCGCTGACGCGTCCCTCCAGCGCCACGCCGCCTTCGACGTGGCTCTCGATCGGCTCGCGTCCGGGCAGCACGATCAGGGCGCCGGTTCGGGTGGACGCGAGGCGGGCCACGGCGCGCACCAGGGCGTCGTCGCTCTCGCCGCCGTGGGGCTGGCGGAAGCCCTGCCGCCAGGAGCCCAGCCCTTCGAACAGACGCCGCAGGTCCTCCTGGAACACCACCACGAGGACCAGTACGAGGACCGCGAAGAAGCCCTGGAACAGGCCGGCGGTGAGCTGGAGGTCGAGTCCGCGCGCGAGCAGGTAGACGCCGGCGAGGACGGTCAGCCCGGTGAGCGCGCGCCGGCCGCGGGTGCGCCGCAGGAAGCGGAGCGCGAGCCACAGCAGCACGCCGACGGTGGCGACGTCCACGATGTCGCGCCAGGTGAAGAGAGAGAGCCAATCCTGCATCGCGTCCCCGCGGCCTCCTCCCGCTCCGAATCAGGCGGCGGAGTCGGGGTTCGACTCCGCCTCTTCCGCCGGAGGCGTGGGGAGCATCTGCAGACGGGCGATCCGGTGGCGCGTCACCTCCAGCACCGTGGCCGTGAAGGGCCCCACGCGGACCGAGTCGCCCTTCCGGGGCAGCCGCCCCAGGATCGCGGTCACGTGGCCGCCGATCGTCTCCTCGCTCTCGTCCTCCTCGTCGGACAGCTCGAAGTCCAGGCGGTCCTCCACCTCGGGCAGCGACATCCGCCCCGAGAGCTCGAAGCCCCCCTCCGACAGCCGGACGAGCTCCTCTTCCTCCTCGTCGGCGTCGTCGTTCAGCGGGCCCACGATCTCCTCGAGCGCGTCCTTGCGGAAGGCCAGGCCGATCGCCGTTCCGTGCTCGTCGAGCACCACCGCGGTCTGCTGCCGCTCGCGCTGCAGCTCGACCAGGAAGTCGGAGACCGACATCGTGTCGGAGACGAAGAGCGGCGGCGTGACCAGGTTGCGCAGATCGAGCGGCTCGCCGCGCAGCATCACGTCGAGCACGTCCTTGGCGTGTACGAAGCCCACGATCGTGTCGAGCCCCACCTCGCAGACCGGGAGCCGCGTGTGCGTGGTCGAGCGGATCCGCTCGACGTTCGACTCGACGCTGTGCTCGAGGCTCAGGTACTCGACGTCGACCCGCGGGACGACGACGTGGCGCACCTCGAGCTCGATCATCCGGAACACGTTGGCGGTGAGCT
>CAZZFT010000100.1:17824-18141 GCA_964653555.1 uncultured Spirochaetales bacterium | reverse complement strand
GCCAGGTTGCGCGCCTGGGTCGCCGACAGGTTCTGGTCGAAGATCACCAGGTCCACGTCGCTCTGGAAGGCTCGGATCACCAGATCCTGGAGCCGCCCGGTCCCGATCAGGAACTTGCGGTCGATCTGGGGCCGGTGCTGTGTGACGATGTCCACCACCTCCACGCCCGCCGAACGCGCCAGCTCGGCCAGCTCTTCGAGCTGGATCTCGAAGTCGTCGGGGCGGCGGCCGGCGGTCACCGAGACGAGGATCGCGCGCTCGCCCTCGCCGACCTCGCGGGTGCGGTCCAGGCGCGCGAGCTCGTCCTCGCGCGCGCG
>CAZZFT010000100.1:0-17814 GCA_964653555.1 uncultured Spirochaetales bacterium | reverse complement strand
CCTGCTGCTCATCGACCCGCTCGGGGCCGACCTCGCCGTCTTCGACGACCTCGACACGAACCTGCGCCGCGGGCTGACAGTGGAGGAAAGAGCCCGTGTCGACGAGGTCGAGCAGCGCCGGCGGCGTGGGCTCGAGATGCTCGATCCCGTCGCCGGCGTCCTGGGTGGGGCGCAGAGCGGCGACGTGGGCCAGGCCGGGCAGACCCTCGCCGGTGGTACCCACGGCGACCATCGCATCGAGCCGGAGGACGGCCAGGTCGGTCTCGTCGTCGCGGTTCAGCGGCTCGTCGCCGACGTGGGTGTGGATGCAGCGCAGGCCGCGCAGGCGGCCGCGGCCCGCGCGAAGACGCCCCCAGTCGGGCATCTCGATCCCGCGCGCGTCGCCCACCATCACGTGGGTCACGTTGCCGCGCCGATCGACCAGCACTCCGACCTGGCGTCCGGTCTCGCCGGTGAACTCGCACAGCTGGCGAGCGAACTCGTGGGTCAGCAGGCGCTCGGGCGGCAGGCGGCGCTGGGCCAGACGTTCGAGCTGCCGGATCTGGCTGGCCTTCAGCCCGTGCGTGTTGCCGGTGACGTGGATCGCGCAACCCCCTCGACGGCGGGGGCCGTCGCGTGGGAAATCTAGCGCGGGATGCCGTGCTCCAGCCGCGGTGCCCGCTCCAGGGAGTCGCACCCCGCGGGGCTCAGGCGCCCCTGCGCTACCCCGTGCCCTGGGCCGCTGGTAGCGTCACCGGCCTGCGCGCACTCGTCAGTTCGCCGTCCGACTCGCCGAAGACTGGAGGAGCATGGCTGCCCACCGTGAGCTCGCCGCCGTCGTCCTGGCCGCAGGCCAGGGCACCCGCCTGCGCTCGCGGCGCCCCAAGGTGCTGCACGAGGTGGGGGGGCGCCCGATGCTCGCCTTCCCCTTGGCCGCCGCCCGGGCACTCGCCGCCCGGCGCTGCCTGGTGGTGGTGGGCTTCGGCGCCGACGCGGTGCGCGAGCGCTTCGCCGGGCAGGCCGAGTTCGTGCTCCAGCCCGAGCAGCGCGGAACCGGCCACGCGGTGCAGCTCTGCCGCGAGTCCCTCGCCGACTTCGAGGGCGACGTGCTGATCCTGTACGGCGACACCCCGCTGCTGCGTGGCGACACGCTTCGGCGCATGGCCCTTCACAAGGCCGAGACGGGCGCCGACCTGGTGCTGCTCTCGGCACACGTGGAGGTGCCGGGCATCGTGGTGCGCGACACGGCGGGCGCGGTGGCGCGCGTCGTCGAGGCCACCGACGCGACGCCCGAGGAGCTCGCCATCCGCGAGCGCAACACCGGCGTATACCTGGTCGACGCGAGCCTTCTCTGGAAGCTCCTGGAGCGCCTGGACGACGACAACGCCCAAGGAGAGCTGTACCTGACCCAGATGGTCGAGCTGGCCGTCTCCGACGGCCTGCGCGTCGAGGCGCTGCTGCTGCCCGACGCCTCCGAGGCACTCGGGGTCAATACGCGCGCGGAGCTGGCGATCGTCGCCCGGCACCTGCGGGAGCAGACGCTCTCCCGCCTGATGGCCGCCGGTGTCACGATCGTCGATCCCGACGCCACCTACGTGGACGTGGACGTCGAGATCGGACCGGATACGGTGATCGAGCCCGGATGCGTGATCCAGGGGCCCTCGCGGATCGGCAGCGGAGTGCACCTCAAGCCCGGCTGCACGATCGAATCGAGCGCGATCGGCGACGACGTCGAGATGGGTCCCAACGCCCACCTGCGCCCGAACTGCCTGATCGGCGACCGCTGCCGCATCGGCAACTTCGTCGAGGTGAAGAACAGCGTCCTCGGCGCCGGCGTGAAGGCCGACCACCTGAGCTACATCGGCGACGCGGACGTGGGTCCCGGCGCGAGCTTCGGCTGCGGCTCGATCGTGGTGAACTACGACGGCCAGAAGAAACACCGCACCCGGATCGGAGCCCGGGCCTTCATCGGCTGCAATGTCAATCTGGTGGCACCGGTCGTCGTCGAATCCGACACTTTCTTGGCGGCGGGCTCCACCATCACCTCCAACGTGCCGGAGGGCGCGCTCGGCGTCGCCCGCGCCCGGCAGCGCAACGTCGAAGGCTGGGTCGCGCGCCGACGAAAGCGCGAATAGCGGACCCCGGAGAGCGAACATGTGCGGAATCGTCGGCACGATCGGACGCGGAGGCGACGCCCAGCAGGTGATCCTGGACGGGCTGCGACGCCTCGAGTACCGCGGCTACGACTCGGCGGGAATCGCGATGTTCTCGGGCGGCGCGATCGAGATCCGCCGCGCCGTCGGCAAGCTGAGCAATCTCGAGGCCGCCCTGCGCGATCGGCCGCTGACAGGCCGAGTCGGCGTCGGTCACACGCGCTGGGCCACCCACGGCAAGCCCTCGGAGCGCAACGCGCACCCCCACAAGGCGGGCTCGGTGGTGGTCGTGCACAACGGCATCATGGAGAACTACCGGGAGCTGCGCGCCGAGCTGGAGGCGGACGGACACCGCATCGAGTCGGACACGGACACGGAGCTGATCGCCCATCTGATCGACGCGCGGCTGCGCGCCGGCAGCGATCTCGTGACCGCGGTGCGCCAGGCCTGCGGGCGCGTAGTCGGCTCCTACGCCTTCGGGGTGCTCTCGGAGACCGATCCGGAGCACATCGTCGTGGCGAAGCAGGGTGGAAGCCCGATCGTGCTCGGCCTCGGCGAGAAGCAGAACTTCCTCGCCAGCGACATCCCGGCGATCCTGCCCTACACGCGGCAGATGCTCTTCCTCGAGGACGGCGAGTTCGCGGTGCTCTCCGAGGACTCGGTGCAGGTGCTCGACGGCGAGGGCCGCCCGATCGACCGTGAGCCGCGCGCGATCCAGTGGGATCCGGTGTCGGCGGAGAAGGGCGGCTACGACCGCTTCATGCAGAAGGAGATCTTCGAACAGCCGCGGGCGATCGCCGACACGATCGGGACCCGGATCCTGGAGAACGAGGGCGACCTCGATCTCGACGGGATCGATCTCTCCCCCGAACGCGTCGCCGCGATCCAGCGGGTCGCACTCGTCGCCTGTGGCACCGCCTGGCACGCCTGTCTGGTGGGCAAGTACATGATCGAGCAGCTCGCCGGCATACCCTGCGATGTCGATCTGGCCAGCGAGTTCCGCTACCGCAGCCCGATCCTGGGCGGCGGCGTGATGGCGATCCCGGTCTCCCAGTCGGGGGAGACGGCCGACACGCTGGCGGCGCTGCGCGAGGCGAAGCGTCAGGGCTCGCGCGTGCTCTCGATCTGCAACGTGCGCGACGCGACGATCGCGCGCGAGAGCCACGACGTGCTCTACACCCACGCCGGGCCGGAGATCGGCGTTGCGAGCACGAAGGCATTCACCACCCAGGTGGTGGCGCTCTACATGCTGGCCGTGAAGCTCGGCCTCGCGCAGGGCCGCCTCTCGCCGGAGCAGGGCCGGCTGCGCCTCGAGGAGCTGATGCGCCTGCCCCGTCTGGTGGAGCGCACGCTCCAGGTCGACGAGTCGGTCCGGGCGATCGCGCAGAAGTACATGCACTCGCGCGACTTCCTCTACCTCGGCCGCGGCGTCATGGTGCCGATCGCCTTCGAGGGAGCGCTGAAGCTCAAGGAGATCTCCTACATCCACGCCGAGGCCTATGCCGCGGGCGAGATGAAGCACGGGCCGATCGCGCTGATCGACGAGCTGATGCCCGTCGTCGTGATCGCGAACCGCAGCCCGATCTACGACAAGGTGATCTCCAACCTGGAGCAGGTGCGGGCACGAGACGGCATGGTGATCGCGATCGCGAGCGAAGGCGACGACTCGATCGCGACCAAGGCGAACGACGTCGTCTACGTCCCCGACCTGGGAGAGTTCCTCACCGCGGTGCTCGTCACCGTTCCTCTCCAGCTGCTCGCCTATCACGTCGCCGTGCTCAAGGGCACCGACGTCGACCAGCCGCGCAATCTGGCGAAGAGCGTGACGGTGGAGTGAGGACTGCGGCGGCCCGGCGGTCGCGCGCGTCCTCGTCGACTATCCTCTCGGCTGCTCGCCCCCGGGGGCACGGTTGGAGGGTCGAACGATGACGCGACGCTGGATCGTTGGCGGCGTGCTGGTCCTGCTGGTCCTCGCGGCCGCCGGGGTGGCATATCTGTTGCTCTCGCTCGACGCGATCGTCGCGCGGACGATCGAGAGCGAGGGAACGCGTCTGCTCGGGGTTCCCGTATCGGTCGGCTCGGTGGAGATCTCGCTCCGCGAAGGCACGGGCACGGTCCGCGACGTCCGCGTGGGCAATCCGGAAGGCTTCTCGAGCGAGGACGCGTTCCGGCTGGACGAAGTGCACCTCGCCCTCGACGCGAACTCGCTGGGGAGCGGGGCGATCCATCTGCCCCAGGTGCGGATCGCGGATCCCCTGGCGCGGGTCGAGTTCACCGAGCGCGGCAGCTCGAACGTCCAGCGCATCCTCGATCACGTGGCCGACCAGCCGGCCGCCCCCGAATCCGGCAAGGCGCAGTCGCAGAGGTTCCAGATCGACCAGCTGGAGTTCACCGGGGGCAGCGTGGTGCTCGCGCGCCCCGGCGAAGAGAAGACCGACCGACTCGATCTGCCGGCCTTCACCGCCTCCGGCATCTCGGGGACGAGCGGGGAGATCGGGAAGAAGGTCTCACAGCTCCTGCTGCGCAAGGTCGCCGCGGTCGCCGCCAGCGGGGAGGCGCAGCGGTGGGTGGAGAAGGAGCTCGGGGGAGCGGCCGGTGAGGCCGCGGGGAAGGTGATCCGCGATCTTCTGGACTGAGTGCGCGGCGAGGGCGGCGGCTTCTGCGGACGACTGCCCGAGGCCGGCCGCTCAGCCGCGTCGGGCGTTGCGGCGGAGCGGAGGACTCCAGAACGGGACCGCGAGCGCGGCGGCGATCAGCATCGCGCCCGCGACGAGCGCGGAGCCGCCGAGCAGCGGCCACAGCAACCCCACCAGACACGCGAAGAGGCTGACCGCTGCGGCGGCGGTGCGGAGCAGCGCGTCGCCGAGGGCGCGGAGGGGTTCGTGCCGGTCGCGGCCGGCGGCGTTCGCCACCGGGCCCCACCAGCCCGGCGGCCGGACCCTCTCGAAGAAACGCTGCAGGTGCTCGGCGTCCTCGGGGGCGGTCGCGAGCGAGACGGCGACGCAGCCCCCCACGGAGACGATCGCGACTACCGCCATCCGCAGCGCCTCGCCCTCGAGGCCGAGGATCGCCACCGGTGCGAGCAGCGCGGAGATCGCGAGACTGGCCAGCTCGCCCCAGGCGTTCATTCGCCACCAGAGCCAGCGCAGGATCATCGGCGGTCCCATGCCCGCACCGAGAACGAGGCTCGCTTTCCACGCCGACTGGACCGAGTCGAGCTGGGTCATGATCAGCAAGGAGAGGGCCAGAAGCGCCGCGTTCGCGAAGCGCGCGACCCGGACGAGCGACCGCTGGGAAGGCTCGCGCCCCAGCCACCGCTCGGCAACGACACCCCGGAACAGATCGTTCGCCCAGTAGGAAGCGCCCCAGTTGAGGTGGGTGTCGACGGTCGAGGCGAGCGCCGCGAACATCCCGGTGAGCATCAGGCCGAGCAGGCCCGCGGGAAGCAGCGCGGGCATCGCGCGCACGAAGCTCCGCTCGCGGTCGAGCACGAGATCGGCGCCTTGGAGCCCGGGCTCGGAAGGGACGAGCAGCAGCAGCGCCAGCGCGAGTGGCACCCACAGCAGACTGCGCAGCACGATCTGGAGGTAGGAGAAGACGACCGCCGCCCGACATGCCTCCACGTCGCTGCGGCACGCCATCACGCGTTGGGCCAGATAGCCCGTCCCGTCGGCGTTGCGCTGCAGGAGCCACTGCAGCGCGAACACCGCCGCAAGCCCCCAGGATGCGTCGCGTGCGCCGATCGGCCCCAGCGCGAGCAGCTGCCTCGCGGTCGGGACGTCGCTCCTCGCCGCGTCGAAGCGCGCGTGTAGCGCGGACGTCAGGTCGGGGCCCGCCGCGCGGACGGCGAGCACCGTGAAGCAGGCCGTGGCGACGAGCATGATCGCGAGCTGCACGACGTCGGTGGCGACCACGCTGCGCAGACCGCCGCTGGTGGAGTAGGCGAGGGTGACCGCCGTGACGAGGGCGATCGAGATCAGGTTGTCCGTGGAAACGGTCCATACGTCCGTGCTCGACGCGACGCTTCGGGTGAGAGGGACCCCCACGACCTCGACCAGCGAACGGACGGGCGCAAACAGGTCCGGCGGAAGCCATGCGTGCCAGTGCAGGAACTGCTCGGCGAAGAGCGTGCTCGCGAAGAGCACCATCGCGAGCACGACGCAGTTGAAGAGTGTCCCGTACAGCACCGCCCGCATCGCGCGAAGCCAGGCGGCTGCGCGCCCGCCGTAGCGGAGCTCGCTCAGCTCGGCGTCGGTCAGCACCTGCGCCCGTCGCCAGCAGGGCGCGAACAGGAACCCCAGCAGGAGGAAGGCGAGGCCGTAGCTCCACAGCTGCCAGAGCGGGAAGACGCCGCGCGTCGCGACGATCCCGGCCACCACCAGTGGCGTGTCCGCCGCGAACTGCGTGGCCGCCATGCTGGCCCCCGCCTGCCAGCCCGAGAGCGTGCGACCGGCGAGGAAGTAGTCCTCGAGACCACGCGAGGCGGCGCGTCGGTGCCGCAATCCGGACCCCAGGGCGTAGAGGACGAAGACGGCGACGATGGCTGCGTCGATGGCGCCCATCGGTTCCAGATCTTAGCGGCGTCGTTCGCCGCCCGGAGTATTCTCTGCCCATGGGACGCATCGCGAGCCGCCGGACGGCGCTCCCTCCCGCGGAGCGATGAGCACCCGCGAGCTCGCGATGCGCGACCTCGAGTGGGAGGCGTGCCTGATCGAGCCGCGGCCGGACCGCGCGCTCGAGCGCCGGATCCGCCGCGAGTCGGGCTTCGTCGGCTCGACCGTCGCCTACTTCGGGTCTCCCGAATGGGTGGCGTCAGCGGTGGCGCGCTTCAACCACGACCTGCGTCATCGCGTGAAGATGTCCCAGCGTCTCGCCAACCTGGTCGGCCTCGCGGTCAGTCAGGACAACTCCTGCCGCTACTGCTATGCGGTCCACCGGGCGATGATGCGCGGGGTGGGATACCCGAACCGCGACATCGCGCGTCTCGAGCAGCTCCTCCACACCGGAGATCTGGAGCCGAAGGAGCGCGCGGCGCTCGATTTCACCCGGCGGTTGTCGCGCTCGAACCCGCTCGTCGGACCCTCCGATCTGAGGGCCCTGCGCGGCGCGGGCTTCGACCCCAGCGCGGTCGCGGAGCTCGTCTCGCACGTCGGGCTGTTCGTGTTCTTCAACCGCCTGTCGACGCTCCTGGCGCTACCGCCCCAGCGTGTGGAGATGCTCGCGCATCATCCGTTGGCGGTGCTGGCGCAGCCCGTGATCGGACCCTGGATGCGCAGGCTGATCGGGAGCGCCGAGCCCATGACCCTGCGGGAGGAGCAGACGCGCGGACCCTTCGCCGCCGTCGTCCTCGCCTTCGACGGGCTGCCGATGGCCATCTCGCTGCAAGCCGCGATGCGCGACGCCTTCGCCTCGGCAGTCGTGCCGGCTCGCACGAAGGCGCTGATGTTCGCGATCGTGGCGCGCGCCCTCGGCTGCACGCACTCCGAGCAGGAGGCGCTGCGACTCGCCGCGGCCGAGGGCGTGGCCGAGGAGGAGGCCTCCTTCGTCGTCGCTCATCTCTCCTCGCCGTCCCTGTCTCCGCTGGAGGCTCTCGTCTTCCCCTTCGCGCGCGACACGGTGAGGTACGGCCAGCCCGCCCCGATCCAGCGGCGCACCCGCGAGGTGGCCGACGCGCTGACGCGCGAGGAGCTGGTCGAGGTCGTGGCAGTGATCTCGCTCGCCAACCTGGTGTGTCGGATGGGCGCCGTGATCGGCGGCTGCTGATGGGCCTCGTCCTCGCCGTCGCCGCCGCGGTGGCGTGCCTCGGCGGGGCCTTCTGGTGGCACGCGCGCAAGGAGGTGCTGCGCCTGCGCGGACGGCTCGAGCTGGCCTCGCGCGAGCTGCAGAACCTGCAGCTCGCGTTCTCGCGCTTCGCACCCGACGAGGTGATCGAACGGGTGATCGCCGAGGGGCTCAGCGATCGCGGCGAGAAGAAGGAGGCGACGGTGCTGTTCGCCGACCTGGTGGGCTTCACCGAGCTGGCCGAGCGCGTCGAACCCACCGTGCTCGTGCGCATCCTCAATGGATATTTCGAGCGCATGAGCGACGCGATCGCGGAGCACCGCGGCCACGTCTCCACCTTCGTCGGCGATGGGATTCTCGCCTTCTTCGGCGTTCACGCGCCCAATCCCTGGCAGGTCGACGACGCGGTGCGCGCCGCACTGGCGATGCGCGCCTCGCTCGCCGACTACAACCGCACGCTCGCGGCCGAGGGGTTGCCCGAGCTCGGGGTGGGGATCGGGCTGCACCGCGGCAGCGGCGTGGCCGGGCTGGTGGGAAGCGCCGATCTGAAGCAGTTCGCCTTCGTCGGCCCCACCGTCAACTTGGCCGCACGGGTCCAGGATCTCACCCGGACGCTCGGCACCGGGATCCTGCTCACCGAGTCGCTGCGGGAGCGGCTCGACCCGCGCGTGGTGCTGAAGCCGCTTCCCGCGACGCCGGTGAAGGGGGTCGCCGAGCCCCTGGTGCTCTACGCCGTGGAGGAGACGAGCGCGCCCTGAGCGCGGCGCGCCGCGCTCACACGTACATCGGCCTTCGGTCGCGGAGGCGCAGCCAGCCGCGGCCGATCCGGTAGACGAGCCAGGCGGTGATCGCGACCAGGATCACCACCGCGATCGGGATGCCGATCAGCGTGATCGTCAGGACGAAGGCGACGATCACCCACAGGATCGCGAACCAGAACGTCCGGATCTGCCAGCTGTAGTGGGACTCGAGCCAGGTTCCGCGCGCGTCGCCGCGCTTGGCGTAGTTGAGGATCACGGCCAGGATCGAAGGGACGCTGCCGACGAAGCTTCCGATCACCGTCGCCGAGCCGGCGATGCCGACGACGATGGCGAAGGTGTGGAGTCCGTAGACGACGTTGGCGACGTTCCAGACCGATTCCGAGGGCTCGCGCCCGACCGGCGGGAGATGGGGCTCCATGGGGCCGCAGTATACGCGGTTTCGGTGCCCGGTCCGGGAACGCGTTCGTAGAGATCGATCCGCCAGGCCGAGTCGGGATGGGTGAAGCGGCGGCGGAAGACCAGTCCCGAGCGCTCGGGTGCCTCGATCGGCACGGCCGACAGCACGTAGTCGACGCCGAGCGCGCGCATCGAGGCGGGATCGAGCCGCAAGTCGCGGATCGCTCCGGAGCTGTGGACGTCGAAGAGGTAGTGGCGGCCGAGCTCGGCGGAGAACACGTAGGCGCGGCTCCCCCAGCCGTCGTAGTAGTGAGCGAGCGCCGGATCCTTCGCGAGCTCCTCCCGCATCAGCGCGCGCAGTGCCTTCTTGTAGGCGAGGGGATAGTTGGGGTAGTAGCCGTCGGCGGTGTAGAAGCCGTTGTAGAGCGCCACCGCGGGATGCAGACCGATACTCACCACGCGGTAGCTCTCGAGGGGGCGGCCGATCTCGCGCCGGATCTGTGCGAACTGGTCCTCGGCGTAGAACGCGCGGAAGCTGATGCGGGCGCCCTGCATCTCTTCCACCAGGTCGCTCTGCAGGAACATCGCCAGCGCCTGCAGCGACGCCAACGCGCCCACCACGGCCCGGCCCCGGGGCAGGGCGCTCCACAGGACGGCGAGGGAGAGGGCGAAGACCACGCCCCACAGGATCGGGAGCAGGGTGTAGACGCGGTCGGCGGCAAAGCCCACGCCCAGGGACAGGAGCCGGCGCAGCGGAGCGACCGCCTCCCAGGAGTAGAGGCCGCTGAAGACCGAGATCCCCGCGATCGCGAGGGCGCAGGCGGCGAAGGGCCGCCGCAGCTCCCGGCGCTTCCAGCCGAGGACCCCGGCGAGCAGCGCACACACGATCATCACCGGGGCCTGGCCGGGTGCAGCGTGGTACTGGCCGTCCAGCAGCAGCCGGCGGACGGTGGAGAGCGCGGCCGGCAAGGTCTTCGAGTCGAGGGCGAACTCGGTGCGGTGCGAGACGAAGTCCGAGCCGACGACCATGGAGAGGAACAGCCGGTAGTTCACGAGCACGTGGACGCCGGTGTGTAGGGAGATCGCCAGCCACAGCCGTCGGTGGATCCGGCGCTCCCGCACCGCGTCCGCCAGCGCGAACAGGCCGAGCGCCGCCAGCACGAAGACGGAGGCGAAGACCAGATAGCAGTAGAAGGGCACGAGCAGCACGACCGCCCAGTCGATGGCGCGGCCCCCGCTGCGGCGGATCTGCAGGAAGGCGTGCAGGAGGAGCGGCTGGCCCGCGATACTGAGGCCCCCGCTCGGCCAGAAGGGGAGCAACGCGAAGGAGAGCGCGGCGGCGGCGCAGATCGTCTCGCGGCCCGGCTGCTCGCGTGGCAGCACGTGGTCCCGGAGCAGGAGGTACATCCCCACCAGCGCCACCGCGCGCATCAGGGCCTGATTCAGGGCGTAGGCGGTGAACGGCTCGAAGCCCAGGTACAGCCACAGCTGCACGTCGAACTCGGAAGGGAACAGGCCTCGTGGAATCCCGCCGAGCATGTTCGGAATCGCCGTGTCGCCCGGCGCCAGCACGAGCCCGCTCGAGGCCAGGATCCGGTAGTAGACGAAGTTCGAGTCCAGATTGTCGTGGATCAGGACGTAGGCGTCCTGTCCCCACAGCAGGAAGGGCGCCAGGTAGAGGGCGAGTACCAGGGCCGCGAGCCCGAGCACTAGCCCTCCACGACGTCGAAGAGCGCGTCGATCACGCGGTCCTGCTCGTCCTCTCCGAGCTCGTAGTAGCAGGGCAGGCGGATCAGGCGCGCGGCCAGGTCCTCGGTGACCGGGAGATCCTGGGGCGCATAGCCGAGCTTGCGGCCCATCGGCGAGCTGTGCAGGGGCACGTAGTGGAAGACCGCGTGGATTCCCATCTTGTCGAGGGCGTGGAGGATCCGGTTGCGCTCGACGCTGGACGACGCGATCACGTAGAACATGTGGCCGTTGCCCCGGGCGCCCTCGGGAAGCCCGGGCAGACGCAGCAGACCGGCCTCTTCGAGCGGGGCGAGGGACACGCGGTAGCGCGCGAAGATGGCGTTGCGCCGGCAGGTGATCGCCTCGGCCTCCTCGAGCTGGGCGAAAAGGAAGGCCGCGTTGAGCTCGGAGGGAACGTAGGAGGACCCGAGGTCGACCCAGGTGTACTTGTCCACCTCGCCGCGGAAGAACTTCGCCCGGTCGGTGCCCTTCTCCCGCAGGACCTCTGCGCGCTCGAGCAAGCGCTCGTCGTTCACGAGCAGGGCGCCGCCCTCGCCGCAGATGAAGTTCTTGGTCTCGTGGAAGCTGAAGCATCCGAGCTCGCCGAAGGTTCCGAGATGACGGCCCTGATAGGTCGAGTCCACGGCCTGGGCGGCGTCCTCCACGACCCGGGCGCCGCAGCGGCGCGCGATCGCCAGGATGCGCGGCATGTCGCAGCCGACGCCCGCGTAGTGCACCGGCACGATCACCTTCGTGTCCGGGCCGACGACCTCGGCGAGCCGATCCTCGTCGAGGTTGAGCGTGTCCTCGCGGATGTCGACGAAGCGCAGCCGCGCGCCGCGCAGGGCGAAGGCGTTCGCGGTCGAAACGAAGGTGAAGGAGGGCACGATCACCTCGTCGCCCTCGCGCACGTCGAAGAGCAGCGCCGCCATCTCGAGCGCCGCGGTGCAGGAGTGGGTCAGCAGCACGCGCGGTGCGCCGGTCCGCTCCTCCAGCCACCGCTCGCAGCGCCGCGTGAAGGCCCCGTTGCCGGCGAGCTGGCCGTCGAGGACGGCCCGCGACACGTAGTGCAGCTCCTTGCCCACGATGAAGGGCTTGTTGAAGGGAATGCGATCCATCCCAGACCGTCGCTGGCGGCGGGGCCCCAGTGCCCAGGCGCGCTTCCTCCATCGGCGCGGTCGCGGACCGGCTGAACGACGCCCTCGCCGAGGACAGGGGTGGTTTCAACACGCCACTGGGGCGCCGCGGCGATCGGGCTCTCGGGGCGGGCCCGGGCGGTCGATCCAGGGGTCGTCCACCGCCCCCCGACGAGAGCCCTCGCCCGTGCCCCATCTCTCCGCCGTCGTTCCCGTCTACCGCGCCGAGGCGTGCGTCGGCGAGCTGACGCGGCGACTGGTCGCTTCGCTGGGGGAGATCTCCGAGGACTTCGAGGTCATCTACGTCGACGATGGCAGCGGCGACGGCTCCTGGGATGCGATCGTCCGGGAGGCCGCGGCCGATCCGCGCATCCGCGGGCTGCGACTGTGCCGGAACTTCGGCCAGCACCACGCCCTGACCGCGGGGCTCGACCTCGCCAACGGCGACTGGGTCGTGATCCTCGACTGCGATCTCCAGGACCCGCCCGAGCAGATCCACAGGCTGTACGCGAAGGCCGCCGAGGGCTTCGACGTCGTGCTCGCGCGCCGGCTGTCGCGCCGGCACCCGGCGCGCGACCGGATCAGCTCCCGGTGGTTCTACCGGGCCTTCGACTGGCTCGCCGGCACGCGCAGCGACCCCGCCATCGGGTCCTTCCGCATCCTGTCGCGGAAGGTCGTGCAGGCCTTCCGGCGCATGGGAGAGCAGCAGCGGTTCTTCGGGGGAATGATCCAGTGGCTGGGCTTTCCGACGGCGACCGTCGAGGTCGAGCACGCTCCTCGCCATGCCGGCGAGTCGACCTACACCCTGCTGCGCCGCGCCGCTCTGGCCTCGAACGCGATGATCGCCTTCTCGAACAAGCCGCTCGTGCTCTCCGTGCGGCTGGGCTTCGCGATCTTCCTGATCTCGCTGACGATGGCCGGCCGCTACGTCTACCTGAAGCTCGTCTACGGGATCACCGTCGAGGGATGGACGAGCGTGATCGTCTCCCTCTACCTGCTCGGCGGCCTGATCATCATGAACCTGGGTCTGATCGGAATCTACATCGGACGCATCTTCGACCAGACGAAACAGCGTCCCCTCTACGTCGTCGACGCCGCGACCTTCGATGAGGCGAGCGGCCGGGCCGCCGGTTACTCCGGCCCCGTGATCGCGCGGAACCGGGCGCCGGGTCTCACCGTGTCGTCCCGGTAGAGCGCCACGGCGAACTCGAAGGGCAGGTAGTCGTGCAGGAGCCGCACGCGCCGCGTCAGCGACTTCGCCAGGGAGAAGACCCGCTCCGGTGACGTGTAGAGGATGCCGGGGTCCCGGTAGTCCACGTAGGAGGAGAGGAAGTCGCTCGCCGCCGCGACACGGCAGCGTTGGAACATCGCGGCGAGCGTCTCGGACAGGTGCTGCCAGGAGTCCTCGTGGACGAGCGGAGCGTTGAAGATCCCCGACGCGAGGACGAGGTCGAACTCTTCACCCCCCAGGTCGGCGACGTCGGCCACGCGCAGATCGGCGTCGGGATGGGCCTTGCGCCCGACCTCGATCAGGTCGGGGATGAAGTCGATGCCCGTGTAGCGTCCCCGCCAGCCCCGGGCGCGCAGGTGGGCGGACAGATCGCCGAAGCCGCAGCCCACGTCGAGGATCGCGCCCACGGCTTCGAGCGGACAGGCGGAGAGCAGGGAGTCGAAGCGCAGCGCCTGGCGTCCGTTCATCCAGCCGAGCGTGCGAGGATCGTGGCCGTAGCGGGCGAGCCGCTCCCGGTACCGGGCCGCGTAGGCCGCGCGATCGCTCGGGTTCATCGCGCGTTCCCCCTCATCGCGCCATCCCCTTCCAGTCCGCGAACAGGGCCTCGAGGTTGCCGCCGAAGATGCGCTCCCGCTTCGCCTCGGGGAGATCGGCGGTCAGGCGCTCGAGCTTCGCGAAGGCCTGCGAGGGCGTGTAATCGGGGAAGTCCGAGCCGGCGACCAAGCGCTGATCGAGGCCGCGGCACAGGAACGCGAGGTCGAGATCGACCGAGCTGCCCTCGTAGCGCAGCAGGGTGAAGGAGACGTCGAGCAGCAGCGAGGCGTGCATGCGCACCAGCTCGAAGAGATCGAGCACCGAGGAGCCTCCCCCGTGCAGCAGGACGATCCGCGTTCCCGGGCAGGCGTTGACGATGGCGTCCACGACGTCGGCCGCCGCGCGCGTCGCGCGACCGGGCTGGCGGAACAGCGTGTCGAGGAACACCGGCAGTCCGCGATCGCCCGCGGCCTCGATTGCGGCCAGGCAGCGCTCGTCCAGGGGGTCGTAGCCGCCGAGCCGCGGGTGCAGCTTCAGGCCGGCGAAGCCCGCGTCGGCGATCTCGGCGACGGCTCGCAGCACCGCTTTCGCGCCCGTCGCCCGACAGGGATGGGTGGAGGCGATCGGCACGAAGCGATCCGGATGACGGCGATGGATCGCGGCGACGACCTCGTTCGCGACCACGTCGGCGATCGCCACCAGGCAGGCGCGGTCGGCGCCGGCGATGTCGAGCTCGCGCAGCAGGCGCGCCTCGCTGGCGTGAGGCGCCGGCCGCTGCTGCCAGCTGCCGTCGGCGCTCGCGTGGACCAGCGAATCGAAGCGGATCGCGGGCGCCCTCATCGACGCTTCCTCAGGCACGGCGGGTCTCGATTCCGATCCGATCGCGGCCGTTCGCGGCGAGCCGCGCCGCCGTGGGCGCGTCGTCGGCCTCGGCGAGCACGTAGCCGACCCGGGCGGTCGCGTCGGTCAGCTCGGCGATCCGTTGTCCCACCTCGCACCACACCTGCACGTCGACGACGCCGGGGGCTTTGCGCGCCTCGTCCACCCCCGTGATCGCGCGCAGGACGCCGGGCTCGGGCTCGAGGAAGCGCAGCGCCGCGCCTCCGCGGGCGGTGGGCTTCGGCTGGACCGTCTCGCCGAGCGCGAGGCGCAGCGAGGCCTCCACCAGGTCGACTCCCGTCGAGCGGGGGACCAGCTCGGCGGCGATGAAGCCGCCGCCCAGCCGCGCGCCGAGCTCGATCACCGCAGGGCCGCCGGGTCCGATGCGAATCTCCACGTGACACGGGCCCGTGTCGATCCCGAGTGCCGCCACGGCGGCGACCGCCACCGCGCGCAGGTCGTCCTGGACGCGGTCCGGCAGCGCCGAGGGCTGGGCGTGCCCGACCTCGACGAAGTAGGGAGCCCCGGTGGTGGTCTTGTCCGTCACGGCGATCACCCGGGTCTCGCCGCAGCAGGTCAGGGTCTCCACCGACACCTCGGGGCCCTCCACGTACTTCTCGAGCAGCACGGTTCCCGCGCCTCCCGCGCTCCTGGCGCGCGCGTAGGCGCGCTCGAGGGCGCGGCGGTCGCCTGCGTCGACGCGGGTCACGCCGCGGCTGCCGCTGCTGCGCGCGGGCTTGACCACGATCGCCCCGGAGTGCCCGGCCGCCGCGCCCGTCAGCCGGGACGGCTCGGACACCGGGGTCCAGCGCGGCACCGGCACGCCGGCGGCAGCGAGGGCTCCGCGCATCGCCGCCTTGTCGGTCGCCAGGTGGGCCGCGGCCGGCGTGATCCCCGGAAGACCGAGGGCATCGCACAGCGCGGCCCAGGTGGGCACCGGATAGTCCGCGGCCATCGAGAACACGCCGTCGACGGCGGCCTCGCGGGCGATCCGCAGGCACTCCGCGGCGTCGCCGAGGTCGAGGACGTGGATCGCGTCGGCCAGACGCGCGGCGTACGGGTGCTCCACGTTGTCGGCTAGAACGATGCGCAGGCCGAGCCGGCGGGCCGCGGCGAGTCCGGCCCACTGATTGCGCCCCCCGCCCAGCATCAGGACGGTGCGTCCTCTTCCCGCCGCCTCGTTCGCGTCCATCGCGGTCGTCGTGCCTCCGGGCCCTGGTGGCGATATCGGCAGCGCGCTCGCGCGGGTTGACCGGCGGGTTGCGCGCGGCCGACACGGCCGCGCGCGTTGAGTCCGGACCCGCGAGCGGGTACCCTGCGCCTCCCCCTCCCCCGGCCTCCTCCGACGGAGAAGGACCCCTCACTTGCTCGCTGAAACGGTCCTCGAGGGTCTGAACCCCGAGCAACGCGAAGCTGTCGTCACCACCGAAGGACCGCTCCTGGTGCTCGCGGGGGCCGGCAGCGGCAAGACGCGCGTGTTGACCCAGCGCATCGCCTACCTGATCGGGGTGTGCGGGATCGCGGCCGAGGGAATCCTCGCCGTCACCTTCACCAACAAGGCCGCCGGCGAGATGCGCGAGCGCGTCGAGAAGCTGCTCGGCAGCGATGCCGCAGGAGTCTGGCTCTCGACCTTCCACTCGCTGTGCGTGCGCATCCTGCGGCGCGACGTCGGACACCTCGGCGTCTCGCGCGGCTTCGCCATCTACGACGAGGCGGACAGCCTCGCGCTGGTGAAGCAGGCGCTGGCGCGACACGGCCTCGATCCGAAGCGGGTCGACCCGCGCCGGCTGCGCTGGCGCATCGACCAGTGGAAGAACGCCGGAGCCGATCCCGCGGAGGCGGCACGGTCCGCCCTAGACCTGGAAGCGGAGCAGGCCGCCGAGCTCTACGCCACCTACCAGCGTCTGTTGGCCGACGCCTCTGCCCTCGACTTCGGCGACCTGCTGCTGAAGACGGTCGACCTCTTCGACCGCTTTCCCGAGGTGTTGGCCCACTACCGGCGGCGCTGGCAGTACGTTCTGGTGGACGAGTACCAGGACACCAACCGCGTCCAGTACCGCCTGGTTCAGCAGCTCACCTCGGAGCACGGCAACCTGTGCGTCGTGGGTGATCCGGACCAGTCGATCTACGCGTGGCGCGGCGCCGACATCGCGAACATCCTCGAGTTCGAGCGCGACCATCCGGGCGCGGTGGTGGTGAAGCTGGAACGCAACTACCGCTCGACCCAGCCCATCCTCACCGGGGCGACGGGCGTGGTGACGAACAACGTGGCCCGTCGGCGCAAGGAGCTCTTCACCGAGCGCGAGGGCGGCGAGGCGATCCGCCTCTTCGAAGCCGGCGACGACCGCGAGGAGGCGCAGGTGGTGGTGCGCGAGATCCTCTCGCTCGTGCGCGAGGACGACCGCCTCCACCGCGAGTGCGCGATCTTCTACCGCACCAACGCACAGTCGCGCGTGTTCGAGGAAGAGCTGCTGAAGTACGACGTGCCCTACGTCGTGGTGGGAGGCGTGCGCTTCTACGACCGCGCCGAGGTGAAGGACGCCCTCGCCTACCTGCGCCTGGTGCTGAACCCGGCCGACGCCGCCGCGCTGCGGCGGATCGTCAACAAGCCGACCCGGGGCATCGGCAAGACCAGCCTCGAGCGCGCCGAGGCGCTGGCTGCGCGCGACGGGGTGACGCTGCTCGAGGGGCTGCGCCGCTACGCCGAGACCGAGGAGGGCGCGCGCGCCGCGGTGAAGATCCGCCGCTTCTTCCGCCTGCTCGAGGAGCTCGGAGAGGAGGTGCCCGACGCGGCGCCCGCCCGTGCTCTGGCCTTCGCCCTCGTTCGCTGGGGCTATCTGGCGGCCCGGGAGCGGGCGGGCGGGCTCGAGGCCGAGAGCCGGCTCGAGAACCTGCGCGAGCTGATCGCCGCCGCCGAGGACTTCCACCGCGTCAACGCCGAGGTGCCCGACGACCAGCGCAGCGAGCTCGAGCTCTTCCTCGATCAGGTGGCTCTCGTGTCCGACGTCGACCAGTACGACAGCCAGGGCGACCGGGTGTCCCTGATGACCGTGCACTCGGCGAAGGGTCTCGAGTATCCGATCGTCTACCTCGTAGGGATGGAGGAGGGGATCTTCCCGCACGCGGGGGCGCTGCGCGACGAGTCGGGCCTCGAGGAGGAGCGCCGCCTCTGCTACGTGGGAATGACGCGTGCGATGGAGCGGTTGATCGTCTCGGGCTCGATCGGGTCGCGCGAG
>CAZZFT010000099.1:0-18311 GCA_964653555.1 uncultured Spirochaetales bacterium | reverse complement strand
TCGATCGGCTCGCCGAGCGAGAGCGCGGCGCGCACGTCGTCGCGCCAGGTGAGCTCGATGTCGACGATGTGGCTGTCGGCCAGGGTGAGGTCGTAGTCGCCGTTGGCGACGCCCTCGATGATCTCCTCGGTCTCGAGCTCGTCGGGCACTTCGTCGATGGCGACCGCCACTCCGCTCGCGCGCAGCGCCTCGAGGGTGCGCCGGGCGTGTCCGTCCCGCCGCACGGAAAGCGTGCGGCCGGCGAGGTCGGCGGCGCTCTCGATCGGGGGCGCGTCGGTCCGCGACACGATCACCTGGGTGGCCTGGTTCGTCGCACGCGAGAACACGACGTGTTCGCCCTCCTCCCGCTCGCGACTGACCGGCAGCGAGGCGGCCACGAGATCGCCCCGTCCCTCGCGGAGCCAGGGCAGCAGGTCGGCGTTCGAGGGGGGCACCACGATCTCGAGCTGGAGCCCCTGACGGCGCGCGAACTCGCGCGCGAGCTCGTACTCGAAGCCCATCAGCTGCCCGTTCCAGATGTAGTAGTTGGCGGCGTTGTTCCGCGTGAGGACGCGCAGGATGCCGCGCCGCCGCAGTCCCTCCAGATCGCCGACGTACTGCTCGTGGGCGGTCGCCGCCACGCTGACCCGGGTGAGGAAGGCGTCGACGGCGGCGCGCAGCGCGCTGGACTCCGGTCGCATCGCCCAGGCGATCACCGACACCCCATCCAGGTCGAAGGCGACGCGCAGACCGGTACGGTAGTCGAGCACGTGGCGCACGAGATTGCTGTCGGCGAGCGTGAGGTCGTACTCGCCGTCCTCGACGCGCTCGAGGATCTCGCCGCTCGAGAGGTCCTCGGGGGCGGCGACGAGCTCGATGCCCGGGTGCTTGCGGCGCAGCGCCTCGAGCGTCTCCCAGTGGGAGGAGGAGCGGCGCACCACCACCCGGCGACCCACCAGGTCGGCCGGTCCGCGCAGGGGGACGTCGTCGGCGCGGCACACGATCTGCTGGCGCACCACCGCGACCGGTGCGGAGAAGGAGACACGCTCGCGCCGCGAAGGGGTGACGGTGAGGTTGTCCACCACCAGGTCGCCGCGTCCCGCCAGCAGCGCGGGCAGCAGCTCGTCGAAGGTGTCGACGTAGACCCACTCGACGGCCACGCCGAGCTCGCGCGCCAGCTTCGCTGCGTAGGCCCGTTCGCTCTCGACCGGCCGGCCTCGGCGCGGCAGGTGCTCGGTCCCGTTCTGACGCGGCAGCAGGACGCGCAGGCTGCTCCGCTCGCGGATCGCCACCAGGTCGTCGCCCGGATCCGCGGCGACGAGCAGCGCCGCGGAGATCGCGCACAGGAGGACGAGCGTACACCGCACTCCGGTCCGAACGCCGCGCTGTCCCCGACGCGTCGCGCCCGCCCCGTGCATCCGGCGATTCTCGCCTCCTCGCCGGGCCGGCGCAAAGGCCGCGGGGCTCGCCGGGCGGCGCTCAGCCGCGCGGGGGAAGGGGCAGGAAGGCGCTGGTGCGGCGCACGTAGTCGGCGTACTCGGGACGGCGCTTCCCGATCGACCGTTCCAGCAGCGCCACCCCGGAGACCCGCAGCAAGAGGACGGTCAAGAGCAGCGGAGAGAGAATGGTCCAGCGCCCCAGCGGCGTGGCCGCCGCGATCGCGTAGAGACCCCACCAGACGCAGCAGTCGCCGAAGTAGTTGGGATGCCGGGTGTAGCGCCACAGGCCGCGATCGAGCACGCGGCCGTGGCTGGCCGGGTCGGCGCGGAATCGCGCGAGCTGGACGTCGCCCACCGTCTCGAAGAAGAGCCCGAGCGCCACCAGCGCGGCACCGAGCGCGTCGAGCGCTCCGAGCGCCCCGCCCGCCGAGACGTGCACCGCCTGCACCGGCCACGACACCAGCCACATCAGTACGCCCTGGAGGCCGAACACGGTCGCCGCGCTCACCAGGGGGAAGCGGGCGCCCCAGTGCCGTCGCATCGCCTGGTAGCGGGGATCCTCGCCGCGGCCGTGATTGCGCCAGAAGAGATAGGCACCTAGACGGACACCCCAGAGTGTCACCGCCGCGGTCGCCAGGACGCGTCGCGCCCCGTCTCCGCCGGTACCGAGCCACGCTGCGCAGGCGGCGATCAGCGCGAAGCCCGGTCCCCACCAGATGTCGACGATGCTGGCGTTGCGCAGGGCGAGGGAGGTCAGCCAGAGCGCGAGCATCGCCGTCAGGGAGACCGCGAGCGTGACGGCGAACAGGGGGACGGCGTCCACGGGAGCCTCCTCGATCCGGGACCAGACTACGACGGCTCGGGGCCCGGCGCCCCGCCCGCCGCCAGCGCGTGGCGACGCAGCTTTCCCGCCGCCGTGCGCGGCAGGGAGGCCACCCGGTGGAAGGCCACGGGCACCTTGTAGCCGGCCAGCCGCTCGCGGCAGAAGCGGCGCAGCGCCTCGTCGTCGGCCGAGCGGTCCCGGCGCGCCACCCACCACGCAGCGGGCCGCGAGCCGAAGACCGGGTCGGCCACGCCGGCGACGCCGACCTCGGCGATCGCCGGGTGGGCGAGGAGCACCGCCTCGACCTCGGCCGGGTACACATTCTCGCCGCCGGACACGATCAGGTCGCTGCGCCGGTCGAGCACGTGCAGATTCCCCTCCGCGTCGAGCCGCCCGACGTCGCCCGTGCGCAGCCAGCCCCCGCGCAGCGTCTCGGCGGTCGCCTCGGTTCGGCGCCAGTAGCCCGCCATCACCGTCGGCCCGCGCAGGCAGATCTCGCCGACCTCGTCCGCCCCCCGCCAGCGATCGGCCTCGCCGGCGATCCGCAGCTCCGTGCCGGGCAGCGGGGCGAGCCCCGCCTGGACGCACGCGTCGGGTGGGCGCGTCGCGACCTGGGAGGTGGCCTCGGTCAGGCCGTAGGTCGGCGCCACGGGGAGCCCGGCCGCCGCCGCTCGCTCGAGCAGCGGCGCCGGGACCGGCCCGCCGCCGAGCAGAACGAAGCGCAGAGTGGGCGCGGGCGGGCGGTCGCCGCGCGCGTCGAGCACGCGCGCGAGCATCGTGGCCGTGAGCGAGACCGCGCTGACGCCCTCGCGGTCGAGGGCGTGGTTCACCCGCTCGACGTCGAAGCGCGCGTGCACGGTGATCGAGGCGCCGTAGAGCACGCTGCGCCACACGATCGCGAGTCCCCCGACGTGGAAGAGCGGCAGACAGGCGAGCCAGCGATCGCCGGGCAGCGCGCCGAGATGGAAGGCGGAGGCGGTCGCGCTGGCGAGGAAGTTGTGCGGGGTGAGCAGGGCGCCCTTCGGGCGGCCGGTGGTGCCCGACGTGTAGACGAGGGTGGAGGGCGCGCGGCCGTCGTCGGGCGGGCGGGCCGGGGCGGCGGTGCGGGGGTGCGGCGCGCCGGAGCGATCCGCGAGCCCGGCGAGCGCGCGCGTCGGCACGCCCACGCCGGCCGCTGCGGCGAGCGCGACCTCGGCGGAGGCGTCGTGGACCAGCAGCCGCGCCTGGGCGTCGGCGAGTTGGAACGCCAGCTCCTCGCGCTGGAGCCGGGTGTTGAGCGGCACCAGCAGGGCGCCCCGGCGCCGCGCCGCGTGGATCAGCGCGACGGTGTCGCCGCCGCCCGCCAGCCAGACGGCGAGGCGGTCGCCCGGGCCGACGCCCGCCGCGCCCAGGCCGTGCGCCAGCAGCTGCGCGCGCGCGTCGAGGGCCGCGTAGTCGAGCTGCGCACCACCTTCGCACAGGGCGACGCGATGCGGTGTCCGCCGCGCGCGCTCGGCGAGCCAGTCGCCGCCGATCACGCCGCGATCCCCAGACCGGGACCCGGCGGGACGGGTCGCGCGCCATCTTCGACCGGCGCGCGCTCCGCCAGGTCGCGCGCGAGCGCCGGGCCGAGCCCGGCCGGCAGCGCGTCGGGGAGCGCGGCGGCCAGGGCCAACGCCGCGGAGGCGCCGACGGCGGTGTCGAGGAATCCGCTCACCACCGCGCGCGCGCCGGCCCGGTGTGCGCGCGCCGCGATGCGCCGGGCGGCGCGCAGACCGCCGACGACCGCCGGCTTCACGATCCACCCGTCGGCGGCGCGCGCCGCGGCGACGCGTTCGGCGCAGGCTTCGTCGGCGAGCCCTTCGTCGACCGCGATCGGGACCGGCGAGCGTGCGCGCAGCCGGGCCAGTGCCTCGAGCGAGGCGACCGGCTGCTCGATCCAGGCCGGCGCGAAGGCCGCGAGCCGCGCCAGCCAGTCCAGGGCCTCCGCCTCGCTCCAGGCCGCGTTCGCGTCGAGTCGCAGCGCGACCGCCGGCGGACAGACGGCGCGCACCGCCGCGACGCGCGCTTCGTCGTCGTCGCCGGCGCCGATCTTGAGCTTCACGGCGCGGTAGCCGTCCGCGACCGCCTGGTGCGCGGCGAGCGCAGCGGCCCGGGGATCGCGCGCGCCGACCAGGGCGGCGATCGCGACGCGCGAGCGCGGCGCGCGCCCCTCGGCCCGGGCGAGCCACTCGGCGACGCCGACTCCCCGCTCCCGTGCGGCGAGGTCGTGGAGGGCGGTGTCGAGGGCGGCCCGCGCACAGGGGGCCTTCTCCGTCTCGATGAGCACCGCGTCGAGGGCGGCGTCGAGGGAGGCGAAGGTGCGGCGGGTCAGCGCGCGCGCGCCGCGCACCAGCGCCTCCCGCGCCGCGGCGAGCGGCTCGACCGCGAAGCCCGGCAGCGGGGCGGCCTCGCCCAGGCCGCTTCGGCCCTGCGCGCTCTCGAGCACGGCGATCACCCCCTCGCGGTGATCGATCGCGCCGTGGGCCGTGACCAGCGGCGCGGCCAGGGGCAGGCGGAACTCGCGCAGCGCAAAGCGCGCGATCCTCACCACGACAGCGCGATCCCGAGCGCGAGCAGCGCCGCGAAGGCGATCGCCAGCCGGGCCGTGTCGGCCAACGTGGCATTGAGCGCCGCTCCCGAGTCGCTGCGCACCGAAGCGATCAGGCGCCGCGCAAGCGGCGCGCACAGCAGCGGCAGCAGCAGCGCGGGCCGTCCCGCGAGGGCCGCCCACAGGATCGCCGTCGCGAAGGCGCCGATCACCAGCGCGCCGTACTCCCGGCGGGCGGCGCGCGCGCCGAGGCGGACGGCGAGCGTGCGCTTGCCGACCGCGCGGTCGCTGTCGGCGTCGCGCAGGTTGTTCACCGCGAGCACCGCCGCGGCGAGCGCGCCGACCGGGAGCGAGGCGACGAGCGATTTCGCCGAGGGTGCGAGCGTTTGCACGTAGCTGGTGCCGCACACCGCCGCGACGCCGAAGAACAGGAACACCGCCGCGTCCCCGAGACCGTGGTAGCCCAGGGGCCAGGGCCCGCCGGTGTAGGCGAGGCCGGCGAGGATCGCCGCCGCGCCCAGCAGGGCGATCGGCCAGCCGGCGACGGCGACGAGGTGGAGGCCGATCGCCGCGGCGAACGCGAAGGCCGCGGCGGTCGCGGCGCGCATCGCCCGCGGCGTCAGCCATCCGCTCGCCACGGCACGAGCCGGGCCCACGCGCGCCTCGCCGTCGGCGCCGCGCTCGGCGTCGAAGACGTCGTTGGCGAAGTTCGCTCCGATCTGGATCCAGACGGCTCCCGCCAGCGCGGCGAGCGCCGGGCCCCAGCGCACGCCGCTCTCGGCGTGGGCGACGGCGGTTCCCACCAGCACCGGAGCCACCGCGAGCGGGAGGGTGCGCGGGCGCGCGGCGAGCCACCACGCCCGCCAGCGTCCGCTCACGGGAGGAGCGCCGCCGGTCAGGGTCGCCAAGGGAACCGCGCGAAGTCGGGGGCTCGCTTGGTGACGAAGGCGTCGCGGCCCTCCTGCGCCTCCTCGGTCATGTAGAAGAGCTGCGTCGCGTGTCCGGCCAGCTCCTGAAGGCCCGCTTGGCCGTCGCAGTCGGCGTTGAAGGCGGCCTTCAGACAGCGGATCGCGAGCGGGCTGTGCTGGAGGATGCGGCGCGCCCAGGCGACGCCCGCCGCCTCGAGCTCGTCCAGCGGCACCACCTTGTTCACGAGGCCCATCTCGAGCGCGGCCTGGGCATCGTACTGCTCGCACAGGTACCAGATCTCCCGCGCCTTCTTCTGACCCACGACCCGCGCGAGATAGGCTGCCCCGAAGCCGGCGTCGAAGCTACCCACCCGCGGACCGGTCTGGCCAAAGCGCGCGTTCTCGGCCGCGATCGTCAGATCGCAGAGCAGGTGCAGCACGTGACCGCCGCCGATCGCATAGCCGGCCACCAGCGCGATCACCGGCTTCGGCAGCGAGCGGATCACGCGCTGCAGGTCGAGCGCGTTGAGACGCGGGATGCCCTCGTCGTCCACGTAGCCGGCGTTGCCGCGCACCTTCTGGTCGCCACCCGAGCAGAAGGCGTCGGGTCCCTCCCCGGTGAACAGGATCACGCCCACCTCGTGATCCTCCCGCGCGCGCGCGAAGGCGTCGATCAGCTCGAAGAGCGTGCGCGGGCGGAAGGCGTTGCGCACCTCCGGTCGGCAGATCGTGATCTTCGCGATCCCGTCGGAGGTGCGTTCGAAGCGGATGTCGTCGTAGGGGCGGACGATCTTCCAGTCCGCGCTGGCGGAGGAGGGAAGGGCAGTGCGCGTGTTCATCGTTCGGCTCCTGGCGCCGCGCGGAGAGACTCCGCCGGCCTGGGGGGATGCCGCGCGACCTCGGACGCTTCCACCTCGTCGAGGAAGCGCTCGAGCTCGGCCGCGACGGCGTCCGCGTTCTCGAGATGCGCGGCGTGTCCCGCCGCAGGAATCGCGCAGGGGCGCGCATCGGGCAGGCGCCGGGCGAGATCGCCGGCGATCGCCGCGAACTTCGCGTCGAGGGCTCCGTACCCGAGCCACACCGGCACGCGGACTCCGGCCAGACGCGCGTGCAGCGCCGGCTGGGCACCGGTGCCCATGCCGCGCAGGGCGTTCGCCAGGCCGTGGGCGCGGTTGGCGAGGCGCCGCTGGTGGATCTCTTGCCGCAGCGCCGCGGGCAGCCGCTCGCGCTGGGTCGCGAACAGCGGCAGGCGCGCCCAGTGGTCGGCGAAGGCGGGTACGCCCTCCGCCTCGATCCGGTCGGCGAGGGCGTCGTCCTCCCGGCGCCGCGCGGCGCGCGCCTGCGCGTCCTCGATTCCCGCGCTGGCCCCGAGCAGCGCGAGGCTCCGCACCGCGCGGGGCCGCATCGCGGCGAGGGCCAGTGCGATCCGTCCGCCCATCGAGTAGCCGAACACGTGGGCCGGCCGGGCACCGGCCGCCGCCAGCACGCCGTCCACCCGGGCGACGCAGCGCTCCATCGCGTAGGGAGCGAGCTCGCGCGGCGCGTCGCTGGCGCCGTGCCCGATCAGGTCGATCGCGATCCCCCGCCGGCGGGACGCGAGCCGGTCCGCGAGCGGTGCGAGGTCGCGAGCGCTGCCCGCGAATCCGTGGAGCAGCGCCACGGGCTCCCCGGCACCGCGCTCGCCGATCGCGATGCGGACACCCTCCACGGAGAACGCGCCCGCGACGGCCGTCATCGCGCGGCCTCGGCGAGGGCACGGTGGAGGTGCGCCGCCACCGCGCGCCGCTGCGCGAGGCTCGCGTCGGCGTCGGTCGGCACGACGATCACGTGCGGTCGCTCCGCGCTCGCCGCGTCCTTCAGCGCCGCGCGGAAGTGCTCCCAGGACGAGACGCGCGTGCACGCCGCACCGACCCCGGAGCACAGCGCCACGAGGTCGTGACCGTGGGGGGTGCGGAAGTGCTCGGTGAAGGTCGCGGGATCGGCGGAGTCGGCGACCGGCAGGGCCGAGAAGATCCCCCCGCCGTCGTTGTCGAGCGCGACGACCCCCAGCGGCAGACCCAGGCGCACGGCCGCGAGCAGGCCCGAGACGTCGTGCAGCAGCGCGAGGTCGCCGCACAGCAGCGCGACGAAGCGCTCGCCCGCCGCTGCGGCGCCGAGCGCGCTGGAGACCATTCCGTCGATCCCGTTCGCGCCGCGGTTGCACAGCATGCGCGGGCCGCGCGGAGCCGAGGGCCAGAAGGCATCCAGATCCCGGACGGGCGTGCTGTTCGACACGTAGAGCAGGGCGTCGGTCGGCAGGTGGCCCGCCAGCTCGCGCACGACGCGCGGCTCGAGCAGCGCCTCGTCGCCGTCCACGAGCTCCGCGATCCCGCGGGTCGCGGCGGCGTCGGCGGCGAGGAAGAGCTCGCGCCAGGACGAGGGCGCGATCGGCGCCGGCGGAAGCCGTCGCAGCAGCCGCTCGCACAGCTGCTCGGGTGCGGCCGCGTGGATCTCCGACACGAGGTGGCTCGGGTCGTGCCACAGCGCATCGGGATCGACCGCGACGTAGTCGGGGGGCGCGTGGCGCGCGATCCAGCGCGCGACGGGCGCGCTGGTCGGCGCGGCGCCGAAGCGCAGCACGAAGTCGGGTGCGAAGCGGGCGGAGAAGGATTCGTCGCCGCACAGGACGGGGGCCGTGGCGACGAGCGGCGCGGCGACTGCGAGCGGGCCCGTGCGCAGCTGGGAGGTGGGCTCGGCCAGCAGGGGCCAGCCGATGCGCCGCGCGAGGGCCGCGATGCCGGCCGCAGCGTCGGGACGCGCGTCGAGCGGTCCGCACACGATCACGCCGCGCTCCGCGCCCTGGAGCCGTTCGGCGAGAGAGGCGACCTCGCCCGGGCTCGGCGCGCGCTGGCCCAGGCACAGCTCGGTGTAGCTGCGCGCGCCGCGGCCGCGCGCGGCGAGCGGGTCGCGTGCGGCGAGGTCGGGGGGGACGTCGCCGGACACCGGGCGCGGGTCGAGGGGATCGCGGAAGGGGAGGTTCAGGTGCACCGGCCCGGCCGGCGCGCCGCGCGCCACCGCCGCGGCGCGCGCGGCCAGCGCGCGTGCATAGCGGAGCAGGGCGGGGGTCGCCTCGGCAACTGCCACCTCGGCCGACCAGCGCACGTGGCAGCCGAACAGGTCGCGCTGGTCGATCGTCTGCCCCGCGCCCCACTCGCGCAGCTCGGGGGGGCGGTCGGCGGTCAGGACCAGCAGCGGCACGCGCGCGTAGTGCGCCTCGACCACCGCCGGGGCGAAGTTCACCGCCGCCGTGCCCGAGGTGCACACGAGCGCCACCGGCTCGCGCGTCGCCTTGGCCAGCCCCAGGGCGAAGAAGGCGGCGGAGCGCTCGTCGAGGTGGGTCCAGCGGCGCAGTGCCGACCCCGCGGCCGCGACCGCGAGCGGTGCCGAGCGCGATCCGGGGCAGATGCAGACGTGGGAGACACCGGCGCGCTCCCACTCCTCGAAGAGCGCGGCGGCGAAGGCGATCCCGCGGTTGGGCGCCGTTTCGACGCGACCCGCCATGCTCACAGCTCCAGCAGCGCCGGCAGCAGCGCATTCCACTTGATCCGCGTCTCGCGCAGCTCCGCCTCGGGCTGCGAGCCGGCGACGATGCCGCCGCCCGCGAACAGTCGCGCGCGGCCGCCGCGCAGCCGCGCGCAGCGCAGCGACGCCGAGAGCTCGCCGTCGCCCGACGGCGTCATCCAGCCCACCAGCCCCGCATACCAGCCGCGCTCGAGGTCCTCGTTCGCGGCCAGCCAGGCCAGCGCCGGATCGCGCGGCGCGCCCGCGACGGCGGCGCTCGGGTGGACGCGACCCGCCAGTGCCAGCAGGCCCGGACCGGTCTCGGTCAGCTCGCCCCGGATCGCCGTGCGCAGGTGCTGGACGCCCGGGAGCGCGAGCACATCGGGGGACTCGGGCACGTGTAGCGCGGCCCCGCTCGACTCCAGCGCAGCGCGCAGCGCGCGCACTACCACGGCGTGCTCGGACTGCTCCTTCTTGCTCTCGACGAGCTGCCGGCGCAGGTGTGCGTCCTCCTCGGGAGAGCGGCCCCGGGGAGCCGACCCGGCCAGGGCCATCGCGTCGACGCGGCGCCCGGCCAGACGCAGCAGCCGCTCCGGCGAGGCGCCCAGGAACCAGCCGCCCGCCCGCGCCACGGCGAACACGGCGCACTGCGGATGCTGCGCGCCGAGCGCGCGCAGCAGCGCGAGCGGGTCGAAGGGCGCCGCCCGCTCGACGTCGACCGCCCGCGCCAGGACCACCTTCTCCAGCTCGCCCCGGTGGATCGCCCCCAGCGCGCGAGCGACGCGCGCGGTGTGCGTCGCGGCGTCGCTCGAGGGACACAGCGACGTGTGGCTTCGGGTGGCGGGGGACGCTCCCCGTTGCGGGGGGGTCCGGTGGAGCGCAGCGTCGGCGAGCGCGCGAGCCACGCCCGCCGCGTCGTCCTCCGGGGCGACGGGCGCGATGCGCACCCGCCAGCAGGCCCCGCCCCGGCGCAGCCACAGCTCGCGCGGCAGCCACCAGCGCGCCGGCGGGAAGCCGGACCATCCCGCGCTCTCCGTCGGCGCGTCCGCGAAGGCGAAGCCGCCCACCCAGAGCGGGCCGACGCCATCGGGTGTGGAGGGGCCGGTCCACAGCCGCGCCGACGCGTCGCGCAGCGCCGCGTCGGCCTCCGTGAAGCGCGAGGGTCCCGCCAGCTCGAAGGACGCCGCCGCGCCGCGCGCGGCGATCGCCAGCCCGGAGTCGGGCAGCGCGTAGCAGAACGCGTCCTGGTCGTCGGCGGCGAGGAGCGCCAGCGGGTCGATCTCCGGGTCGGCGGGTGCGACGGCCGCCACCCACTGGCCGCGACCCTGGCGCCGCGCTGCGGCGAGCGCATCGTCGATCGTCTCACCCAGCGCTCCGGTCACGCGCGCACCCCCGACAGGATCTGCGCGCTGCCCAGCAACAGGCGGCGCTTCGCCACCCGCGCGAAGCCCGCCGCGGTGAGCAGAGCGCGCAGCTCGGGCTCGGGCGGCAGATAGCTCGTGGACTGGGGCAGGTAGGCGTAGGCCGAGCGGTCCGAGAGCCAGCCGCCGACGCGGGGCACGAGGCGGTCGAAGTAGAGCGAGTGTCCGGCGCGCAACCAGCGGGCCGCCGGCCGGTCCACCTCGACGAGGGCCAGCCGGCCGCCCGGCGCCAGCACGCGCCCCATCTCGGCGAGGGCGTCGGGGAGCGAGGTGAAGTTGCGCAGCGCGAAGCCGCAGGTGATCACGGTGGCGCTGCCGGAGGCGAAGGGGAGCGCAGCGGCGTCTCCCTGTACGAGCGGCAGGGAGCGGCTGCGCGCCCGGGCGCCGCCGAGCATCGCGCGGGCGAAGTCGACGCCGACCGCGCGCGCTCCGCAGGCCGCCGCGCGCTCGGCGAGATCTCCGGTCCCGCACGCGACGTCGACCAGCACGTCCCCCGGCCCCAGACCGACGGTCTCGAGCGCGAGGCGGCGCCAGTGCTGATCGAGGCCGAGGCTGAGCAGGCGGTTCAGCGCGTCGTAGCGCGGCGCGATGCGGTCGAACATCGCCTTCACCGCTTCGCGCTTCTGCTCGGGCGCCGGGAGCGCGTTCAGCGCCACGCGACCTCCACCTCCAGGCGCGCGGCCTCGAGCGCCTCCAGCGCGGCCTGGAGCGCCTCCGCCTCCTCGGTTCCCTCCAGCCGGCGCAGCGCGCGCGTCACCAGCGTGCGCTGGAAGTGGACGGCGACCAGCCGCGTCACCGCCGGGAGCAGCTTCTGGAACGCGCCGGTGATCGCCGCCAGGTCGCCCGCGGCGGGACCGCTCTTGCGCACGTGGTCGTCGAAGAGCGCGATCGCGGCGTCGCAGGTGTCGCGGACGTTCGCCGAGTGGCGGACCGCGTGCTCGAGCAGCGTCTGGAGCGGGAAGCCAGTCTCGAGCAGGCCCAGTCCCAGGCGCGCCATCTCGAGATCCGCCTCGCTGAAGCGCTCCTCGCCGCCCACGCGCAGCGGCTCGACGAGCCCGGCCGCGACGGCAGCCCGCACCAGCGCCGCCGGTACGCCCGCCTCGCCGGCGAGCTCCTCGAGGGAGAGCGTCCGCGCCCCGACTCCCGCGTCTACCAGCGCCGACAACAGCGGCTCGGGTCCGCGGCGGGCGCCGTCCTCGATCACGCGGCGGATCTGATCGAGCTTGAAGCCCTGGCTCTGGAGCGAGCGGATGCGGCGCAGGCGTTCGGCGTGGGCGTCGCCATACCAGGCGACGCGGCCCCGGCGCTCCGGGGCCTGGAGCAGGCCGCGCCCCTGATAGAAGCGGATCGTGTCCACGCCCACGCCGGTGGCGGCCGCCAGCTGCTCCACCCGATACTCCATGTAAATAATCTAGGAGTATTTGTTCGAATTGTCGAATCCGCTTTGTTTCCAGAAGGTTGAAGCCGGGTCCCCGCTCTGCCTTCGGCGCGGGGATCCTGCTAGCGTCCCCGGCCGTGCGGACGGCGATCGGGGTCCTGCTGGCGGTCGGCTTCCTCGCGGCGCTGGTCTTCGCCACGCTGCGCGAGTCGGCGGTCGAGTGCGAGGTGTGCGTGGACTTCGGCGGCGAGGGCGTCTGCCGACGCTCCTCCGCTGCCGACCGCGACCAGGCGATCCGTATGGCACAGAGCACCGCCTGCGCGGTCCTCTCGGGCGGGGTCACCCAGGGTCTCCAGTGCCAGCGCACGGAGCCCCGCTCGGTCCGCTGTGGCGACTGAAGCGGCGCGTGCGCGTCGTCTACTTCGACCACGCCGATGCCGGCCGCGAGCAGCGCGGGTTCCGCTGGGGGGAGGCTTCTCGCGTCGAGCCGCAGGCGGACGGCGAGTGGATCGCCCGCGCGCGGGTGGTGGTGCCGCCCAACTCGCTGCACGCCCTGTACGGTCACGGCGTGATCGACGCGCTCAACCGGCTGCCCATAGCGTTTGGCCCGATCGCGCCCGGGCGCGAGGCGGTGCTGCGACCGGGCGCGCTCTCCGAGGCGGCGCGCCTGCTCTACGAGGCCGATCGCAAGACCTACGGCGGGAGCTTCGAGTTCGTCGTGGACGAGGACCCCGAGCGCGCCGTGGTGTACCGGATCGCGATCGACAACCGCGAGTACCAGCGCACCCTGTCGCGCCTCCAGTACCTCGTCGTCCTCGCGGGCCGCGAGGGCCACGCCCTGCGCCTGCGCCTGTGAGGATCGCCGCTCTCTCCCCGCTTCGGCGGCTGCGCTACTTCCTCCCTCCCGATGGCGTCCCCCGAACGCGCCGGTCCCGCTGAATCGGCGGCCACTCCGCGGGCCGTGCTGTGGCTGGCCCTCGGCGCCGCCGCGGGCCTGACCTGTGCGGCGGTCGCCCTGCTCGCGTCGGGGCCGGGAGACGGGAGCCTCCCCCCGGACGCGGCGGCCTCGGTGAACGGAACGGTGATCCGCCTGGAGGAGCTCGACCGCGCCGTGGCGGCGCTCGCCGCCGATCGCCGCGATCCGATCGGGCCCGCCGAGCGGGCCCACGTCCTCGACCGCCTGCTCGACGAGGAGCTGCTCGTCCAGCGCGGCCTCGAGCTGGGGCTCGCCGAGCACGACCGGCGGGTGCGGGGCGACATCGTCTCGGCGGTGATCGAGCTGGCGGTCTCCCAGGCCAACGAGGAGGAGCCCAGCGACGCGGAGGTGAGCGCGTTCTACGAGGAGAACCGCGGGTACTTCTCCCGCACGGATCGGCTGATGGTGCGGCAGCTGCTGGTGCGCGCCGAGCCCGTGCGCTCCGAGCAGGAGGCCCGCGCGCGCGCCGAGGAGGCGGCGCGTCGGCTGCGCGCTGGCGAGGACTTCGCGGCGGTCGACGAGGCGCTCGGCGATCCGCAGGTGGCACCCGTGCCGCGCGACCTGCTGCCGGAGACGAAGCTGCGCGAGTACCTGGGTCCCACCGCAGCGCGCGCGGCCGCGTCCCTCGAGGTGGGCGGCACCAGCGATCCGCAGCGCACCGCGTCGGGCTACGCCGTTCTCCAGCTGATCGAGCGCGCGCCGGGCTTCGCGCCGCCGCTCGCCGAGGTGGAGCCCGAGGTGCGGGCCGAGCTGCGTCGACGCGCGGGAGACCGCGCCCTGCGCGCGTACCTGGACGAGCTGCGCGAGCGCGCCGACGTGCGCGTGCGCGACGAGGCGTCGTGATCCGCGCCGCGGCGCTGCTGGGCCTCGCGCTCGCCTGCGCGCTGGCCTCCCCGGCCTCGGCCCACACGCGCAGCGTCTCCTACTCGAGCTGGAAGCTCGATGCGCGGGGCGCCGACGTGCAGGTGCGGGTTCCGCTGCTCGAGCTCTCCCGCCTCGCCTTCGACCCCGTGCTCGACGTGGGGAGCGGTGGCGCCGCCGCCGAGTACCTCGCGGACCACCTCACCCTGCGCGCGGGCGAACACCCGTGCGAGCCGGTGGAGCCGCCGCGCGCCGAGCCCGCGCCCGAGGGCTGGGCGCACTTCCGCTGGCGGGTCGCCTGTCCGGCGAGCGGCCCGCGGGCGATCGAGACCGACGTGCTGCTCGACGTGGCGCCGTCGCACCTGCACTTCGCGCGCGTGGCCGGAGACGGCGGCGGGGTGCGCGAGCGCGTGCTCACCGAGGCCGAGCCCCGGTGGGCGTTCGAGGCGGCCTCGGGTCCGGGTGCGGCGGACGCCTCCGCGGGCACGACCCTCCTCGGCTACATCGCGCTCGGCGTGGAGCACATCGCCACCGGCTGGGATCACCTCGCCTTCGTGCTCGCGCTGTTGCTGTTGGCCGGCAGTCTCGGCGAGGTGGCGGGCCTGGTCACCTCGTTCACCGTGGCCCACAGCGTGACGCTGGGCCTGGCCGTGCTCGGCTATGCGCGGCCCGACGCCGCCGCCGTCGAGGCGCTGATCGGCTACTCGATCGCGCTCGTGGCCGCCGAGAACGGCTGGCTGCTCGGGGGCCGCGGCGCGGCCGTCCCGGCCGTGACGGCCCTCGGCACCGCGGGCCTCGCGCTGCTCGCCTTCTTCGGGGTCGGGGCGGTGGGCCCCTTCGTCCTGCTCGGCCTGGCGCTGTTCGCCGGCTGTCACTTCGCGCTGCTGGACCGCGTCGCGCGCCCCGCGCGGCTGCGGGCGGCGATCGCCTTCGCCTTCGGCCTGGTCCACGGCTTCGGCTTCGCGGGCGTGCTGGCGCAGATGCAGCTGCCGACCGAGCGGCTGGTCGCGGCGCTCTTCGGCTTCAACCTGGGCGTCGAGATCGGACAGCTGGCGGTCGTGGCGACGGCGTGGCCGCTGCTGCTCTGGATCGCGCGGCGCAGCCCCGAGCGCTGGCAGCCGCGCGTCGCCGAGGTGGCCTCCGCCGCCATCTGCGGCCTCGGCCTCTACTGGTTCCTGGTCCGCGCGCTGGGCGCGTGAGCCGGGATCACGGCGCGCGAGTCAGGAGCGTGTCGTAGCGAAGCATCCATTTGCGATGCGTGGCGTGCGACGCGTCTTTCCTCGTCGCGGAATCGTAGGACGCGTGCTCGCTCCGGGCGTCGGTCATCGCCTGCGAGGCCAGGCGGCGCATCCGATCGTGAAGTTTGGCGATCGCCTCTGCTCGCGTGAATCCCCGGGAGCGAGGCCTGTCGCCCGTCGAGATCATCTTGCGCGTCAGCTCCCTCGCGAAGTACTCGGCGATCGCGAAGTGGACCTGCTCGTGTTCCAGGGCATAGGCGGCATCCACCGGCTGCCCCCACCAAGAGCACCTGCGCTCGAACACGGCATGAAAGATTGGCCGGACGACGGTAGCGGTGACGAGCCCCGCCCGGTGGCCGTCCCGCGGCGCGAACTCGAGGGGCAGATCGTCCGGCCACACGATGCGCAGACACGACGCCGCCTCGAGAGTGTCATGGTGCTGGACGAGATCCGGCGGGGGACCGGTCCGAGGAAATCCCCCTCGTCAATCGGCGGTAGCCGATCGCGTCGCTGGCGTCCGCAGACCCCTCGGGGTGGTCGTGGAGGCCGGGACGACCAGGCCGATGGTCAGGAGCGAAACGTGGATCCAGGAGGAGCGTGAGGTCGGCTCGTCTCCGACGCGATGCGAACCCTCTCAGAGCCCCTTCAGCCAGTCGGCGATCGCGCGGCCGATCTCGTCGGGGGAGTCCTCCTGGAGGAAGTGCGAGCCGCGCACGCGCACCTCGCGCTGGTTCGGCCAGCTGCGGCAGAACTCGCGCTGGGCGCCGATCAGGATCGCGCCCGGGTCGGCGTCGATGAAGAGCTTGGGAACCGGGCTCTTCGCCAGCCACTCGGCGTAGTCCGAGGCGATCGCCACCACGTCGGCGGGCTCGCCCTCGATCGGGATCTGCCGGGGCCAGGTCAGGGTGGGGCGCCGGTCCTCGCCCGGCTCCCGGAACGGCCGCCGGTAGACCGCCATCTCCGCCTCGCCGAGCTCGCGCAGCACCGAGCCCGGCAGCACGCGCTCCACGAACACGTTCTTCTCCAGCACCATCGCCTCGCCCGCGGGCGAGCGGAAGCCCTGGAACGTCTTGCGCGCCGGCTCGGGCCACTCGTCCCAGGTCAGCGGCCGCACGATCGCCTCCATGTAGGCGATGCCGCGCAGGGCGTCGGGATGGCGCCGCGCCCAGTCGAAGCCGAGCGCCGAGCCCCAGTCGTGGATCACGAGGGTCACGTTCTCGCGCACGCCGAGCTGCTCGAGCAGCGCCTCCCAGTAGCGGCGGTGCTCGACGAACGTGTAGCGGTCGGGTCCGCTGGCCGGGAGCTTCGCCGAGTCGCCCATGCCGACGAGGTCGGGCGCGATGCAACGCCCGAGACCCTCGAGATGCGGGATCACGTTGCGCCACAGGTAGGAGGAGGTGGGATTCCCGTGCTGGAGGACGATCGGGTCGCCGCTGCCCACGTCGACGTAGGCCATCTCGACGCCGAGCACTTCGGTGCGCTTCTTCGGGTATCTCTCGTCGGGGGAGATCATCGTTCTCCTCGCGCTCAGCGGACGGTGGGGAGCAGCTTCTCGGCGCACTCGGGGCAGATGCCGTGGGAGAGCTCCGCGTCGGAGTGATCGCACAGGAAGGCCTCGACGTGCTGCCAGTAGCCCCGATCGTCGCGCATGCTCTTGCAGTGGGCGCAGATCGGGATCAGTCCGGTGAGCGTCTTCACCCGATCGGCCGCGCGTTGGAGCTCCGCGATCAGGCGCTCTCGCTCGGCCTCGGCGCGCACGAGGTCGGTGATGTCGAGGGCGACGCCGATGGCACCGCAGATCGTCTCGCCGGGGCCGCGCAGCGGCTCGATGTGGGCGCGCAGCCAGCGCTCGTTGCCGTCGAACTCGACCTGCACCTCGAAGCTGCGCGCCTCGCCCTGCAGGGCGGCGCGGTGCGCCTGCACCGAGGGATGCTCCCGGCTCTCGGTGCCGAAGAACTCGATGACGCTGACGCCGATCTGGGCCTCGACGTCGAAGCCCATCGCCTGGATGCCGCCCCCGCGCCACCAGGTGAGGCGCATGTCGAGGTCGGTGGTCCAGAGGACGGCCGGGACCTGGTCGAGCAGCTCCCGCACCCGCCGCGCGCCCGGGTCCGCATCCGGAAGCTGCAGCTCGACGATCCGCCCGCGCAGCACGCGGATCTGGTCGATCAGCTCCTGTCTGGACCGCCCGTCCTGGCCCACGGCGCGCCTCCCTGCCATCGATGTGGGTTCCGAGCAGGGGAAATGTCGCCGGGTCGGGCTAGCGCTTCAAGACGTCCGTGACGGTGCCCGCCGCCACCTCGGCGGCGAGGCCGACGGTCTCCGAGAGCGTCGGATGGGGGTGGACGGTGAGCGCCACGTCCAGCACGTCGGCTCCCAGCTCCAGGGCCAGCGACAGCTCGCTGATCAGCTCGCCGGCGTTCACCCCCACGATTCCCGCGCCGAGCAGGCGCTTCGACTCGGGGTCGTAGAGCAGCTTGGTCAGGCCCTCGCTGCGGGCGATCCCCAGTGCCCGACCGCTCGCCGCCCAGGGGAAGGTCGCCTTCTCCACCGCGACGCCGCGCTCGGCCGCCTCGCCCTCGCTGAGCCCCACCCAGGCGACCTCCGGGTCGGTGTAGGCCACCGAGGGGATCGCGCGCGCGTCGAAGGCGGCCGGCTCGCCGGCGATCCCCTCCGCCGCCGCCTTCGCCTCGTGCATCGCCTTGTGGGCGAGCAGCGGCGGTCCGCACAGGTCGCCGACCGCGTAGATGTGGGGGACGTTGGTGCGCAGCCGCTCGTCCACCGGGACGAAGCCGCGCTCGTCCACGCGCACTCCCGCCGCTTCCGCGCCGATCCGGTCCCCATTGGGGCGGCGCCCCACGGCCACCAGCACCCGGTCGAAGACGCCTTCGGTCGGGGCCTTCTGCCCCTCGAAGCGCACGTGGATCCCGTCGGGCGTCGCCTCGACGGCGGTGACCTTCGTCGCGAGGTGGATTCCGGCATAGCGCTTCGCGATGCGGCGCTGGAGCGGGCGCACGAGGTCGGGATCGGTGCCGGGCATCAGGTGGGGCAGCAGCTCGACGACCGTCACTGCCGTGCCGAGGGCGTCGTAGACCGCGGCCATCTCGAGGCCGATGATGCCGCCGCCGATCACCAGCAGGCTCTTCGCCTCGCCGTCGACTTCGAGGGCGGAGGTCGAG
>CAZZFT010000098.1:0-18357 GCA_964653555.1 uncultured Spirochaetales bacterium | reverse complement strand
GCTTGCGCATGAAGGCGCGCTTCGCCGGCGTGTCCACGGTCTGGGAGAGCTGCTCCGGATTCGGGTCCATCACCTCGGGCGACGCGTTCGCCGCCAGGAAGGACTCGACCTCCTTCTGGAAGGCGAGCTCTTCGGGGGAGAAGTCGAAGTCCACGGCAGCTCCTCCGCGCGTCCGGGGTCGCCCGGATACGACCTGATACGATACGGACCGTTCCCGAAATCACCAACGCGGAGGAGCCGGGTCGCATGCTCCAGGACGCCACCGCCATCGTCGGCATCGGGGAGACCGCGTTCGCCAAGCGCCTCCCGCAGAGCGAGAAGGTGCTGGCCTGCCACGCGATCCTGGCCGCCCTCGACGACGCCGGCATCGATCCCGGCGACGTGGACGGCTTCGCCTCCTACACGATGGAGCAGACCGACGAGGTCGAGATCGCGAAGAACATCGGCGCCGGGGAGACGACCTTCTTCAGCCAGATCCCCTACGGCGGCGGCGCCGGGCCCGGCTGCGTCGGGCACCTGGCGATGGCGATCGCCACGGGGCAATGCCGCGTGGGCGTGGCGTGGCGGTCGCGCAAGCGCGGGTCGGGCGGACGTCCCTGGTCCGGCGCCGCCCAGGCGAGCGCGCCCGCCACCTGGACCCGTCCTCACGGCCTGCTGCGACCGGTGGACGAGATCGCGCTGCTCACCCGGCGCTACATGCACGAGTACGGCGCCACGCGGGAGCACCTGGCCAACGTGGCGATCGCCGTGCGCAAGGCCGCCAACCGCAACCCGCGCGCGATGATGCACGCGCGCGCGCTGTCGCGCGAGGAGTACCTGGGCGCGCGCTGGATCAGCGAGCCGCTGTGCCTCTACGACAACTGCCTCGAGACCGACGGGGCCCTCGCCTGCGTCGTGGTGTCCGCCGAGCGGGCCCGCGACTGCCGGCGCGCGCCGGTCTACGTCCACGCCTTCGGACAGGGGCTGCCCCGACAGCACCACACGATGGTGAACTACTGGTGCGAGGATCCCCTGCGCGGCCCCTCCTGGACCTGCGCGAAGCAGCTCTACCGCGGCTCGCAGATCCGGCCCTCGGACATCGACGTCGCCCAGCTCTACGACGCCTTCACCCCGCTGGTCCCGCTCTCCCTCGAGGGCTACGGCTTCTGCGGGCGCGGCGAGGGCGCCGCCTTCACCGAGGACGGCGCCCTCGAGCTCGGGGGTCGGCTCCCGATCAACACCTCGGGCGGCGGGCTCTCCGAGGCCTACGTGCACGGCTTCAACCTGATCAACGAGGGCGTCCGCCAGCTGCGCGGCGACTCCACCGCCCAGGTGGCCGGGGCAAGCACCTGCCTGGTGACCGGCGGCGAGGGCGTCCCGACCAGCGCGCTGCTCCTGCGCCGCTAGCGGCGCGCAAACGAGAGGACGCGAGGAGAGTTCCCGATTGGACGCACAGGATCCCACCCTTCCCCCGGTCGACGAGGACGCCGCGCCCTTCTTCGAAGGCTGCCGGGCCGGCGAGCTGCGCGTGCAGCGGTGCTCCCAGACCGGCCGCCTGATCTTTCCCCCGCGCCCGCTCAGCCCCTGGGCCCCCCACGCCCGGCCGGTCTGGGCCCGCGTGTCGGGCCGGGGAACGATCTGGTCCTTCGCCGTCCCCCACCCCCCCCTGCTGCCCCCCTTCCAGGACCTGGCCCCCTACGTCGTGGTGGCGGTGGCCCTGGAGGAGGATCCGACCGTGCGTCTGATCGGGAACCTGATCGCCCGCCCGGGCGGTCCGATCGGTGAGATCACCCCCGAGGAGGTCTCGATCGGCGCCCCGGTGCGCGCCTCGTTCGAGACGATCCACGAGGGGGTGACCCTTCCGCGCTGGGTGCTGGACCGGTAGCGACCCCCGGAGCGGGGGGGCGCTCCCCGACGGGGTCGCCGGGTCGGACGGGACCCATCCAAAGGTCTTTCGCGGCTCGTAAAGTTCGTGTATTCCGATTTTCACGGCCGCCTTCGGTGCGCCGATCGGGGGCGAGGTCAAGTCGGCGCAGCCCCTCGGATGGCATCGAAGGCCCCGCAGAGGACTTCTCGCCCGGCGCTCGGGTGCGTCTTTCTCGAAAGCTCCGCCACCGCGCGGATGAAGTGCGGCGGGCGGTCGGCCGAAGCGGTTCGCGGGTCGCGGGCGTTCGGGCCGGTCGGCCGGCCGCGGCCGGTGCGCGAGCCGGCCTAACGTCTCGTGCGAGGCATCCAGGGCGGGAGTTCCGTGTTCACGCAGTCCGGGCAGCATCAGCGACGAAAGGACACAGGATGGCGGATTCGAACTGGGAAGACGCACTGATCCACCTTCACGAGATGGGTTGGGACACCGACGACATCGACTCCGCGTGCGAGGCCCTGGTGGAGGCCTGCACCGATGGCGCCTTCGAAGGCAGCGAGCCCAGCGATCTCGACAGCGACCAGCTGCGCCAGGTCCTCGGCTCCGAGCCGAGCCAGAGCGAGCTCGAGGCGGTGGTGTGCCTCGCCGAGGTGCGCGCCCAGGAGGACCCGGAGGCGGAGGCGATGCGCGAGGCCCTCTGGGACATCGACGAGTTCGCCGAGAGCCGCTGACCGCGAGTGGCCGAAGGCCGCGGGAGTCGAACCCAGGTCCTAGGCGCCGGGGGCGCCCTTGATGCGCGTCCCCGCGAGATTGCCGCCGTCCACCAGGAAATCGGCCCCGGTGCAGGAGGCGCTCTCGTCCGACGCCAGGAACAGGATCATCCTGGCGACGTCGCTGATCTTCTCGGCCAGCGGCCGCTTCATCTGGGTCTTGAGCACCCGCTGCTGGAAGGACGCCGCCAGCTCGACGTCCACCTCGGCGGGTATGTAGGGACGCATCATGTCGGCGTTTCCGGCCTCGGGGCACACGGCGTTCACGCGGATGCCCCGCTGCCCCAGCTCCAGGGCGGCCACCCGCGTCATCCCGCGCACGGCCCACTTGCTGGCGGCATAGGCGACGATCCCGTTCTTCGCGCTCATCCCGTCGATCGAGGCGACGTTGACGATCGACCCGCGCCCCGCCTGCTTCATCACCGGCGCTACCGCGCGAATGCCGAGAAAAGTGCCCACCTGGTTCACGCGCACCACGCGCTCGTACTCGGCGAGAGTCGTGTCCTCGATCGCCGCCATGTGCAGGACCGCGGCGTTGTTCACCAGCACGTCCACCTGCCCCTCGCGCGCGACGGTGTCCTCCACGACCCGACGCCAGTCCTCCTCCGAGGTGACGTCGAGTCGCTCGAAGCGCGCGGGCGCACCGATCTCCTTCGCCACCTGCCGCCCGGGCTCCTCGAGCACGTCCGCCAGCACCACGCGCGCGCCCTCGCGCGCGAGCAGCCGCGCCGCGGCCTCGCCCGTGCCGCGGGCGGCGCCCGTCACGATCGCGATCTTGCCCGCCACCCGTCCGGTGGAACCCGCCATGCTTCCTCACTCCTCCGCGGGCCGGGCGCAAAGCCGCACCCAGGCCTGGATGTCGTGCACCCGCTCGCCCTCCGCGCTCTCCTCGCCCGGCAGCAGAACGCGCCAGCCGCCTCCCCCGGCGACGTCGCCCACCAGACGGACGCCGCGATCGGGGCCGGTCTCGTCGCGCAAGGCGGCGGCCACGACCTGCTCGCTGCGGTCGTAGCTCGCCAGGATCCGCAGCATGCCCACCGTGGGTGGCAGCATCGCCCGCTCGCCCGCCTCGAAGTGCACCAGCGCCTCGGCCGGCCGCACCCACTCCGAGTGCACGGCCTCCCGGCGGTCGGGAACCGGCGTCTGTCCGCGCGGCAGGGCAGTGACGAAGAAGCGCGTGTCGTAGCGGCGCGGCGGACCGACCGGCGTGATCCAGCGCGCGGCGTAGTGCATGGCGCCCACGGCGAGGTGCAGCCCGGCCCGGCGCACCACGTCGGCCAGGCGCAGCTGGCCGGCGTCGACCGAGCGGCGGTCGGCGGCCAGTCGCTCGGCCCGCCCCGGCTCGCGCGGGTCGAAGGCGCGGCCGTCGTCGGCGTGGCGGGCGAACAGCACGCCCGCCTCCTCGAAGGTCTCGCGCACGGCAGCCACCCAGTAGGCGAGCCCGCCGCGCGCGATCCCCAGACGCGCGCTGGCCGCGGCGTCGTCGAGCTCGTCGCACAGCGCCTCCACCTCGGGGGCGGCGTCGTGGGGATCGACGCCGCCGCCGGGGAACACGGACATGCCGCCGACGAAGTCCGAGGCGGCGCGCCGGCGCAGCAGCAGCACGTGCAGATCGGGGCGGTCGTCCACCACCATCACCGTCGCGGCGGGCCGGACCGGGACGGCGTCGGGCGCGGTCGTCGCGGAGGGCGGCGCGCTCATCGCGGGGCGGGCCCACTCGGACCGGCGAGGCGTGCCAGCACCGCCTCCGCCTCGGCGACGATCCGTCCGATCAGCTCGGCGCAGCTCGGCAGGTCCTCGATCAGACCGGTCACCTGACCGCCCGCCATCACGCCGGAGCCGACGTCGCCCTCCACCATCGAGGCCTTCAGCAGCATCGGCGCGTTCGCCGCCATCACCACCTGACTCCAGGAGAGCTCCTGGCTGCGCTTCATCGAGATCGCCTCCCGCAGCAGCTGCGACCAGGGCGTGCCGAGCAGCCGCCGAAAGCGCAGCGCGTTGGCGATGGCGCGCGGCAGGCTGGTGAGGGCGTTGGTCTTCACCAGCCGGTCCACGAGGGGCGTGCGCAGCACCCGGTGCGGGTGCCCGTCCACCTGAGTGGTGACCACCGTGTCGGTGACCTGCTTCGCGAGGTAGATGCGTTTGATCGCGTCCGGCACCGGGGAGTCGCTCGTGAGCAGGAAGCGCGTGCCCATCGCGATCCCGACGGCGCCGTAGGCGAGCGCGGCCACCAGGCCGCGGCCGTCGAAGAAGCCCCCCGCGGCGATCACCGGGATGTCCACCGCGTCCACCACCTGGGGGAGCAGCACCGTGGTGGGGACGCTCCCCGTGTGGCCGCCCGCCTCGCCGCCCTGCACGATCACCGCGTCGGCGCCCCAGCCCGCCACCTTCTCGGCGTGGCGCTTCGCGCCGATCGACGGAATGCACACCAGACCGCGGTCCTTCAGCGACTTCAGCAGCCGCTCGCTCGGTGCCAGGGCGAAGGAAGCCACGCGCACGCCTTCCTTCACCATCAGCTCGGCACGCTCCATCACGTCCGGGGCGTCCGAGCGCAGGTTCACGCCGAAGGGTCGGTCGGTGCGGCTCCTCGTCTCGGCGATCGCCTGGGCGAGCTGGGGCAGGTCCATCGTCGCCGAGGCGATGATCCCGAGCCCCCCCGCGTTGGCCGTGGCCGACACCAGCTTTGCGCTCGCGACCCAGCCCATGCCGGTCTGCACGATCGGGTGACGCACGCCCGTGAGGCGACAGAGTGCGGTGTCGAGGGCGGGGTGCGTCACGGATCGCGGTCCTCTTCGTCGGGATCCCGGCTGGAGACCCCGGTCGGGCGGATCGTCAGGCGGCGCCGCGGCGCGCGTCGCCAGCGGCGGCGCCGGGGGCCTCGAAGCCCCCGACCAGGAAGGGCATCAGCTCGCGCAGCACCTCCTGCCAGCTCGCGGTCCGACGCCGCTGGCCGACCACCAGCTGCCAGCTGGCGTCGCTGCCCAGCGTGTAGGCCAGTGCGCCGAGCGCGAAGTGGAAGCGCACGAACAGCTGCTCCTCGGGCAGGTGCGGCAGCGCTCGGGCCAGCGCGTCGCGGAAGCGCTCGATCGTGGCGCCGTGGTCGCGGCGCAGCATGCGCACGAGCTCGCGGTCGGGCTCGTTGTAGGTGCGGCCCAGCAAACGCAGGAACCCCGGACCACCCCGGTCGGACTCGCCGACCAGCGCGAGCATCGGATCGACCAGCGCCGCGAGCACCTCCTCGAGCGGCACCGGATCGGGCGCGTGCGCCCGCTCGGCGGCCCCCAGCCGCCGCATGCGCTCCGCATCCAGGGGCTCCAGGCGCCGACGGAACACCTCGCGCACCAGGTCCGCCTTCGTCTTCCAGTGGAAGTAGATCGACCCCGGGTTCGCGTGGGCGCGCGAGCCGATCTCGCGCAGCGAGGCCGCCGCCACGCCCTTCTCCGCGAAGAGACGCTCGGCGGCGTCGAGGATGCGCTCGCGCGAGTCGCTGCGGGCCACGCTCTGGAACTCCCGGGCTGGGCTAGGGCTCCCGCCCCACGAACTTAGTCGATCGACCAAGCGCGAGTATCGGCGGGGGGGCAGAGGGCGTCAAGCGAACCGGCGCGCTGCGCCGCGATTGGCGCCGCCGCGCGCATCCCGGCAAGCTCGGCGCCTCCGTGAAGGCGATGACACCGGAGAGCGATCCCGTCTGCCTGCGACCGCTCGGCCCCGCCGACGCCGAGGCCCTCGGTCGCTGCTTCGAGCGCTGCTACGGCACGAGCTACGTGGACGCCGGCTTCTACGACCCGGTCGAGATCCGGGCCCGCCTCGCCGACGGCCGGCTGTCGTCGATCATCGCCACCCATCACGCGGGCGAGGTCGTGGGCCACATGGGTCTGTCGCGCGCGCGGGCTCGGTGCCGGACGCGGGCAACACCGTGGTCGATCCGCGCTACCGCAGCCGCCAGCTCGCCGCCCGGATCGGCGCGCGCCTGATCGACCTGTGCCGCGAGCTCGGCCACACGGGTTTCTACACTATCCGACGACGGCGCACCCGATCATGCAGCGACTGGCGGTGGCGGGCGGCGGGGTGGAGACACCAGTCTGCTGCTCCGGTACATCCCGGCCACCACCGACTATCGGGAGCTCTCCGGCGAGAGCCGCGCCGGACGTCTGGCGGCAGTGGTCGTCGGGGAGCTGGTCCACGAGGAGGCGCGCGCGATCCTCGCCCTGATCGAGGCGGAGGGCGCCTCCCCGTGAAGAGCCGTGAAGGGCGGGGGCCGGCTACGCGAGCCCGTCATACCCGGGGACGAGCCTTCCTCACGGTGCTCTGCGCGGTCTCGTAGAGACCCTGTACCGAAACCTCGATCCCGGCCTCCACCCGCTTCGAGATCATGGTGATCGGGAACAGCACGACGTCGGTGTCGCCCAGTCGCAGTGCGCGGGAGCGCCCCAGGTCGTCCTCGTAGACGACCCAGTGGAGATCGAGTTGCGCCGCCAGCACGTCCCCGAGCGCCACACCGAGGCACTGGAGCTCGAAGGTCTGATCGGGCCGGAGCACGCCGCGGTCGAGGATCTCCTGGAGAACGCGCAGGTCCGACTCGGAGCTCCCCGTCAGCGCGGTGCCCACGTACCGCCGCGCCAGCTCGGCGGCGACCTCGCGCTGGCGCGACAGCCGGTGGAGCTCGATCCCGGAGAGCGGCGGGCTCTCGTGGGTCTCCCGCACGCTGACCAGGTCTCCCAGCGGGATCTGGGAGCCGGAGGTCCAGAGCGGATCCGTCGCGTAGTAGTAGATCCCGCCGGCGACGGCCGTCACCAGGACGCACAGCGCGATCATCCCGGCGTTGGAGCGACGGCGGTGCCCCGGAGTCGAGGGGGTCCTCGCGGAGATCGGCACGCCTTCAGCTTGGCAGAGATCCCCGCGACCGGGAAGGCCCGGCTGGCGCCGACCTCGCGCTTCGGCCACGCTCGCCCGCCGCCCGATGAATCCGCGACCGCCGGACGAGAGCGAGGGGATGTTCGAGGGTCTGCGCGGCGGACCGATCCTGATCGGCGCGCTGCTCGACCTGATCGTGACCCAGCTCGCCTCGAGCGTCGTCGAGCTGGGACTCGCTCCCGGGCTGCTCTCACCCGACGAGGCAACGCGCCGCGCGCTGGTGGTTGGCTTGATGGCGAGCCCGGCGTACCTCACTGCAAAGATCGCCGTCGGCGCGCTCGGCACCGTGATCGGCGCCTTCGTCGGGGCGCGCCAGGCCGGCCAGCTCTTCGTGCGCCACGGCGGCTGGATCGCCGTGACGAGCACCGTGCTCGGGACCTTCGCGTCGATCCTGTTGCCGAGTCCGCCCGATCTGAACCTCGCCCCGCCGCTGTGGGCCGAGGCAGCGAGCGTGCTGCTGATCCTGCCCTCGGGCGTCGCCGGGGGAGCGCTCGCCGGCTGGCTCCAGCGCCGCCAACGACCCTGAGTGCTACCCGTTCCAGACCCTCCGGAGCGGGAACCTCCATGGATCGCCGGATCGCCTTCATCACCGGGGCCAGCCGCGGCATCGGCGCCGCCACGGCGCTCGCCCTCGCCGACCGCGGCTACGACGTGGTCGTCACCGCGCGCACGCTCTCCGCCGGAGAGACCCACGACCACGGCAATCGCGCCGGCGAGCCCGACTACCGCCCGCTCCCGGGAAGCCTCGAACAGACGGCCCGCGCCGTACGCGAGCGCGGGCGCGAGGCGCTGCCGCTGCGCCTCGACCTGCTCGACCCGGAGAGTCTCGCCGCCGCCGTCGACGAGACCGAGAAGCGCTGGGGTCCCGTCGAGGTGCTGGTGAACAACGGCATCGTGCAGACCGCGGGCGTGATGGACCACGTGCGCGACCTGACCGCCGAGAACGTGGAGCGCATCTACCGCGGCAACGTGCTCGCGCCGTTGTGGCTGGTGCAGCGCGTGCTGCCGGGCATGGTGGCGCGCGGAAGCGGGACGATCGTGAACATGGTCTCCGAGTCGGGCCTCACCGATCCGCCGGCGCCCGCCGGCGAGGGGGGCTGGGGCTTCGCCTACTCCTCCTCGAAGGCGGCCTTCGGCCGCCTGGTCGGCGTGCTCGCGGCGGAGTACCGCGATGCCGGACTGCGCTTCTTCAACGTCGAGCCGGGCTTCATCGTCACCGAGATGGTGAAGGCTACGGGCCTCCTGGAGCAGTTCGCGCCCCAGTGGCGCGGCGCGCCGCCCGAGGTGCCGGCCGCGGTGATCGCCTGGCTGGTGGCCGAGGACGCGGCGCGCGAGTGGCACGGCAAGACCGTGTTCGCCCAGAAGCTGTGCAAGCAGCTGGGGCTCGTCCCCGGCTGGCCCCCGCGACCGGAGAAGAGCTAGTCGGTGCGCTCCACCGGGAAGGACAGCATCCCGCGCACGATCAGGCTGTGGCGCCAGGCGATCGCCTCGGGGTCGTAGCGGAGCGAGGCGATCCGGGGGAGCAGCGCCGCGAAGGCCGGCTGGGCGTCGGCCACCCTCAGCTCTGGATCTGGAGTGTCGGCGTGGGCCTGTTCTCCATCAGCCCCGCGTAGAAGTCGTTGCCCTTGTCGTCGACCACGACGAAGGCGGGAAAGTCCTCGACCTCGATGCGCCAGATCGCCTCCATGCCGAGCTCCTCGTACTCCTGCACGGCCACCTTCTTGATGCTGTGGTCGGCCAGGCGCGCGGCGGGACCGCCGATCGAGCCCAGGTAGAAGCCGCCGTGGCGCCCGCAGGCCTCGCGCACCTGCCGCGAGCGGTTGCCCTTCGCGAGCATCACCATGCTGCCGCCCCGGCTCTGGAACAGGTCCACGTAGGAGTCCATGCGGCCGGCCGTGGTGGGGCCGAAGGAGCCCGAGGCGCGGCCTGCGGGCTGCTTCGCCGGGCCCGCGTAATAGATCATGTGATCCTTGAAGTACTGGGGCAGATCCTCACCCGCGTCCAGCCGTTCCTTGAGCTTCGCGTGGGCGATGTCCCGGGCCACGATCATCGGTCCCGAGAGCGAGAGCCGGGTCGCCACCGGGTACTTCGAGAGCTCGGCGAGGATCTCGGCCATCGGGCGGCGCAGGTCGACCTTCACCACCTCACCGCCGAGCTCCTCGGGGGTGAGGTCGGGCAGGTACTTCGCCGGGTTGGTCTCGAGCTGCTCGAGGAACACGCCTTCGGCGGTGATCTTCGCCTTGATCTGGCGATCGGCCGAGCAGGACACGCCGATCCCCACCGGGCAGGACGCCCCGTGGCGCGGCAGGCGGACGACGCGCACGTCGTGGGCGAAGTACTTGCCGCCGAACTGGGCGCCGATCCCGATCTCGTTGCACAGCTTCTGCACCTGCTCCTCGAGGCCCTTGTCGCGGAAGCCGCGGCCGAGGGCGTTGCCCTCGGTGGGCAGGTCGTCGAGGGCATGGCAGCTGGCCAGCTTCACCGTCTTCAGCGTGTACTCGGCGGAGGTCCCGCCGATGACGATCGCCAGGTGGTAGGGCGGACACGCCGAGGTGCCGATCGCGCGGATCTTCTCCTCCAGGAAGGCCAGGAGTGACGACGGGTTGAGCAGCGCCTTCGTCTCCTGGAACAGGAAGCTCTTGTTCGCCGATCCGCCGCCCTTCGCGATGAACAGCAGCTCGTAGGCGCCGCCCGGAACCGCGTAGATCTCCACCTGGGCGGGCAGGTTCGTGCCGGTGTTCTTCTCGGTGTAGAGGTCGAGGGGTGCCATCTGCGAGTAGCGCAGGTTGCGCCGCTGATAGGTGTCGTAGACGCCGTGGCAGAGCGCCTCGGCGTCGTCGGCGCCCGTGTGGACGTCTTCGCCCTTGTAGCCGACGACGATCGCGGTGCCCGTGTCCTGGCAGCCCGGAAGCTCGCGCCCGGCGGCGATGTTCGCGTTGGTGAGCAGCTCGAAGGCGACGAAGCGATCGTTGTCGCTGGCCTCCGGATCGTCGAGGATGCGGCGCAGCTGGGCGAGATGGGCGGGTCGCAGCAGGTGCGAGACGTCGTCGAAGGCGGCCGCGGCGAGGCCGCGCAGCACCGCGGGATCCACCTCGAGGATCCGGCGCCCGCCCAGCTCGACCGTCTTCAGCTGCTCGGAGAGCGCGTCGAGCCGGCGGTAGGACGTGTCGTCGTGACCGTGCTCCAGGATCGGCTGATACGCGAATTCGGGCATGGGGACCTCCGGAATCCGTCGCGCGGCGCGCGAGAGCGCGGAGGCTACCATGGCGCGGCCGTGAGTGATCCCCACCCCTCCGGAACCGTCGTCGTGGTGCGCGACGAGCCCCGCTTCGAGCTGCTGCTGCTCCAGCGCGGCGCACGCGGTGGAGCTCCCGGGCCCTGGGTGTTCCCGGGCGGCAAGGTGGAGCCGGGCGACCGCATCGACGGCGTCGACGCCGCCGGCCACGCCCGCCTCGCCGCCGCGCGCGAGACCACCGAGGAGGCGGGCCTGGTGCTCGACCCCGCCGCCCTGATGGAGATCGCGCGCTGGGTGACCCCCGCGATCTCGCCGAAGCGCTTCGACACCTGGTTCTTCCTGACCGAGACCGACGGCGCGGCGCCGGTCACCGTGGACGGCGCGGAGATCGTCGCCCATCGCTGGCTGCCTCCTGCTGCCGCACTGGCCGCGCACCACGAGCGCCAGCTGCGCCTCGCGCCGCCGACCTTCGTCACCGTGAGCTGGCTGGCCGAATTCTCGAAGGCCGCCGAGGCGCTCCAGGTGCTGCCGACGCGCATTCCGCCGCCCTTCCACCCGCGCATCCACCGTGTCGACGAGGGGGCGTGCATGCTCTACCCCGGCGACGCGGGCTACGAGAGCGGCGACCTGGACACGCCCGGCGCCCGTCACCGCCTGTGGGCGCTCGCCGATCCCTGGCGCTACGAGCGCACGCCCGCGTCCGAGTGACCGCGTGCCGATCGATCTCGCTGCGCTCGTCGATCCCGCCCACACCGCGCTCGTCACCCAGGAATGTCAGCAGGGCGTGATCGGGGAGAAGTCCGCGCTCCCCGGCCTGGCCGAGGGCGTGGCGCGCGTGAACCTGATCGAGAACGTGGCCCGGCTGGTCGCCGCCGCGCGGGGCGCGGGAGTTCGCATCGTACACTGCACGGCCGAGCGCCGTCCGGACGGTCTGGGCGCCAACCGCAACGCGCGCCTGTTCCAGTACATGGCGCGCGCCGAGCGCCCACTCCACCCGGGCTCCGAGGCCGCCGCTCTGGTGCCCGAGATCGGCGCCCGTCCCGAAGACCTGGTGCTGACCCGCCTGCACGGCCTCTCGCCCTTCCAGGGCACCGAGCTCGACTGGCTGCTGCGCAACGAGGGCGTGACGACGATCGTCGGCGTCGGCGTGTCGGTGAACGTGGCGATCCCGAACCTCGCCTTCGACGCCGTGAACGCCAGCTACCAGATGGTGATCCCGCGCGACGCGGTCGCGGGCTTCCCGGCCGAGTACGTCGAGATGGTGTTCGCGCACACGCTCGGGGCGATCGCGACGCTCACGACGACCGACGCCCTGCTCGGGGTGTGGCGCTAGCCGGCCGCCTCTGCCATCCGCCGGCGATCACCGCCCTCGTGTGCGACGTCGACGTCACCTTCAAGCGCAGCGAGGCGAAGCCGGGCGACGTCCCGCGCTAGCGGGCGAACTCGTAATCGGACGCCCGGAAGCGCGCGGCGCGCAGCGCGTACTCGAAGGCAGGCCCCGGGTAGAGCGAGTGGTTGGCACCGTCCTCGGAGAGGTACCAGCTGTGGCAGCCGGTGCCCCAGACCATGTGCGGCATGCGCCGCTGGAGGCCCCGGTTGTAGCGGTTCTGGACCACCTGACGGACGTCGACGAAGCGCAGCCCCTCGCTGCGAATGGCTCGGATCGCCCCCAGCACGTGCTGGATCTGCGCCTCGGTGTAGACGAGGACCGAGGTGTGCCCGGGGCCGGTGTTCGGTCCCATCAGGATGAACCAGTTCGGGAACCCCGAGACGGCCATGCCCTTGTAGGCGGCGGCGCCGCTCCGCCAGGCGTCGCCGAGCAGGCGCCCACCCCGGCCGACGATCGGGAACGGTGCCGCCGACAGGCCGACGTCGAAGCCGGTTGCGAGCACGATCACGTCCAGCTCGCGCTCGCGGCCGTCGCTCGTGCGCACGCCGACGCGCGTGATCTCCTCGATCGGATCGGTCACCAGCTCGACGTTCGGACGCTCGAAGGTGGACCAGTAGTCGTCGGAGACGAGAATGCGCTTGCAGCCGAACTGGAAGGTCGGTGTGAGCTTGCGCCGCAGCTCGGGATCGTGCACCTGGGCCTCCAGGTGCGCGAGCGAGAGCCGTTCGCCGAGCCGGGACAGGCGCGGGGAGTCGAGGAAGATCATCGGGCCGCGCAGCTCGCTGCTCCAGTACTTCCACATCCGGGACAGCCACAAGAGGCTCGGGTGGCGCGTGAACCAGCGCTTCTCGCGCTCCGAGTAGGCCCGGTCGAGCCGGGGCACCACCCAGCCGGGCGTGCGCTGGAAGACGTGCAGGCGCTCCACCTCGTGGGCGACGCCGGGCACCACCTGGACCGCGCTCGCTCCGGTTCCGATCACGGCGACCCGCCGGCCGGCGAGCTCGACGTCGCTGCGCCAGCGCGCGGTGTGGAAGATCTCGCCCTCGAAGGCGTGGAGCCCCTTGATGTCGGGAAGCCTCGGATCCACCAGTCCGCCGACGCACGACACGACCACGCGCGCCGTGATCGCCTCGTCGCGATCGGTGGTGAGGGTCCAGGCGCCGCGCGACTCGTCGAAACGCGCCGAGGTGACCGCGGTGTTCAGGCGCAGGTGCGGGCCGAGCTGCCACTTGTCGACCAGGCCGCGCAGATAGCGCCAGATCTCCTCGGATCCGCAGTACTTGTGGCTCCACGCGGGATTCGACTCGAAGGACAGCGAGTAGACGTGGGAGGGGACGTCGCAGGCGGCGCCCGGGTAGCGGTTGTCGCGCCAGGTGCCGCCGACGTCGCCCGCCCGCTCGAAGATCGTGAAGCTGTGGATGCCCGCCTTCTTGAGCCGGATCGCGGTGCCGATCCCCGCAAAGCCGGCGCCGACGATCGCGATCGGGAACTCGCTCCCGGCCCTGGCTGCCTGCTCCATCCGCTCTCCGCCGCGCGCTGCGGCCTCAGCGCATCTTCGCGATCACCTCGTCCGCGAAGCGCTTCAGCCCGTCCTGCTTGATCGACAGCTTCGCCGCGTCGCCCCCGTAGAGGAGCCACGGGATCATCCACAGATGGGTGACGCCGGTCTCCTCCATGCGGCGGAAGGTGTCGACGTCGAAGCCGTCCTTGGGCGCCGCGATCACCTCGAAGGGAGCGCCGGCGCGGCCCAGGCGCTCGCGCTCCCGGCGGATGTTCGCGATCCCGGCCTCGAGCTCGGCGAGCGACAGGATGTCGGGGATCCAGCCGTCACCGATCCGGGCCGCGCGCCGCTGGGCGGCCTCGCTGCGGCCGCCGACGATCACCGGAATCGGCCCACCCGCGGGCGGACTCATCTGCAGGCGGGGGAAGTCGTAGTGTCGGCCGTGGTGCTCGACCATCTCGCCCGTCCACAGCTTGCGCATCACCTCGATCATCTCCTCGGCGCGCTTCGCGCGACCCGCGAAAGGGGCGCCCACCAGGTCGAACTCCTCCTTCATCCAGCCGAGGCCCATGCCGAGCGAGACGCGGCCGCCCGAGAACAGCGACGCCGTGCTCATCGCCTTGGCCAGAGAGAAGACGTCGCGCATCGGCACCACGTAGACGCCCTGGTAGAAGCGGATCCGAGAGGTCACCGCCGCCATCGCTCCGGTCGAGACCCAGACGTCGGGATAGGGATCGGCCGCGCGCCAGGGGCGCTCACCGCCCTCCGCGTAGGGATAGGGCGTGTCGATCCGCTCCAGATGGACGAGGTGATCGGACAGCACGATGCCGTCCCAGCCGCAGCCCTCGGCGGTGCGCGCCAGCTCGACGTAGTGGGTCGGGTCGATCCACACGAAACCGCTCAGGAACTTCAAACGGGGACTCCCTCGGCGGGCGGCGGGGAGGCGCCATTATAGTCGAGGGCCTCTGCCCGTCCGGGTGACCCGTAACCCGCCGGCATCGAAGCTGCCAGGAGGATCCACCGTGCCGACCATCCGCAAGGCCGCCGATCGCGGCCGCACCCGTACCGACTGGCTCGACAGCGCCCACACCTTCTCGTTCGGGGGCTACTACGACCCCGAGTTCCTCGGCTTCCGCGACCTGCGGGTGATCAACGACGACCGGGTCGCCCCCGGCCGCGGATTCCCACCGCACTCCCACGCGGAGATGGAGATCCTCACCTTCGTGCTCGAGGGCGCCCTCGCCCACCGCGACAGCGCCGGCCACGAGGGCGTGATCCGGCCGGGAGAGGTGCAGCGCATGAGCGCCGGCACGGGAATCGCCCACAGCGAGATGAACGCCTCCCAGGGCGAGCCCGTGCACTTCCTTCAGGTCTGGATCGAGCCGGGCCGCGCCGGCCTCGCGCCTTCCTACGAGCAGCGCGCCTTTCCCGAGCCGGGACCGGGGCTCGTCCGCCTGGTCGATCCGGAGGGTCGCGACGGCGCAGTGAGCGTCCACCAGGACGTCGTGGTCTGGCGGGCGCGCCTCGCCGGAAAAGAGCGTCTCGCGCTGCCGATCGACGCCGGCCGTCACGTCTGGCTCCACGTGGTGCGAGGCGACGTCGAGCTGGACGGCCACCGCCTCGGCCCCGGCGACGGCGCCGCGCTGTCCCCGGGCGATCGCCCGACGACCGAGGCGCGCGAGCCGAGCGAGATCCTGGTGTTCGACCTCGCCTGAGGCGTTCCACGAGAGGAGCAGCGATGACGATCAAGACCGCGACGCCCGACCACCCGATCGAGGCGGGGATCGCCCGGCGTTGGAGTCCCTACGCCTGGGCCGACCGGCCGGTATCCGAGAGCGACCTGGTGTCGCTCTTCGAGGCCGCGCGCTGGGCTCCTTCCTCCTACAACGAACAGCCCTGGCGCTGGCTCGTCGCGCGCAGGGAGGACCCGGCCGCCTTCGCAAAGCTCCTCTCCACCCTGGTGGAGACCAACCAGGCCTGGACGCGCCACGCCCCGGTGCTGGCGGTCGGCGTGACGGTCCACACCTTCTCGCGCAACGGCAGGCCCAACAAAGCCTGCCAGCACGATCTCGGCCTCGCCGCCGCCACCCTCACCTGGGAGGCGACGGCCCGCGGACTCCACGTGCACCAGATGATCGGTATCCAGCCCGAGCGCGTGCGCGAGCTCTACGCCGTGCCCGAAGAGGCCGAGCCGCTCACCGGCCTGGCGATCGGATACGCGGGCGATCCGGCGAGCCTGCCCGAGCCCCTGCGCGAACGCGATCTCGCGCCGCGCGCCCGCAAGCCCCTCGGCGAGCTGGTGTTCGAGGATCGCTGGGGAAACGGCGCGCGCTTCCTCGCGCGTTAGGCGGGTACCAGGGCCCCGCCGCCCAGCGCCTCCACCCAGCCCACGAGACGGCCGTCCTCCACCGTGGCGTGCAACGCGTGCTCGTCGTCGACCTCGATCAGGTGCACCCGCTTCGGATCGCCGGAGCGGGCGAGCGCGCGGCTGTCCGCCACGTCGATGACGGTGTCGCGCTGGCCGTGCACCAGCCACACCACGACGCCGGCGGGCAGCTCGGCCGGCTGGCCGCGGCGCAGGGCCGCCTGAGCGAGCAGCAGCGTCGGCCCGCGCCACAGGCCGCGTTGCAGCAGCGCCACGGCGATCGCTCCGCCGTAGGACGAGCCGACCAGTACCTGCGGCGCGAAGACGCGCAGCGCCTCGCTTTGCACCGCCACGCTTGCCTCGAAGTCGCGCGCGTCCATCTCCGGAGTGAGCGCGGTGAAGTGCCGCGCGAGCAGGCGCGCTTTGACGCCCTGGGGGCTCGACTCGAGCCCGTGCACGAACTGGACCCGGAGATCACGGCGCATGACCGCTACAGTAGCCCGGTGTGAGCAACCACCGGGCCCAGTTCTCGATCGGCCAGATCGTCCGCCACCGCTTCTACCCGTTCCGCGGTGTGATCTTCGACGTGGACCCGACCTTCGCCAACACGGAGGAGTGGTGGCTCGCGATCCCCGAGGACGTGCGGCCGCGCAAGGACCAGCCCTATTACCACCTGCTGGCGGAGAACGAGCGGACCACCTACGTGGCGTACGTATCGGAGCAGAACCTGCTCCCCGACGAGAGCGGTGAGCCCGTGCGCCACCCCCAGGTCGCCCAGGTCTTCGGCGAGCTGCGCGGCGATCGCTACGCCCTGCGCGCCGAGCGGCGGCATCACTAGAGGTCAGGCGGGCTTTCCAGGTCTCGGGATCACCGCGCTATCGTTCTTCGCTCGCCCACAGGAGTCCCGATGTCCGGCATTCCCGGCCCGGTCGGAATCACCGCCTACGGTGCCTACGTCCCGATGACCCGCCTGCCCCTGTCGCTGATCGGGGGACGACCCGCGCGCGACGGCGGACCGGAGAAGGCCGTCGCCGACTACGACGAAGACGCCGTGACGATGGCGGTGACGGCCGCCGTCGACTGCCTCACTGGCGTCGACCGCTCCGCGGTGGACGCGCTCTACTTCGCCTCCACCACCTATCCCCTGCGCGAGAAGCAGGGCGCGGCACTGGTCGCCAAGGCCCTCGACTTGCGCCGGGACGTCGCCACCCAGGACCACGCCGGGTCTCTGCGCGCGGGTACCGCAGCGCTCGAGAGCGCGCTCCACGCCGTCGCCGCCGGGGCCCACCGGCTGGTGCTGGTCGTCGCGAGCGACTGTCGGATGGGTGCGCCGCGCGGCGCCCTCGAAGCGAAGCTCGGTGACGGCGCCGTCGCCTTCCTGGTCGGCGGCGCGCCGATCGCCCGCTTCGAGGCCCAGGCGGCCGTCGCCGACGAGCTCCAGGACGTGTGGCGCATCGAAGGCGAGCCCTTCACCCACACCTGGGAGGATCGCTTCGCGGTGCAGGAGGGCTACACCCCGAACCTGGTGGCCGCCGTGCGCGCGCTCTTCGGCCGCAGCGGGCGCGCGCCCCAGGACTTCGCCAAGGCGGCGCTCTACGCGCCCGACGCCCGCAGCCTCGGCGGCGTCGTCCGCCAGCTCGGGCTGAAGCCGGAGCAGATCCAGGACGGCCTGTTCGGCCGCCTCGGCAACACGGGCACGCCCTACGCGCTGATGCTGCTCGCCCAGGCCCTCGAGACCGCGCGCCCGGGAGACCGGCTGCTCGTCGCGAGCTACGGCGACGGCGCCCACGCCCTCGCCTTCGAGACCACCTCGGCGATCGAGGCGCTGCCGCCGCGGCGCGGCGTGTCCTGGCACCTCGCCCGGCATCGCCCGCTCGCGAGCTACGACACCTACCTGCGCGCCCGCGGCCTCGACCCCAAGGAGTGGGAGTCGGGCGCCGACCTCGGACTGTCGGCCACGATCCGCTTTCGCGAGCGCGACGCCGACATCGCCTTCCTGGCGGCGCGCTGCACGAGCTGCGGCCTGCTCCACTTCCCGAAGCAGCGCGTCTGCTACCGCTGCTTCGAGAAGGACGCCTGGGAGGCCTTCCGCCTGTCGGACCAGCAGGGAAGGCTGCTCTCCTACACCTTCGACTACTTCTTCCCGGCCTCCGAGCCGCCCACGATCATGGTGATGACCGAGGTCGCGGGCTGCCGCGTCCAGGTCCAGATGGCGAACATCCGCCCGGACGACGTCGCCCTGGACATGCCCGTCGAGTACGTATTCCGCAAGATCCACGACGCCGGCGGGAAGCCCAACTACTTCTGGAAGGCGAGCCCCATCCAATGAGCGAATCGATCCG
>CAZZFT010000097.1:0-18590 GCA_964653555.1 uncultured Spirochaetales bacterium | reverse complement strand
GAGAGTCGGCCGACGCGCAGCGAGCCGCAGGCGAGCGAAGGCGGGCTCCCGCTGGACTAGCGGCGCGCGCGCTGGCCCGCTGCCTCGAGCAGCTTGCGGATCGGCGCCAGGCCGGTCTCGTAGAGCGCGCCGGGCAGCATTCCGCCGTCGGTGTAGATGGTGGTGCCGTTGATCGTGTCGGCCGCACCGGCGCACAGGAACACCACGGCGTTGCCGATCTCCTCGGGCTGACCGGCGCGGCGGATCGGCACGTTGGCGAAGTAGTCCTCGCCCTGCTCGCTGCCCAGCACCAGACGCTCGAAGTTCTCGGTCATCGTCGGACCCAGGGCGAGGCAGTTGACGCGGATCTTCGGACCCCACTCCTGGGCGAGCGACTTCGTCAGATGGTTCAGGCCCGCCTTCGCCGCGCCGTAGGAGACGAGCGTCGGAGATCCGGCGGGATGTCCCGCTCCGCTGGAGATGTTCACGATCGAGGCGGTGCCGTCCTGGGTGAGCATCTGACGCGCAGCCCGCAACGCGAACCACAGCGGGCCGATCAGATTGTTCTGGATCGCGTAGGCGTGGAACAGGGCGGTGCGGGTGAAGTCGTCCTCGTCGGCGGGCGCGCCCTGGATCTTCGCGAGCAGCGCGGGCACGTCCTCGGCGACCGGGACCGGCACCGTTCCTCCCGCGTTGTTCACCAGGATGTCGAGGCGTCCGTAGCGCTGGGCGACGCGCGACACGAAGGCGTCGATCTGCGCGATGTCGTTCTGATCGCACACCCATTGGGCGGAGCGCTCGCCGTCGTCGTCGATGCCGGCGGCGGCGGGCAGGGCGGGCAGCGGTCGGCGCGAGCAGCCGACCACGGTCGCCCCCTCCTCGAGCAGACGGCGCGCGATGCCGACGCCCACGCCGCGGCTGGTGCCGGTGACGATCGCGACCTTGCCGTGCAGGGCTCCCGGCTCAGGCATCGAAGGCGCCGCGCGGCAGTGTCGGGGGCAGGTCCGCGGAGGTGACCAGTCCCGGCGGCGCGTCGCACACGTAGGGAATGGCGTTCACCACCCGCATCGCGGTCGCGATCATCCCCTGGTCGGTGAAGTCCGCCGGCGTACCCATCTGGAGCTCGCAGGTGAGGCCCGGGTCGCCCTCGAAGACGATCCGATAGGTGCCGTCACGAGACGCCGTGGGCCAGTCGGGGGCCACGTCGTCGGCCATCCGGTTCACGTGCTCGATCACGATCGCGTCGCGACCGTCGACGACGCCGACCGTCTCGAAGCGGACCGCTGCGACGGTCCCCGGCTCGATCACGCCAGCGGCCACCTCGAGACGCCGGTCGGTGGTGCGCTTCTCGTAGCTCTCGCGGATGCCCTCGAGCTGGGCGCCCAGGTGGTCGGCGACCATGCGCACGGGCGGGCCCCAGGAGGAGGTCTGGATGCCGGGGATCTCCATGATCGCCCGGTGCTCGGGCGGCTTTCCGAAGCCGAACACCTCGAACATCGTGAAGGCCACCGGGTAGCCCGCGTAGGAGAAGATCTCCTGGGTGCGCACGGAGCGGATGCGGTGGGTGAGCGTGGCCAGCGTGAGCACGAGCTGGTCGCCGGCGAAGCCCGGCTCGAGACCCGAGGCGTAGAGAGAGGCGCCGCCCTCGCGGCAGGCCGCCTCGAGCCGGTCGACGTGCTTGGGGTTGTAGCCCGAGGGATGCACCAGACCCGGGATCGAGGTGGTGACCACGTTGATCCCGGCGGCGAGCATGCCGGCGAGGTCCTCGACGCAGGCGTCGGGCCGCGACTCGCCGGTGGCCGTGTAGCAGACGCAGTCCGGCGCCAGGGCGAGCAGGGCCTCGGCGTCGGAGCTTGCGGCGACGCCCAGGGGCGCGACTCCCGCGAGCTCGCCCGCGTCACGGCCCACCTTGGCGTCGCCGTGCACCCAGACGCCCGCGAGCTCGAGATCGGGGCGGGCGGCGATCACGCGCACGGCGATCGCCCCGACGCCGCCGGTCGACCACTGCACGACCCGCCGCCGCGCCGGCGAGGGAGACCTGGAGGAGGAGGGGGACATGAGGGCCTCGCGTTCGCGTCCGCTCGCCGGGCACGGGCCCATACACGTAGGGGGCGGCCCCGACCTGTGCAAGACTGGCCGCCCACAAGCCACGGGAGGAGCGCTCCGATGATCCTCGACTCGTTCCGCGTCACCGATCAGGTCGCCATCGTCACCGGCGCCGGGCACGGTATCGGCCGCGCCATCGCCGTCGCGCTCGCCGAAGCGGGCGCCGACGTCGTCGTCGCCGCGCGCACCCAGGAAGACATCGACGAGACGGCCGCGCTGGTCGCCGCCGCCGGCCGGCGCGGCGTGGCCGTGCGCTGCGACGTCCTCGAGACCGCGCAGCTGGAGAACCTGGTCCAGGCGACGCTCGACGCCTTCGGCCGCATCGACATCCTGGTGAACAACGCCGGCGGCATGATTCCCCGGCCCTCGCTCTCGCTCTCCGAGCGCGCCTTCGAGAAGATCGTCCGCTTCAACCTCACCAGTCCCTTCCTGCTGACGAAGGGGGTCGTGCCGCACATGGTGAAGACGGCGGGCAGGGGCGCCGTCGTCAACATTTCGTCGGGCGCGAGCGTACAGACTGTGAGCGGGCTCGTTCCCTACGGCGCCGCCAAGGCCGGGCTCGACCAGATGACCCACATGCTCGGACGCGAGTTCGCGCCCGAGGTGCGCGTGAACGGCATCGTCGTCGGCCAGATCGACACGCCCGGCGCGGCGTCGGTGATGAGCGAGGAGCTGAAGCAGCGGGCGGCGGCGAACATCCCGATGGGGCGGCTGGGCCGCAGCACGGACATCGCCGCCTGCGCGCTCTATCTCGCCTCGCCCGCCGCCGAGTGGGTCACGGGCCGCACCGTCACGGTGAACGGCGGAGCCGACGGTCCGCCGCTCGACTTCCCGCTGCCCTCGCTCCGCGAGCAGGTGCTCGGCGCACCCGCGCCGAGGACGGGCCTGTGAGTCTCGCGGCCTGCGAGCGCGGCTTCGCCGCTCTGCCGGTCGGCGAGGGGGATCGGGCGCGCGCCCTCGCGAACCTGGAGCGCTGGCTCGGCGAGCCCGCCTTCGAGAGCTATCGGCCCCAGCTCGAGCGGCTGATCGAGCGCGAGCGCTTCGACGAGCTGCTCGATGGCTTCTTCCGCGTGCTTCCCTTCGGAACCGGCGGGCGCCGCGGACCGGTCGGCATTGGCACCAACCGCTTCAACGTCCACACCCTCGCCAGCTCCGTGCAGGGCCACGCCGACTTCCTGCGCGAGCGCGAGCCCGAGGAACTCCGCTCGGTGGTGGTCGTGTACGACGTGCGCGCCTTCCACGATCTGCGCCGCATCTACGACCCGCAGATCCCCAATCCGCTGCTCGGCACCACCTCGCGCGACTTCGCGCGCGCCGCGGCCGAGGTCTACGCGGCCAACGGCGTGCGCGTCTTCTTCCCCGGCGACGGATTCCTGTCCACTCCCGAGCTCTCGCTCGCGATCCGGCGGCTCGGCGCGACGGCAGGCCTGAACATCTCCGCCTCCCACAACCACCCCGACGACAACGGCGGGAAGTTCTACGACGCCAGCGGCGCTCAGCACGTCCCGCCGCACGACGAAGAACTCGCGCGTCTGGTGGACGCGGTGACGGGAATCCGGCGCACCCCCTTCGAGGAGGCGCGCGCCTCGGGCCTGATCGTCCCGATCCCGCCCGAGCAGCATCGGGCCTACGTGGACCTGAACGTCGCCCAGTCTCTCGATCCCGAGGCGCGCAGCGCCCGGGTCGTGTTCACGCCCCTGCACGGCACCGGCGGGAACACGGTCGCGGCGGTGCTCGAAGCGGCGGGCTTCGCGGTCGAGACCGTGCCCGAGGAGGCCCTGCCCGACGGGAGCTTCCCGGCGGTTCCCTTCCGCGCGCCGAATCCCGAGGTGCGCGAGTCGATGGAGCGCGCGGTGCGCCTCGCCGGCGAGCGCGGCGCGGAGCTGGTCATGGCCTGCGACCCCGATGCCGACCGGATCGGGCTGTGCGCCCGCGGCCGGGACGGGAGCTACCGTTTCTTCGACGGCAACGAGATCGCCTGCCTCGTCACCCACTACAAGCTCGAGAAGCTGGCGTCCCAGGGGCGCCTGCCGGCGAAGCCGCTGGTGGTGAAGACGGAGGTCACCACCGAGCTGCTCGCCGCGATCTGCCGGCGCTTCGGCGCCACGCTCGTCGGCGACCTGCTCGTCGGCTTCAAGTATCACGCCGACGTGCTCGCCCAGGTCGAGCGGGGCGAGCTTCCCGGCGGCTTCACCCTCGAGGACTTCGTGATCGCCGTCGAGGAGAGCCACGGCGTGCTCGTGACGCCCGCGATCCGCGACAAGGACGCCGCTGGCGCCGCGATCCTGCTCGCCGAGCTCGCCTCCCGGCTCGGGGACGAAGGGCTCACGCTCGGCGACTACCTCGACCGGATCCACCTCGAGCTCGGCTACTGCGCCAATCGCCTCACCTCGACGGTGATGAGCGGTGCGCAGGGGCTGGCGAACATCCGCCGGATCCAGGCGGCCCTGCGCGAAGCGCCGCCGGTGGAGCTCGGCGGTCTGCGCGTGGTGGAGGTGCGCGACCATCTCGACGAGCGCGGCGTGCACGGTCCGATCCGGTCGGGGACCGACGCCGCGTCCCGCGACGTGCTGGTGTTCCAGCTCGAGGGCGGGGGGCGGGTGATCCTGCGCCCCTCGGGCACCGAGCCGAAGAACAAGGCCTACGTGGAGGTCCCGCTGGCTCCCCTCGGCAGGGAGGCGGGGAGCGCGGCGCTGGCCCGCCAGCGCCGGGAAGGGGACCGCATCGCGCTCGAGGTGGCCGACGCGTTGTCCCAATACATGCTGCGGAGGATCGGAGTCGATCTGCCGCGCTTCGCGCTGCGCGTCAGCGGCCTCGTGGCGCTCGACAAGCGGATCGACTTCGCCGAGCGCTTCGTCCCGGCCCTGGTCGAGCGCGCGCGCCAGGGGCCGACGACCTCGGAGCTCTCCGCCTGGATCGACGACGAGCTGGAGAGCTACGGCAAGGACGCGCGCGGTCTCACCGGCGAGGCGCTGGGCGCCTTCCTGCGCGCCGAGCGCGAGCGGGACGGGGGCGCCCCCGAGCCGACGCTCGGGGCGATCGAGCGGGCGTTCTTCGGCGCCCGCTGAGCGGACGGGGGCTGCGCTAGCTTCGCGGACGTGTCCGACGCAACCGCGCGCAGCTCCCGACGCAAGCGACGGTGGATCCTGATCCTGGCGGGCCTGCTCGTCGTGTTCGTCGCCGGCGGCGCGTCCGTCGCCCGCTGGGTGAGGACGGGCCCCCCCGCCGCACCCGCCGCGGCACCGGGACGGCCGGGTGCGGACGTCGGCGCTGCTCCGCCCGAGCTCCCGGCCGAAGCTCCCGACGCCGCTAGAAGGTGAAGCGGACGCCGAACACGAGGTCGTGGAGGCCGACGTCGACGTCGACGTTGCCCCGGGCGGTGACGGCGCCCGTGTTCGGATCGCGCCGGATCGAATCGATCGTCGCCTCGCTGGTGCCGAGGAAGCGGTAGGCGCCGGTCAGCGCGAAGCGATCTCCGAGCGGAAGCACCACGCCGGCGGTCGCGTTCCAGGCCAGCGCGAACGAGTCGCCGTCGAGGGCGACCGTGCTTCTTGCGTCGCCGGAGCCGAAGTCCACGCGGCCCACGCCGAGGCCGCCGCCGATGAACGCCCTGAACCAGGCGAGATTGCCGAAGTCGTACTCGTAGTAGGCGTTGAACAGACCCGTCGCGAGGCTCAGGTCGCCGCCGCGGGCCAGCGTCGTGTTGTCGCCCGTCAGCCGATCGACGTGCGAGCGGTGATAGCCGCCGGCGAGCTCGAAGCGAAAGCTGTTCTTGCGGCTGCGGTTCCAGTGCAGGCCGACGGCGCCGGCGGCCTGCCAGCCGGGGCTCCCGTCGCCGCCCAGGTCGTAGTGGAGAGTGGCGGTCTCGGGCCCGTTGCGGTCGGAGACGTGCGAGTTCTGGGCGAAGCTCGGGCCGCCCTCGAGGTCGACGTAGAGCCTCAGCTCGGCGCGCGCCGAGGACGCGAGGAGCAGGCAGGCGAGCGCGGTCGCCGGAAGCGCAAGGCGCATGCGCGGGTTCTCCGCCGGAGGATGGGTCAGTATCGGCGAGCGGGCGTGCGGGCGCTACGCGGGGCACACTGCGGCCGGAGTACCGTGCGGGACATGGACGAAGTGAGCTTCGACGCGGAGGCGCTGCTGGCCGAGGCGCGCGAGGAGACCGGCCTCGACGACTTCGGCGCCGGCTACCGGGAGGGGCTCGCGATGCTGCTGCGCAGCTACGAAGAGAATCCCTTCCATCGGGCGGGACGCGCCCGCAATCGGCTCCGCGTCCGTCGCCTGCTGGTGACGCGCCTGCGGGTGCTGGACGCGTTGCGACGTCATCCCGAGATCCACGAGCGTCCGATCCGCCAGCCCTGGTACGTGACCGGGATTCCGCGCTCGGGAACCTCGGCGCTCTTCAACCTGCTCGCCGCCGATCTCTCGGCACGCGCGCTGCGCAACTGGGAGGCGCGGATCCCCGAGCCGCTCGAGGGCCTTCCGCCCGGGGCACCGGATCCGCGCCGCGCCGCGCTGGAGGCCTCCTACGAGCGCGGTCGCCGGGAGCAGCCCGAGTTCGCCGCGATGCACTACACCACGGCCGACACGCCCGAGGAGTGCGTGCTGCTCCAGGGCTCCGCCTTCCACGGCGTGCAGACCGGGGTGGAGGTGATGCTCGAGCCCTACGGCAGCTGGTTCCGTGCCCAGAAGCAGGACGGGCTCTACGCCTACTATGCCGATCTGCTGCGACTGCTCGACTGGCAGCGACCCGGGGAGCGCTGGCTGCTGAAGTCGCCCGCACATCTGTGGGGGATCCGGGAGCTCCTGGCGACCTTCCCCGACGCCTGCGTGGTGTGGAGTCACCGCGATCCCGTGGCGAGCATCGCGTCGGTCTGCTCGCTCACCCACCTCCTGATGCGGGCCTGGATGGAGGTGGAGGCGGAGACGCTGGGGCCTACGGTGCTCGACTTCTACGCCACGTCGCTCGAGCGCGGGCTCGCCGCGCGCGACGAGGCGGATCCGGACCGCTTCCTCGACGTCGCCCACGACGCCATCACCCGGGAGCCCATGCGCGTGGTGCGCGGAATCTACGCCCGCTTCGGGCGCCCGCTCGGGGCGGAGGTGCAGGCGCTCGAGGCCCACGCGCGCGCCCATCCGAAGGGGGAGCACGGGGAGCACGCCTACCGGCTCGAGCGCTACGGCCTCAGTGCCGAGATGGTGCGCGAGCGCTTCCGGCCCTACACCGAGCGCTTCGCGATCGTGCGCGAATAGCGCGAGAGGGGACGACGTGGATCCGGCGAACGCGGAGAAGCTGATGGACGGGAGCGCCTGGCGGGAGTTCTGCGATCTGCTCGCCAAGGCGGGCGACGTGCTGGTGCGGGAGGACCTGGAGACCACCCCCTTCGACCGCGCCGAGGGGCTCCGCTACCTGAGCCGGCTGCTGCGGGCGGGTCTCGTCTCCTTCGTCGAAGGCACGGGTCCGGCCCACCCGGTGTTCCGCGCCCTCCCGGACATGGTGAAGATGGGCCTCGACAATCCGGACAACTACTACCTGAGCGCTTCGATCGATCCGCGGCGCGACTACCGGATCCGCGGGCACCGGGGGACCATCCACTACCTGAGCTTCGCGGCGCAGAACCAGAACTTCGCCGCCCGCGACCGGATCACCGGCGGGGCCGGCCACCTGAACGACTCCGAGCTGACCCTCGATGCCGACGGGCGATTCGAGATCGTCGCGAGCCAGCGCGAGCACCCCGGCAACTGGCTTCGCCTGGCGCCCGACACGAAGCAGATCCTGGTGCGCCAGACCTTCCTCCACCGCGCCGCCGAGCGGCCGGTGGAGCCGTCGATCGAGTGCGTGGGCACCGCTGGGCCGCCGGCTCCGCTGGATCCGGCGCGCGCCCCCGGCCAGCTGCTGGGCGCGGCGATGTACGCGATCGGCTGCGCCCAGTGGTTCGCGGACTGGGTGGTCTCCTTCCGCGACCAGGCGCCGGTGAACGCCTTCCACCTCCCCGGGGAGGGCGCTCACCGCACGCTGGGCGGCGACCCGAACGTGCGGCTGTGGCTCGGCACCTGGCGGCTCGCCCCCGACGAGGCGCTGATCGTCGAGGCGACGCCTCCGCGCTGCCGTTACTGGAACTTCCAGCTCGGCAACGTGTGGGCCGAGTCGCTCGACCACCGCTTGCAGCGCGTGCACATCAACAGCGGACAGGCCGTCTGCCAGAGCGACGGCTCCTTCGAGCTGGTGGTCGCCCACGAGGACCCCGGACACCCGAACTGGATCTCCACCGCCGGGCACGAGCACGGCACGATGGGTCTGCGCTGGGTGCTCGCCGACGAGTACCCCCAGCCGACCGCGCGGGTGGTGAAGCGCTCGGATCTGCGCTCGGCCTGAGGGGCGTCAGGCGTGGCCGGCGCGCTGGGACGCCAGCTCGGTGAGGCGGCGCAGCTCGCCCTCGAGCCGGGCGCGCGCGGCCTCGAGCGCCTCGTCGTCCGCGTCGCGGTCGAGCCGGATCGGGGCACCGACGGCGTAGTACACCTCGCTTCCGGGCAGCGGGATCGTGAAGCGGTCCCAGCTCCGCTCGAAGACGAAGCGCCAGCGGGGACAGGCGGCGAGCGGGAAGATCGGCGCGCCGCTCATCATCGCGGCGTAGACGACGCCCGACTTCACCACGTGGCGCGGCCCGCGCGGACCGTCGCAGGCGAAGCCGAGGTCGCGTCCGCCCTCGAGCGCGTCGACCAGGGCGCGCAGGCTCGCGGCGCCGCCGCTGCTCGAGGAGCCGCGCACCGCCTGGACGCGGTACGGCGCCAGTGCGCGGGAGACGATCTCCCCATCGCGGCTGCGGCTCACCTGGATGGAGAGTCCGGGGCCGCCCTCGGGGTAGGGGCGCTCCATCATCGCGAGCTGGCCGTGGAAGAAGGCGAAGATCGCGCGCTCGCCGCGCGCGACCTGCTCACGGATCGGGTCGAAGTCCGGCCCGCGCCGCATCCGCATCGAGCGGGTGACCAGTCCGTAGACCAGGGAGCCGAGGAATCCGAGAATGGCGACGCGATTCAGGGTCACGCCCCGCCGCGGTGCCTGCTCTCCGCGGGCACACCGCGCGCGCCGCGCACCAGGCGTCCGGGCAGCGCGCCGGTCGCCGCGCCGTCCTCGAGCACCACCTCGCCCGAGACCACGGTCGCCCGGTAGCCGCGCGCGCGCTGCACCAGGCGCTTCCCGCCCGCGGGCAGGTCGTGGACGATCTCGGGTGCGCCGAGAGCCAGGGCGCCGGGGTCGATCAGGTTGAGGTCGGCCTTGAAGCCCGTCGCCAGCACGCCGCGGTCGCCCAGACCGACCAGCGCCGCCGTGTCGGCGGTCTGCTGCTTCACGAGCATCTCCACCGGCAGGCGCTCGCCGCGGGTGCGCGCCCGACCCCAGTGCAGCAGCAGGAAGGTGGGGAAGCTGCCGTCGCAGATCAGACCGCAGTGGGCCCCGGCGTCGCCGAGGCCGGGCACGGTCAGCGGGTGCAGCAGCATCTCGCGGATCGCCCCGAGGTCGCCGCCGGCGTAGTTGAACAGCGGGCGGTAGAGCAGGGCGCGTCCCTCGTCCTCGAGCAGCAGGTCGTAGAGCCGCTCGAAGGGCGACACGCCGAGGCGTCGCGCCTCGGCCGCGACGCTCGTGTCGGGGGAGGGCTCGTAGTCGGGCGGGTCGCCGAGCGCGAAGATGCGCTCGGGGTCGGTGAAGCCGCGCAGGCCCGGCGACGGCTCCTCGGCCAGCAGCCGCGCCCGCAGCCCGGGATCGCGCATCCGCGCCACCTTCTCCGCCAGCGGCAGGGTGGCGATCTCGGCCCAGCTCGGATGGCTGAGGAAGGGATGGACCGTCGCCTCGAGGCCGAACAGCGTGCCGATCGCGCGCGCCGCCACCTGACCGCGCATCGGCAGGCCGTCGGCGTTGGCGCGCTCGATCTCGTGCAGCATCGCCCGCCAGCCGTCCGGCGAGGCGTCGTTCTGGGCGATGGTGATCGACATCGGGCGCGCGGAGGTCGCCACCATCTCGCGCAGCAGGCGCCACTCGGAGGCGACGTCGCGGAAGTCGGAGACGATCTCGAACACGCCGGTCCCGGCCTCGCCGAAGCGGCGGCTGATCCCGACCAGCTCTTCGTGGCTGGCGGTCAGGCTGGGTGTCGGGCGGCCGTCGCTGGAGCGGTGGTTGCGGGTCCGCGAGGTGGTGAAGCCCAGTGCTCCGGCCGCCACCGCCTCGCGCACCAGGCGCCCCATCGTCTCGATCTCGTCGGGGGAGGGCCTCTGCTCGTGGTCGGCACCGCGCTCGCCCATCACGTAGAAGCGCAGCGCGGCGTGGGGCACCTGGGCCCCGACGTCGATCGCGTGGGCGGTGCTCTCGATCGCGTCGAGATACTCGGGGAAGCTCTCCCACTGCCAGCGGATCCCCTCGGCGAGGGCCGTGCCCGGGATGTCCTCGACGCCCTCCATCAGCCGGATCAGGTACTCGTGGCTGCCCGGACGCACCGGGGCGAAGCCCACCCCGCAGTTGCCCATCACGACGGTGGTCACGCCGTGCCAGCAGGAGGGCGTGAGCATCGGATCCCAGGTGACCTGGCCATCGTAGTGGGTGTGCACGTCGACCCAGCCCGGAGTCACCCACAGTCCGTCCGCGTCCAGGGTGCGCCGCGCCGGCTCCGAGACGCGACCCACGGCGACGATCCGTCCGTCGCGCACGCCCACGTCGCCGGTGGCGGCGGGGGCTCCGGTTCCGTCGATCAGCGTTCCGCCGCGGACGAGCAGGTCGAGCATGGATTCCTCCGGGTGGGCGGGGCCCGGATGGTACCCTGCCCGGCACGCACGCGCGTGCATCGCTGCGCGTCCGCGAAGGGAGGCGAGTGGCCGCGAGCGACGCCCGCCGCAGTGCCCCGGCCACGGCGCGCAACCGCGAGCCGATCGGCGACGTGCTGGAGCGGGTGCTGCCCGCGAGCGGCTGGGTGCTGGAGATCGCGAGCGGCACCGGAGAGCACGCGGTGGCCTTCGCGCAGCGCTTTCCAGGCCTGACCTTCCAGCCGAGCGACGCCGATCCCGAGGCCCTGGCGAGCATCGCCGCCTGGCGGCGTGACGCCGCTCCGCCGAACCTGCGCGAGCCGCTGCGCCTCGACGTCCAGGAGCGTCCCTGGCCGCTCCCGGACCGATCGCCGCCCGGCGCGGTGCTATGCGTGAATCTGATCCACATCGCCCCCTGGAGCGCCTGTCTGGCGCTGCTCGACGGCGCTGCGGCGTCGTTGGCCCACGGCGCGCCGCTGGTCCTCTACGGTCCCTACCGCGAGGGCGGGGTCCACACCGCGCCCAGCAACGCCGCCTTCGACGAGAGTCTGCGCGCGCGCGATCCGCGCTGGGGTGTGCGCGACCTCGAGGCGGTGATCGAGCAGGCGTCGAGGTGCGGCCTCGCTCTCGAGGAGGTGGTCGCGATGCCGGCGAACAACCGGTGCTTGCTGCTGCGCCGCGACGGCGCCCCGCCGCGGTAGACGCGCGCGCTGCTATTCGCGTAGGATGGCAAGGGGGGAGATGGAGAATCCCTGGTGTCGCGCGCTCTGCAGGTGGGTCCCGCCATCGTGCTGCTGCTCGGGTCCTTGGCGGCGGCCGGACAGGTCCCACCCGAGGTCGCCGCGAGCGTGGGGCAGTGGCCGCTCCCGAACCAGAACTACGCCAGCACCCGGGCCGCCAGCATCTCGCCGATCACCGCATCCAACGTGAACGACCTGGCGCCGGCGTGGAGCTTCGCCTTCCCGGTGAACGGCTTCTTCGGTGCCGTCGCGACGAATCCGCTCGTGGTGAGCGACGTGGTCTACTTCCAGGATCTCCAGAGCAATGCCTACGCTCTCGACCTCCAGACGGGCGTCCCGATCTGGAGCCATGCGTACGGCGCGGTCAACTTCGGCCCCAACGGGCTCGCGGTCGGCTACGGCAAGGTCTTCCTGCCCAAGGACCCCAAGACCGTGGCCGCCCTCGATCTCGGCACGGGCGGCGAACTGTGGGCGGTCGACCCGACGCGCACGCCGAGCGAGGGCATGACGATCCAGCCCCTCGTCTACGACGGGAAGCTCTACCTGAGCACCGTGCCCGGGACCGGCGTGGCGGACTTCTACTCGGGGAACGCGAGCGGGCGGATCCACGCGCTGGACGTGGACGACGGCTCGGCGGTCTGGGACTTCGACACCGTCGACACGATGCACGAGATGCCGCCGCACATCTGGGGCAACACGACGCTGAACAGCGGGGGCGGCGCCTGGTATCCCCCCAGCATCGACACGGTGCGCGGCACGACCTACTGGGGCACCGGCAATCCCGCCCCCTTCGCCGGGACGGCCGCCTTCCCGAACGGCTCGAGCCGGCCCGGGCCGAACCTCTACACCGACAGCATCCTGGCCCTCGACCATCAGACGGGCGCCCTCGACTGGTACCAGCAGGCCAAGGCCCACGATCTGACCGATGGCGACTTCATCTCCTCGCCGATCCTGGCCACGGTCCCGATCGGGGGCACTCCCACCGACATCGCCATCGGATCCGGAAAGCTAGGCGTAGTGTATGCCTACGACCGCGACACGGGCGCGGTGCTCTGGTCGACGCCGGTGGGGGACCACCTGAACGACACGCTCGACCCGCTGCCCGCGGGCTCCACCCTGGTACTGCCCGGCGTGCTCGGAGGCGTCGAGACGCCGATGGCCTACGCCGACGGGAAGGTCTTCGTCCCGGTCGTCAACCTGGGCACGAGCTACGACCCGACGGTCGACCAGGTCGCCTTCGTGAACCCCAACACCGGCACCGGCGAGCTCGTGGCCCTGGACGCCGGCGACGGCAGCGTGGTGTGGTCGGTGAGCTATCCGGCGATCGACATCGGCGCGGCGACGGTGGTGAACGACCTCGTCTTCACGGCCACCTTCGACGGCGAAATCCTGGCTCACCGGATCGCGGACGGCGCCGAGGTGTGGCGCTATTCGAGCGGCGAGCCGATCAACTCCTGGCCCGCGGTCGCCGGCAACACGATCCTGTTCTCGACGCGGAGCCGGATGCTGGCCTTCCGCCTCGCCGGCCCGGTTCCCGGCGTGTCGCTCCCGGCCGTCGGCGTGCTGGCGCTGGCGATCGTCGCCTCGGCGTCGCTGCTCCTGACGCGAGGGCGTCAGGCCTCGCGGTAGCGCTTGGGCCCCGCGCGCACGGGGGCGAGCAGCGCGTCGAGGTCGGGCTGCGCGAGCGCGTAGCCCAGGGGATGGGGCGGACGCGGCTCGAGCCCGAGCGCGGCGACCACGCGATCGTGCTGGTAGTAGTGGACGTAGGCCTGGAACAGGAGGCCCGGCACGAAGGCGGGATCCCCGGCCGAGTGCTCCGCGACCACCGCCGCCCGTTCGTCCGGGGCCAGCGCCGCGAAGGATTCGCCGCCGCGCGCGCGAGCCCGCTCGTCGAGCTCGGCGAGCCCCCGCCCGACCAGGGGTCGCAGGGCGCCGAGCTTCTCCTCGATCGTCTCCGCGAGTCCCAGCTCGCCCGCACCGGGCATGCGGCCGTCGGCGCCGGGCGGGACGAGCGTGTCGAGCAGCGCGCGCAGCGCGGCCCGTTCGCGGTCGTCGAAGTTCGCACCGGACATCGGCGGGCTCAGTCGAAGAGGTTGGCGAGATTGCGCTTGATCGCGTCGGCCGAGTGGAGCGCCAGCGCCTGGATCGTGTTGGTGGGATTCACCGCGGCGGAGGTCACGAACACGCTGCCGTCCACGATGAACAGGTTCTTGACGTCGTGGCAGCGGCCCCAGTCGTTCACCACCGAGGTCTCGGGGTCCGTTCCCATGCGCGCCGTGCCCATCAGGTGCCAGCCGGCCGGGCGCAGCGGGGCGTCGGTGAACGTATCGACTGCCCCGGCGGCCTCCAGCACATCGCGTCCCCGGGCCACGCCGTGGGCGAGCATGCGCTGGCTGTTCTCGCTGAGACGGTAGGTGATTCGGGGCGCCGGAATGCCGTCGGCGTCGACGAGCTCCGGGTCCAGCGTCACCGTGTTGCACTCCTCGGGCAGATCCTCGCAGATCACGACCATGCCGGCGGTACGGTCCCACATCTCCTGATAGGCCGCGTGGTGTCCGGCTCCCCAATCGACGCGGCCGGTCGTCATCGCCAGCAGGGCCGTGCTCACCGGGCCCATGCCCCGCACCATCTCGAAGGAGTAGCCGCGCAGGAAGCCGCGCGAGGCGTCGGTCTCGTAGAACTCCTGGCTGATGATGCAGCAGCCGGTGGGTCCCTTGTAGCCCTCGAGCGGCTCCGGGAAGATCCCGGTCACCATTCCATAGGGGTGGAACATCAGGTTCTTACCGACCAGACCGCTGCGGTTCGCCAGTCCGTCGGGAAACGCGGCCGACCGGGAGTGGAGCAGCAGGCGCGGCGTTCCGACGCCGTTGCAGGCGAGCACCACGATCTCCGCCCGCTGGCGGCGCTCCCGTCCCTCGGCGTCGTAGTAGATCACCCCGTCGGCCATGCCGCGCGCGTCCACGGTGATCTCGCGGACGCGACAGTGCGTGCGCAGCTCGACCCCGGCACGGATCGCCGCCGGCCAGTAGGTGACGTCGGTGCTGCCCTTCGCCCCCTGGGCGCAGCCGAGCAGACACGGGCCCAGGTTGATGCACGGCGCGCGGCCGGCGTGCTCGCGGGTGGCGATCGCGCTGTCCGAGGGCCACCAGTGCCAGCCCAGCCGGTTGAACCCGCGCGCCAGCGTCTCGCCGAGCACGCCCAGGGGCACCGGCGGCAGCGGCGGCTCCTTCGGCGGGTAGGCGGGGTCGCCGGCGAGCCCCGCGACGCCCATCATGCGCGCATTCACGTCGTACCAGGGCGCCAGCGTCGCGTAGTCGATCGGCCAGTCGAGGGCGACGCTGTCGAGGCTGCGCACCCGGAAGTCCGAGGGATGGAAGCGCGGGAAGTGGGCGGCGTAGAGGATCGTGCTGCCGCCCACCGCGTTGAAGTTGGAGACCTGGATCGGGGACTCCCGGTCGTTCACCGGGTAGTCCTCGCGGCGCCCCCGGCCGTTGGGCGAGAGGCCGAAGGCTCCGAAGCGCTCCCCATCCCAGGACGTGCGCGTGCTCGGGTAGTCGAGCGGGTTCATCCAGTCGCCCTGCTCGAGGCACACGATTCGCATCCGTGTGTCGGCCAGGCTCCAGGCGAAGGCGGCGCCGGCGGCGCCGGCGCCGATCACCAGGACGTCGACGACTTCCTCGGCCACCGGCGCAGGATAGCGTCGGAGAGGCCGACCTCCGCCACCCGCACCGGGCGGGACCGGGCCTCAGGAGAGCGTGGCGAAGGCCAGCACGCCCCACAGCAGCACGAGCACCAACCAGCTCGCCGCGAAGACGCGGAAGCGCCAGGGGACGTCGTTGGTGGTGGTGTGGATCGCCGTATGCACGACGCGCAGCGCGACGTAGGCCCAGGCCAGTCCTACGGTGACGGCCGTCTCGCGATGGGTGATCAGGATGACGAGTGCCGCGACGTAGAACAGCAGCGGCGCCTGGAAGAGATTGTCGTAGTGGCGTGCGAGGACGCGGGTCTCGTCGGGCTCGCGGCCGTCCTGATAGGTGGCGAAATAGCGCAGTGACGCGCGCCCCTCCCGGATCGCGCGCACCCGGGCGAAGGCCAGCCGGAACAGGGTGATTGCGGTCAGGGCCACCAGGGCGAAGACCGGGTACAGGATGCTCATCGGAATCCGCCTTCGCTCGAATCGCGCGATGCTAGCGCCGATGCCCCGGCGGTCCGCGGTCCCGCGTCCGGAGCCTCACCCGAAAGCGCAGGGAATGAGCCGGGGAGCCCGTAGCCGGTGCCCTTCCCGTCGCCTGGGCGGCTCCGGGTGCGGGGACCCGCCCGGTCCCCGGCGCGCGGTCGGTCCCGGCTCACGCGCCTATCGCGGACGGCCGATGGAGCCCATGGCCATGCCCTCGCGAGCCCGCGTCCAGCTCAAGGCGATGATCGATCACTTCCTCTCCTTCGGGATCGAGGGGATGAGCCGCCAGGACCGGGCGCTGATCCGGCGGACCCGCGCCTTCGGGCTCGTGCTCTGTCTGTTCCTGCCGATCGGCGGCATCTCGGCGGCCGTCGTCTTCCATCGCTGGAGCCTCCTCGCGGTATCCTTCGGCGCCCTGGGGCTGGTGGCGCTGTCGCTCCGCTACGGCTATCTGGGCGGCGCGCGCGCCGTCCGGCTGATCGTGCACGCCACCCTCGCCGTGCTGCTGTCGAGCACGACGCTCCTCGCGTTGAAGATCGGCAATGGCAGTGCCCTCAGCGTCACCTACCCCTCGGTCCTGATCCTCGCCACCTGCTACCTGCTGGGCGTGCGGGCGACGATCGGCTGGACGATCGCCGCGATCGCCTGTCTGGCCTACGTGGTCCTGGGCGGGGGGCCGCCCCCCGCGCCGCCGGGCACCGTGGCCGTGGACTCGGTGGACGTGTTCGTGTCGCGCTCCCTGGTCCTGATCTGGATCTGCACGCTGTCGGTCGTCGAGCGCCGCTTCTCCGATCGCGCCGGCGCCGAGCTCGAGTTCCTGGCGCGACACGACCCGCTCACGGGACTGCTCAACCGCCGCGCCCTCGAGGAGCGCCTGGTGCAGGCGCTGGCGCGCTGCCGCCGTTACGAGCGGCAGTTCGCGGTGCTCTTCATCGACCTCGACGGCTTCAAGCTCGTCAACGATCGGTTCGGGCACATCCGCGGGGATGCGCTGCTGCGGGAGATCGCCGATCGCATCCGGTCCGTCACCCGGGAGACCGACGCGGCGAGCCGGATCGGAGGCGACGAGTTCACCGTGGTGATCGAGGACTACGCCGAGCCGAAGAGCGTGGGAATCTACGCGCGGCGGCTGCTGACCCTGCTCTCCCAGGAGATCGAGCTGGACGGGGTCCTGATCGACTCGGGCGCGAGCATCGGGGTCGCGTGCTACCCGAAGGACGCGACGGATCTCGAGGATCTCGTGCGCGCGGCCGACCGGGCCATGTACCACGCCAAGGCGAGCGGCGGCCGTTGCGTGAGCTCCTCCTCCGAGCTCGAGGACGACGACGGCGAGATGGCGGCGCCCGTGGGCGCTGCGGTGCTGAGCGTCACCTAGCCGGGGCAGGAGCCCGCCTTCGGCTCGCTGCGCGTCGGCCGACTCTCGAGTCGGCCTCCTGGCCCCGGCGGGTGTCCACGGCGGCGAGACGCCGTGCAGGCTCAGGAGCCCTCGAGCACCAGGGCGTGGCGGTGGTAGGCGGGGCCGCGCTCGCGGATCCACAGCACGAGCGAGGTCGCCACCAGGCCCAGGCCGAAGGCGAGTCCCCACCAGATGCCTGTCAGGCCCCAGCCGCGCGCGAAGGCCAGCCAGGCGCCGAGCGGCAGCGCGAGCAGCCAGTAGCTCACCAGATTGAACACCAGCGCCGGGCGCGTGCGGCCCATGCCGCGCAGGATCCCGCACGCCACCACCTGGGTGCCGTCGAAGATCTGAAAGGCGCCGGCGATCGGCAGGATCGCCGCGCATGCGGCGATCACCGCGCCGTCGGGGGTGTAGATGCGCGGCAGCACCTCGCGCAGGGTCACGAAGAGTCCGGCGGAGATCGTCATCACTCCCGCGCCCATCGCGATCGAAACCCAGGCTGCGCGCTGGGCAGCGTCGGGATCCCCGGCGCCGATCAGGTTTCCGACGCGCGTCGCCGCTCCCTGGGCGACGCCGAGGGGCATCATGAACGCGAGCGCGGCCATGTTCAGGGCGACCGTGTGGGCGGCGAGCGCCACCGCGCCGAGCCGGCCCGCCAGCAGCGCGGCCGCCGAGAAGGCCCACATCTCGAGGGAGATCTGCACCGCCACCGGCAGGCCGAGCGCCGCCACCCGCGCGATCGTCCCGTCGCGCAGCGAGTCGCGGGTCCAGGGGACCCAGGCGTCCTCGAGCAGGGCGAAGGCGCGGATCCAGGCCACGAGGCCGAGGCACATGACGACGCGCGTCAGCGTCGAGGCGACGCCCGCCCCGACGGCGCCGAGCGCCGATGCGCCCAGGTGCCCGAACACGAACACCCAGTTGAAGAAGACGTTGAACAGATTGGCGGCCAGGATCACCCACAGGGCTGCTCGCATGTGCTCGCGTCCCTGGAGGTACTGGCGCAGGGCACCGTAGACGAGGAAGAACGGGATCCCCGGGATCTGCACCAGGGTGTAGTCGTGGGCGAGCCGGGCGAGCGCGGGGTCCTGGCCGGTGAGCAGCAGGAAGCGGTCGGTGCCGAGCCACAGTGCCGACACGGGCAGCGAGAGGCCGACCGCCAGCACCAGCCCCGCGTGCAGCGCCGCTCCCGCGCGCTCGCCGTCGCCCGCACCGTGCGCCTGGGCGACGATCGGGTCGAGCCCCATCAGCACGCCGTTGGCGAACATCAGCGTGCCGAAGATCCACACGTTGGCGAGGGCGACGGCTCCGATCGCCTCCACCGACACGCGCCCCACCATCACCGTGTCGACGAACCCGATCAGCATCGTCGAGAGCTGCGTCGCGGCGACGGGCGTGCCGAGCGCGGCCA
>CAZZFT010000096.1:0-18834 GCA_964653555.1 uncultured Spirochaetales bacterium | reverse complement strand
AGCAGGGCTAGGCGGCGGGCCGCCGGACGGGAGGCGACGAGCCCGTCGGCGCCCCCGCCCGCGGGGCCGCAGCGGTCAGCGTCGGAGGTGGCGCTCCGTCGGGCGAAGGTCGCAGCTGGCCCAGGGCAAGTCGCAGACGAGATCTGTCAGAAGCCCGGCGAGTTCGTCACCGTGTGCAGCCCGAGGGCCCTCGGGTCAGACCTAGCTCCTGCGAATCAACAGGCAGGCGCGCTTTCGCTGAGTCCGGACGCCGAGCGCCGCGATCAGCACGCCCAGCAGAGCGGCCGCCGCGCCGCCGAGCGCGGGCACCAGCGGCGGCCCCGTCAGCGTGATGCCGGGGTCCGTGTTGTTCACCGACTCGATGTCGCCGTTGGTTTCGACGTGGGTCCCGTTGGCGAGAGCCGCGATGCCGAGCTGGCTCAGCGCAGCGTTGCCATTGATCGCCGCAGCGATGGCAGCAGCCACCTGCTCGGCGGTCATGCCGGGCGTGAGGACGACGTCGACCGTGACGCCGTCGATGACCAGCGTGATCGTGCCGCCGGCGGCGGTGCCGCTGACGTCGAGGGTCGAGACGACGGTGAAGAGGACGAAGTCCTCGAACACCACGCGATCGGCGCCGGCGGGGCTGCCGGGGCCGTAGCGCGCAACGAACGAATCGAGCGCCGGTGTGAAGACGCGCTGGCCGCTAGCGACGTTGGTGAAGCTGCCGGTGAGAGGGCTGCCGGCCGTCTGCTCGAGCACCACGAAGGGCGTCGCCGGAACCGAGCCGCGGAAGGCACCGTCCACGTCGACCGCGAGGGTGCCACCGAGCGCAACGGCCTGGGTCGCCGTGACGCTGTCGTACTCCGTACCTCGCGTGGCGCCGAGGATCTCCACATCGAAGTGGCTGCCGCCCGAGAGGGTGAGCGCCCCGACGATGTCGAGCTGCCCGGCCGCAATCCCGGGGGAGAGTCCCGGTGCCAGCGTCCCCCCCATGGTGACGTTGCCGTTCACGGCGCCGGCGCCCTCGAGCCGGCCACCCTGGAAGTCGAGGAGCGGCGGGCCTTCGAGGACGCCGCCCTCGAGGCGCGTCGCGCCGGCGGTCTGGACGAAGCTCACCTGGAAGTCCAGCTTGCCCGTGCGGAGCGAGAGCTCGCCGGCGTTGGCCGCGGTGCCGGTGCTGATGGCGAGGGTCTGCGCGGCGTCGCCGAGGTCGACGACGAGGGTGCCCGTGGCCGCGTTGACGAAGCTCGCGCTGTCCAGGCTGTCGCTCATCGACCGACCGCCGCCGGTGACGTTCCACGTGGCCTCGTTCCGCACCTCGGCCCCGCCGGATCCCAGGCTGAGAATGCCCGCGCTCCAGCTCCCGGTCCCCCCGGCGTTCACGAGGGTACGGCTCCCGCTCAGGAACTTCGTGTAGAACGCCGAGACGTCGAGGCCGCCGAGGGCGCGGGTCGTCCCGGCATCCGCCATCGTGCCGATGGTGAAGGCGAGGCTCCCGGTAGTCTCGAAGGTGCCGTCCCCGCCCAGCGTGCCGCCGCTCACCGTGGCGGTACCGACGGTGACCGTGTCTCCGGCGTCGACCACGTCGAGCGCGCCGTTCGTGAGGTCGACGTTCGCGGGCGTGAAGCTCGCGCCCGGAAGCACGTCGACCGTCGCACCGCTCACCTCGAGGTCCGCCACCGTGACGTTGCTGCCGGCGTCCAGGATCTGCGTGCCGCTGCCGAAGCGAACCGTCGCCGCGCCGGCGAACGTCCCCGTATGGGTCCCACTGCCGGACAGTGCCAGGATGCCCAGGTTGGCGTTGATCGTGCCGTCGTTCTGGACGGTTCCGGGCGAGAGCGTCAGGACGTCGCCGGCGGCGTCCAGGTCCACGTTCAGGATCCCCGTGCTGGCGTTCACGAAGCTCGCGCTGTCCAGGCTGTCGCTCATCGACCGACCGCCGCCGGTGACGTTCCACGTGGCCTCGTTCCGCACCTCGGCCCCGCCGGATCCCAGGCTGAGAATGCCCGCGCTCCAGCTCCCGGTCCCCCCGGCGTTCACGAGGGTACGGCTCCCGCTCAGGAACTTCGTGTAGAACGCCGAGACGTCGAGGCCGCCGAGGGCGCGGGTCGTCCCGGCATCCGCCATCGTGCCGATGGTGAAGGCGAGGCTCCCGGTAGTCTCGAAGGTGCCGTCCCCGCCCAGCGTGCCGCCGCTCACCGTGGCGGTACCGACGGTGACCGTGTCTCCGGCGTCGACCACGTCGAGCGCGCCGTTCGTGAGGTCGACGTTCGCGGGCGTGAAGCTCGCGCCCGGAAGCACGTCGACCGTCGCACCGCTCACCTCGAGGTCCGCCACCGTGACGTTGCTGCCGGCGTCCAGGACGTGCGCCCCACCGCTGAAGCGAATGGTCCCGGCGCCTTCGAAGTCGCCGACGTGCGTGCCGTCTCCGTTCAACACCAGCGTGCCGACGTTGGCGCTCAGGATGCCGGCGTTCTGGACCGCGCCGGTCGAGATCGTGAGCGTCTGGGCTGCGTCCGAGAGGTCGAGGTCCAGGCGGCCGATCGCGCTGTTGAGGAAGCTCCCGGTGTCGTTGTTGTCGGAGATCGATCGGGTGGTGCCGGTCACGCTCCACAGGGTCTGGTTGAAGAACGTCGAGCCGCCGCTTCCCAGGTTGAGCGAGCCCGCGCTCCAGCTCCCGGCGGCCGGCCCCGCGTGGACGAGCATTCGGGTACCGTAGAGGAACTTCGTCGTGACCGTGCTCACGTCGAGCCCCCCGCTCACGTGGGTAGTGCCCGAGCCATCCTGGGTGCCGCTGGTCCAGGAGAAGCCGTCGCTGATCGTCAGGTCGAAGGCGCCGTCCATCACGCCCCCGGACTGCGTGAAGCTCACGATGTCGCAGTTCAGGTCGAGGGTGACCGTTCCGGTTCCGAAGGTGACGTCGTAGTTGGCGCCCCCCTGGCCGTTGCACGGGTAGTTGGGATTCGTGTCCCACCGGGTGGCATCGTCCCAGAGGCCGGTGCCGCCACCCCAGGTCGCCGTGACGGCCAGGGCGGAACGGCCGGCGAGGAGACAGAGCGGAAGGGCGACGAGAGCGAGGAGCAGGCGGAACCCCGTGGCGTCACGGCGGTCGAGGGGACAGAGCATCGTCTTCTCCGGTTTCGTGGGGGCGGCACTCCATTGCAACACAAAACTGCGCTATTTGTCGAGGTGCCACGGAAGGAGGACTCGCGAAAAGCGTGCCCCCCGCACCGACGGCCCGCTCGCGCCCCGAGCCCTTGGCGGCACATCGTCCACTCGTCCAGCCGGGAGACGGCCCCGCGTGATCGATCTGCTCCGCGAAGCCTCTTCGTCACGTCGCCACACGGCGTCCCCAGGTAACACGGAATTGCGCGACGAACTGCGCCTACGATTAGACTGGCTCGGGAACGCGCGCGCTCTATCATGGCCGTCGCCCTTGCGTAGCCAGCTCAGTTCTCGGGAATCTCCGGAATGAACGCCTGGCTCGGGAGATTTTCCATACCTGGCCCGCCGGCCCAGCGCCAACCCGCTGGGCGCGAGATTCGCAGCCCGCCACAGCCCGACCACGAAGTCCGCACAAGCGAGCGTCGCGCCCCCAGGCGGTCCCACGCGGCGGTCTGCCATCCAGCTACGCAACCAGGACTCGTCGAGATCAAGCCCTCATCGAGCTCCCGCAGAGAATCGGACACGGACCACGGGAGCAGCATCGGCCTGGACGCAGGGCGGAACGGTCGTGAGGGATCTGCTGGCTCCGGCTCAGCGATCGACGAGCGCGATGATCCGGCCCACGCTGTCGCGGTTCGCCAGGTCCTCGATCGCCGCCGGGATCTCCTCGAAGCCGACCGTCCGTCCGATCACCGGGCGCACGGCGCCGGACTGCACGAGCGCGACGATCTGCGCGTGGATCTCCGCGCCCAGCGCGCTCGAGATCATGTTCCAGCCGGGCCCGGCCTTGAGCATCCGTCCCAGCTCGGGCGGCGCGTAGCCGAGCATCACGCCGCAGAGCTTGAAGTTGCCGAGCATCAGCCGCCGCGGGACGAGGAACTTCTCGTCGGCCACGACCTTGTTCGACGCGAAGCCCATCATCACGTAGCGCCCGTTGTAGGCGATCGCCTTCAGCGACCCCTCGAGCACTGCCTCGCCCACGTTGTCGAAGATCACGTCGACCCCGCGACCCTCGGTCTCCGCCAGGACCCGCGCGGCGAAGTCCTCCTCGCGATAGTTGATCAGGACGTCGGCGCCCAGCTCGCGGCACAGCGCGAGCTTCTGCGCGGTGCCCGCCGTGGCGAACACCCGGGCGCCCCGGTGCTTCGCGAGCTGGATCGCCGCGCTCCCCGAGCCGCCAGCGGCGGCGTGGATCAGCACGCTCTCGCCCGCCTCGAGACCGGCCCGGTCGAACAGGCCCAGCCATGCCAGGTGGAAGGGGAAGTAGATCGCGGCGGCGTCCGGCAGCGGAATCGATGCCGGGACGTCGAAGGCCGACACCGCCGGGCACACCGCGTACTCGGCGAAGCCACCGTGCGCCCCTTTGGTCGTCGCGGCGACGCGGCGCCCCACGGAGGGCTCGGCTCCGGCGCCCGCGGCGACGACCTCGCCGAGCACCTCCATGCCCGGCGCGTACGGGAACTCGGGCCTCACCATCATGTTGCCGCCGGTGATGCGCTCCAGATCGTTCAGGTTGAAGGGAATCCCGTGCACCTGGACGAGGAGCTCCCCGGGACCCGGCTCCGGTACCGGCGCGGACTCGATCCGCAGAACCTTCGTCGGCTCGCCGTACTCGTGCAGGCGCCAGGCGCGCATCGTGTCTCCGGGACGGTCCATGGTTCTCCTCTCAATCCGGGGTCGGACTCACAGGGCTGCGAGCCATTCGCCGAATCCCAGGCGATCGATCGCCGCGACACTCCGCTGGAGCAGAGCGCGCACGGTCTCCTGGCGTTCGGTCAGCGAGCCGAGCCCGAGCGAGACGACCGCGACCATCAGGGTCTGGAAGGCGAAGGCGCGATACTGCTCGCGGGCCGTCTCGACGTCGAGCGCGATGCCCGCCTTCGCGAGCGCGTCGACGTAGCCGCGGATCAGCGGTGCTTCGCACCCGGCCAGGACCGACGGCTCCAGCGAGTCGATCAGGAAGTACTGGACGTCGCGAATTCCCCTGCACCACTGGACGCCCTGGAAGTCGAGCATGCCCATGCGGGGGCCCTCGGGCGCTTCGTACTCGAAGCAGTTCGCGAGGTGGCTGTCGCCGTGGATCAGCGTGAGCGGCTCGGAATACCAGACCTCGAGCAACGCGTCCCACTTCTCGATCGCCTGACGGCAGACGTCGACGTGTCTCTTCGTCAGGAGCTCGGGCGCGGCCCGGTGTGCCGGAAGGATCGCGGCCGCGTTCAGGGCGCGGTTCCGTTCGCGACCTCCCGAGGCCAGATAGGGATGGAAGCGACTCGGGAGCAGGCGTTCCCGCTCGTCGGGGCGGAGACCCCAGAACGCGGCGTGCAGCGCCGCGAAGGTCTCGAGGCACATCCGCGCGCGCTCGGGCGTGGTGCCCGCGGCCATGTCGCGATTGATGAACAGCCGCGCGCCCGGAAGCTCGCGCACGTTCTCGAGCAGCAGGACGAAGCGCGCTCCCCGATGCAACGCCGCGAGGACACGCGGCACCCGGATCGGCACGCGCGGGGCGATCCGCCGGCAGAAGGCGACCTCGTTCTCCCAGAAGCCCGTCGCGTGCGCGAAGGCTCGGGTCGCGAGCTCGGCGCAGGGGATCTTCGCGTACACGCTCTTCAGCAGAGGTCCGCCGCCGTCCGCGTCGGCCTCGAGCTCCAGCTCGACGAGGAAGTTGCGGCAGTTGCTGCTCTCGAACTCCACGCCGGGCAATCGGGCCGACCGGACCGGGGGCAGCTCCGGCGAGCCCGACCGGGCGCCCTCCCGAAGCAGGGCGTTCAGGACCTCGGGCCGGGCGAGCTGCTCCGGAGTACGCGGCAGGGCAAGGCCGCGCGTCTCGTCGAGACGGTCGGCGGCGATCCGACCCGCGGCACCCAGGAGCCGTGCGCCGAGCGCGAGTCTTCCGTTCATCCGCTAGCGAAGCTCCGTCCGCAGCAGCTCCTTCGCGCAGCCGTACCCGGGGAGGAAGGTCACGCCCGGGCCCGGATGGCAGGAGGAGCCGCACAGGTAGAGCCCCGCGAGGGGCGTCGCGTGCGCGGATCCCTCGACGACGGCCCGGGCGGCGAGCATCTGCTCGGGATGGATCAGGCCGTGCGTGAAGTCCCCGTGCGTGGCGCCGTGCATCGCGGCGAAGTGGTCCGACGAGAACACGGCGCGCTCGACGATTCGCTCCCGGAAGTTGGGCAGATAACGGCAGATCCGGTCGATGACGCGCTCGGCCATCTCGTCGCGCAGCTTGCCCCGCTCGACGTCCGGTGCGTCGCAGGGGAAGAAGAAGCCATAGGCGCTGGCGATGTGATGGCCGGGAGGCGCCAGGCTCGGGTCCTCGATCGACGGAATCTGGAAGGCGATCGGAATCTCGCTGGGCAGCTCGCCGCGTTGGCACGCCTCGTAGCTGGCCTGCATCGCCTCCGGGTCCGGGACGATCGCGCCACCGAAGCGCGCGTGGATGTTGCCGTTCAGCCGGGCCCACTCGCCCCCGTACTCGGGAAGGCCCTCGAGCTTGAACAGGAGGTGGACCCAGGCGCCCTTGTGCTCGATGCCGCGCACGCTCTCGAGCAGCGACGCGGGAAGCGACGCGGATTCCTCGGAGAGGAGCCGAAGGAACGTGGCCGGCTTGTCCAGATTCGACAGGATGGCACCGGCGCGCAGCACCTCGCCGCTCCGCAGCTCGACGCCCACCGCGCGCCCGTCCTCGACGAGGATCCGCCTCACCGGCTGCCGGAGTCGGACCTCCCCGCCCTTGGCCTCGATCGACCGCGCCAGCGCCTCCGAGAGCGAGCCCATCCCGCCCTTCACGCGCCGCATCAGGCCGCCGCTCCCGTTCAGCGCCATCGTGTAGACGAGGCAGAAGGCAGAGCCCGGCGAGTACGGGCCCTTGTAGGTCGACTGGATCGCAGCGAAGGAGAGCAGCGCGCGCAGCGTCCGGTGCCGGACGGGGTCCGGGAAGAATCGCTCGATCAGGTCCATCGCCGACCCCCGGAACACGAGCTCGAGCTGCTCGCGGGCCGCGTCGCTGGGTGCCTCGGCCAGCAGCGCATCCATCGAGCGCGGTAGCTGACCGGCCGTGAAGCGGTCCATCACGGCCGCGGGAACCCGGCAGAAGCGGATCATCCGGACGAAGCCGAGCAGCGCGCTCGGCCCGTGGTCGAAGAGGATGTGTACCAGCTGCCGCAGCGGATTCCGGTAGAAGAGCAGCGGCGAGCCGCCCGGACCCGGGAGGTTGGTCGCCATGACCGGGAGGTCGATGAACTCGGCTCCGTGTCTCTCGAAATCGAGGGCCTCGATCACCTCGTTCGCGAGCGGAAAGAGACAGCTCGCCCCCACCTCGTTGCGGCACCCCTTCAGGATCTCTCGCGTGCCGGTCATGCCGCCGACGTAGCCGTTCTTCTCCAGCACCAGCACCCGTCGACCCGCGCCCGCCAGCACGGCGGCGGCGGCGAGGCCGTTGTGACCCGCCCCGATGACGATCGCGTCGGCATCGTGACGCCGTGAAGTCTCCATCAGGCTCCCTCCCCCTCTGCGCCCTTCACCGGTCCAGCTCCAGGAGTCGCAGCAAGGTCTTCTCGAGGATCTCGAGGTCGCGATTCACGAACGCCTTGGACGGGAAGAGCATTCCTTCGGCCGCGATGCCGTTCAGCGCGGCGAACAGGAACCGCTGGGCGTCCTCGAGCTGCCGCTCGGACAGCCCGAGGCCGCCGAAGAGTCCGCTCCAGACCGCGGCCAGCTCCCCGTCGATGTAGTCCGACCACGCCTCGGTCTGCTTTCCCAACTCGCGTCTGCGACTCAGCTGGATCTCGAAGAAGGCCCGGTAGAGCGGTCCTGCGAGCACCTCCCGACAGCGCGCCATGAGGGCACGGACCCGGCCGACCGGATCGGGCGTGCTCGCCCGGACGCGGGCGAAATGCGTCCGCAGCTCCTCGATCGCCGCCTCGAGCACGGCATCGAGCAGGGCCTCCTTCTCGCCGAACTGGTGCTGGATCGCGCCGCAGGTCACTCCGGCCCGGTCCGCGATCGCGGCCAGGGTGGCGGCGCGCAGCCCGAGCTCGGCCAGGCACTCGGTCGCGGCCGTCACGACCTTCGCGCGCGTCGCGGCGCTCCGCTCCTCCTGGCTGCGCGGACCTCGCCACGGCCGCTTCGGCACGGACGACCGGCTAGGCATCGGCCGGCCCGACTCGATCGAGCGCGCTTTGCATGGACCCTCGAATCCTTCCCGGACGCGGACCCGGATGCGGACCCCCCGACGGCCGCCGGATACATTTTGCATTATATCCATAATGTCAAGCGCCGCACCCGGTCCGTTCTCGATCCTTCCTCCGCGGACGCTGATCCGCGGACCCGCGAGTCTCCCCCACTACTTGCTCCGGTCCTCCTTCTCTTCCGCGCCGTGGACCTGGAGCACCCGGCTCAGCATCTGGACGTCGACGCGTTCTCCGGTGAGCGCCATGGCCAGCAGCTCCCCCCCGAGCGACTGGAGCGACAGGATCAGGCTCGGCTGGGTGCGCTTCAGGCGAAACTCGTTCTTCGGGTCGTTGAGCGCTGCGACCGTGCGGATGCTGGGATTGAGCTCGTTGATGCCCAGCACCACGAAGCCATTCTCCGCGTCGTCCGTCGACAGAGCCAGGACGCCCTTCGCCTTGTCGGCGCCCGCGGTCCGCAGCACGGACAGATCGGTGGCGTCTCCGACGACGACGTCCCTCTCCTTGTAGAAGTCCTCCGCCGGAGCACTCTCCAGGATGAGCGTCACCTCCTCGCCGCGACTCTCCAGCTCGGTCGTGGTGTTGCGCGCGAGCGGGCTCTGGCCAACGACCACGTAGTGATTCGAACGGTCCATGTCCGGCCTTCCTCCGAGGATGTCGCGCAGGCGTCCGCTCACGAGCGGGAGCAGAATCGTGCTGAACGCGGTCGCACCGACCAACAGGCCGACCGCGATGATCCCCGTGACGAACAGGCGCGCCTCGCGATCGACCGGCACGATGTCGCCATAGCCGACCGAGGAGAAGGTGATCACGGCAAAGTACAGGGCCGAGGGCAGATCGTGGATCGGCGGTTGGAAGTGCGTACCGAGGCGCAGTGCGCCGAGCGTGGACCACATCAGGAAGGTCGCGATGGCGGTGATCGCGAAGATGCTCGAGCTGGTGACGCTCAGGCTACGAAAGCGCCTCCGATACAGGAGGAGAGCGACGAGCAGAATGGCGTAGTAGGCCGCAAAGGAGCGGTCGCGCGAACCGGCGAGCAGCCGGATGAACACGCCGCTGCCCGTCGCGATGACGGCCCAGAGCCAGGCGAGCCGCGACCGGATCCCCAGGCCCAGGGCGATCACGAGCAGCGACAGCCCGAGCGCGGCCTCCACGATGGCTGACAGGTGCAGCGCGTTCGCGTCCCGCTCCAGTGCGCCCATCTCGAGGGAGACGGGCCCGACGCCGAACCCGGCCCGGACGGCCCCCGCAATCATGAGCAGACCGATCGGAGCCGCAGCGAGCGCGAGCGGGACGTGCGGGTACCAGCGGTCGAAGGCGAGGCGGCGCTCGAGGAGATGTCGCCAGCTCGTCAGCCTCCGCCGCCAGTTGGACCACCGATTCTGCGCGCTCACCTGCTGACAGAATACACGGAGAGGGACCCGGCACATCGACGAAACCGGCACCGCGAGCACACCGATGGTCGCTGAAGCTCCCCCCTCGAAGACCGACGAAAGCCCGGGTCCTGATCGCTCGAATCGCTTCGATGGGCCGCCGGACCAGGAGCTCAAACGTAGTGGGGAATCGGACCGCGCTGCGGCGTGGTGTCGCCGGCAAGGTCGAACAGGACCTCGTCGATGTAGCACCAGCCCCACCCTTCGGGCGGGTCGTAGCCCTCGACGATCGGGTGGCGGGTCTTGTGGAAGTGCTTGGTGGCATGACGGTTCGGCGAGCTGTCGCAGCAGCCGACGTGACCGCACGTCCGGCAGAGCCGCAGGTGCACCCAGATCGAATCGATCTTCAGGCACTCCTCGCAGCCGCGTGCGCTGGGCTCGACTCTCCGAATCCCCGCGCGGTGTGTGCACTCGTCAGCCACCTCCGCTCGTGCCACCGGCGGCAACCGGCTCGTCGCTCTCCAGGCGGTGGGGTCCGACGGAGATCTGCTGCGCGCATCCGCTGGCGGGTCCGCCGACCACCCCCCATTCCCCGAGATCCTGCGGCTCAGCCGTCATTCGGACGCTCCCTTCGACACGTCGCCCATCGCCTCGACGAGTCTGGGGCAGCGCCCGCACGGAGCCCAGTGAATCACGGTGAATTCGCGTGAAGCACCTCGCGGCGACCGATGCGGCTCGGATCGGGCCGCACGGAGCTCGTTCGCAGCCGGCCGGTGGATGAGCGAAGATCGCTGTCCGGAGAGGAGAGCCTCGTCGTCGACGAATCACCCATGAAGACCGAGCCGATCCACGTGCCCGAGACCCCGCGTCTGGTCCGGGAGGCCCGGCGCTGGAGCCGGCACGGGAGAACTCCGGAGTCGATCGTCGAACCCGGCCCCGGACAGCGCTCGGTCTGGCGCTTTCCGCGTCCACCGGCTGCGGAGCGCGTGCTCGAGCGCGTGACGGTGGAATTCGGCGGAGCTCTCGTGGCCGACACGCGGGGCGCGATCCGGATCTGCGAGACGGCCAGCCCCCCGACCTACTACCTGCCCGACGCGGACGTGCACCGCGAGCGGCTCCGTCCGGGTGCGGGTAGCTCGATGTGCGAGTGGAAGGGCTCCGCCGTGTACTACGACGTCTGCGTCGGCGAACGCGTCGCAGCACAGGCCGCGTGGTCGTATCCGAGTCCATTTCCGGAGTATGGCTTCCTCGAAGGGCACATCGCCTTCTACGCGTCGCGGGTCGACCGCTGCACCGTGGCCGGAGACGCGGTCACGCCGCAGGCCGGCGCGTTCTACGCGGGCTGGATCACGCCGGAGCTGGCCGGACCCTTCAAGGGAGGACCGGGCTCCGAGGGCTGGTGAGGACGGGCCCGTTCCCCTCGCGCGGACGACCGGCGCGCCGATCCTGCGCATCGCGGCCCGTCGCGCGCCCGCGGCTAGAGCCCGCTCACATCCCCGCGGCCCCGCACCCGGGCCACGATGCGGCCGTCCGCGGGAGGGCAGCCGGGGATCTTCCGAGCGCGCCGGCGAGGCACCGAACGACCCGCCTGGGCGGGGCGATTCAGTAGCTGTGCTCGTCGAGTTCGACCTTGCCGCGGAAGGTCCAGTAGACCATCCCCGAATACGAGATCACGAGCGGCATCCCGATGAGGGCGATGACCAGCATGATGCCGAGCGTCTTGGGACTCGACGCCGCGTTCCACAGTGTCAGGCTTCGATCAGCGTACGGGCTCGAGATGACGAGATTCGGATAGAGCGCTGCCCCGAGCAAGAAGACGAGCGCCACGACCGTGCAGCAAGAGCTTGCGAACGCGTAACCCGGTCGCTCCAAGAAGAGTGCTCGAGGAATGTTCGCGATCGCCAGCACGTTCAAGACCGGTACGGCCCACAGCACGGGATGGTGCTGGAAGTTCGCGACAGCGCCCGGCACCTCGACCAGCGTGTAGATGGTGGTAAGCATGAAGCATACGAGGAAGATCCCGAAGCTCCGCCACATCCAGCGGTGGGTACGCTCCTGGAGGTCACCCTCGGTCTTCAGGTAGAGATAGATCGCGCCGTGCATGGCAAAGAGCGTGACGGTCAGAACCCCGACGAGGATCGGGTAGGTGCCGAGCTGGTCCTGGAGACGCCCGGCATAATCACCGCCCGACGCGATCGGTACTCCTTGGATGACGTTTCCCACGGCGATGCCGGCCAACAACGCCACCTGGAATGACCCGAGAGCCAACCCCACGTCCCAGGCCCGCCGCCACCAGCGGGTGTGACGTTTGCTGCGGAACTCGATCGAGACGGCACGGAAGATCAGAGCGAAGATCAACAGCATCAAGGCGTCATAGAATCCCGAGAAGACCGTCGCGTAGGCCTCTGGAAATGCCGCGAACAAGGCACCACCGAACGTCACGAGCCAGACTTCGTTGCCGTCCCAAAGAGGACCGATCGAGTTGATCACCATCCGTCGCTCGAGATCGTCGCGCGCAACGAACAGGTGCATCATGCCGACGCCGAGGTCGAAACCGTCTAGCACGGCGTAGCCCGCGAGCAACAGCCCCAGCAGGCCGAACCACACGACCGGCAGCAACTCACTCACGCCTGGTCCTGTCCCTTTGCAGCGGTCCCGGTGAGCGACTCCGCGTGCCCCGTTCGCGTAACCGCGGCTCCAAGGAATCCCGGTCGCCGGCGATCGGCGTCGCGATCGAGGAGTTCCGGGCCGCGCTGGATCTTGTCGTTCAATACGAAGATCCACACGCCGAGCAATAGCGCGTAGATGAGTCCGAAGAGCGCGATGGAGCGACGCACCTGCGCAGCGGAGACGACCGGGCTGACGGCGTCCGCGGTGCGGAGCCCCTGCTGCGACTCGTAGGTCACGAAGCCGTGGGCATCCAGCAGCGGATTCCCGGCGGAGTCGACTGGAAGCGGCGGGTACACGATCCAAGGCTGGCGGCCTACCTCGGCCGCCACCCAGCCGGCCTGGTTTGCAGCCACCGCGCCCAGCACGGCGAATACGAAGATCCACAGCAGCCAGCGTTGGCGAAACAGCGATCCCCGCCAGAGGAAGAAGGTCGCCGTGAGAGTGAGCGCAACGAACCCCATCCCCAGTGCGATCATCAGGTGGTAGGACGCGAAGGGGATCGTGACCGGTGGGCGGTCTCGAGGCCGAAACCGATCGAGCCCCATCACCGGCGTGTCGCGATCGCCGAATAGCAGGAACGAGAGGCCGCCCGGGATCGCGATCTCGTCGCGGACCTCTGCGGCCTCCGAATCCGGAATGCCGAAGAGCGAAAGATCGCCCGGGCCGGTGTGGAAGTGACCCTCGAAGGCCGCCAGCTTCGCCGGCTGGTGCTGATAGACGCCGCGAGCCTGGAAGTGTCCCGAGATTGGCGCCGCTAGCGACGCGAGGGTGCCGAGCAGGAGGGCGCCCCGGAAGGAGCGCTCGGCAAAGGCCCGGTGCCGGTCACGCAGCAGGTACCAGGCGGAGATACTCATCACGAAGAAGGCTCCCATGATGAGGCAGCCGATCCAGACGTGCACGAGGCGCTGGATGGAGGAGGGGTTCAGCACCATCGCCCAGAAGTCGACGATCTCCGCCCGCATGACGGGCTCGCCGCGCACGATCCAGGGAGCTCCATCTCGCAAGACCGGAACGATGTGGTGACCGGCGGGCGTCTGTTGCCAGGAGTTGGCGACCACGATCCAGATGGACGAGAAGATCGAGCCGAGCGCCACCATGCACGTCGAGAAGAAGTGCATGCGCGGGCCTACACGGCTCCATCCAAAGACGAGAACGGCGAGGAATCCCGACTCGAGGAAGAAGGCGAAGATACCCTCGGCAGCGAGCGCCGAACCGAAGACATCGCCCACGAAGCGCGAATAGGTGGACCAGTTCGTCCCGAACTCGAACTCCATCACGATACCCGTGGCGACACCGATCGCGAAGTTCAGGGCAAAGATGCGCGTCCAGAAGCGCGCGGCGCTCGCGTACAAGGAGTCGCCCGTGCGGAGCGACATCCCATCCAGATAGACGAGCACCAGACTCAACCCGATCGTGAGCGGCGGGAACAGGTAATGAAACATGATCGTGAACGCGAACTGGATCCGGGACAGGAGCAGCGGATCATCCACGAGGCTCTCTCGCCTGTTTCTCCCGCGAGCCCTCTGCTCGCTGGCGCCCTGCCCTGGCTCGACGGGCGCGCTCGTCCTGATCCGGCGACACGACCGCTCGGGCCGCCGGACGTACGAGCGCCGGCGGCAGTGCCGGGGAAGGATACCGAGGTACGACATGGCCCGGAACGCGACGGCCGGACTCGAGCCCACGCCGTGATGGCCGACTTCTCGAGGTCCCGGCAGTCGACACGCCCACTGCCGCGCTGACCGCGCTCGCCTCCGCTCGAGACAGCGGGGCTCCGGCCCCGTCCCGACGCGCTCGAGAGCGCGGCGGTAGCAGCGGGCGGCCTCGGCCTGGCGACCGAGGCGGCGAGGCCTGTCGATCTCGGGCCCGCCCGTTCGTCAGAGAAGGAGAAGCGACGCGCCCAACCCTTCCGAGCGAGGAGCCAGATCATGATCACGGTCTACGTGTTCGGCAATGCACCCCCTCCGGTTCACGGCGTCAGCCGGGACCTGCGTATCCTCTGGGCCCTGGAGGAGTGTGGCCTCCCCTATCGGCTACACCCACTGGACTTCGCACGGGGCGAGCTCAAGAGCCCGGACTACACGCGCATCCAGCCCTTCGGCCAGATCCCGGCACTCGACGACGACGGCTTCGAGCTCTTCGAGTCGGCGGCGATGGTGCTCTACCTCGCCGGGAAGGCCGGCCGACTGCTGCCCGAGTCGCCGGCGGACCGCGCTCTCGCACAGCAATGGGCGTTCGCCGCCGTCAACACGGTGGAGCCGCCGCTGGTGCAGCTGTTCGCGATGGACGCGTTCTCCGCCGACGAGGCGTGGGCGAAGGAGCGGCGACCCGCCCTCGTGAATCAGGCGGAGGCGCGTCTGGCGACCCTGGACGCGGAGTTCGCGAAGCGTCCCTACGTTCTCGGCGACGCGTTCAGCGCGCCGGACATCCTCATGTCGGCCGTGCTCCGGCTGATCCAGGACACCCCGCTCCTCGACTCCGCGCCGCACGTCGCCGCCTACAAAGCGCGCTGCGAGGGTCGTCCCGCCTGGCGGAAGGTCTTCGCGGAGCATCAGCGGCGTCTGGCAGCGTAACGAGAAGCGCTGCACCGAGCGGCCGGCCCGCACTTGGCGCCCCACTCGATCCGATTGCGCGCGGGCGCTTTGGTGAGATGGCTCACAGGCTCCGCGGCGGAGACGCCGATTCAAGGGGCGGTCGCCGAGCCGAGTGCGAGCCCCACTCCGGGCCCGATCCCGGTTGGGCCGGATCGCGAGGGGAACACATGAGCTGCGGGCAACCCAGAACGCGCTGCCGTCTTCCGTGCACCATCCGAGCCGGGCGCAAGCGCATTCACGCGCGGGTGCTCGACGTCTCGTCGGGAGGGCTGTGCATCGTGGCGCCGGTGCGCTTCAAGTCCCGTGCCCGCATGCACATCGAGATCGTCGTGCCCCGTTGCGGTCCGGTCGCGGTCGAGGCGGAGGTGCGGCACCAGCGGCCCTTCCGCCAGCCCTCGTCGGGCCGCCGGGGCTGGGCCACCGGGCTGATGCTCGCGACGGCAGGTCCCGAGTTCCTGGCCCTCACGCGCCCCGGGACCCTGGCGGGGCTCGGGGATGGCGAGGACATCGGCGAGGCGCTGCGGCGCGCATCCAGAAGTGGAGCGCTCGCTGCGGCACTCGAGGAGCGACCCGGTACGGCGGATGGAGCGCCCCGAGGTGCGCGCGCCCCAGCGCGCGGGATCTCGGCGGACCTCCTCGTCGAGGAGCAGCCGCTCTACCGCGTCCGCTTGAGGGCCGTGGGCTCACCGCACGCACGCACGCGCACGATGACGCTCCGCGCCGTGTCGGAGGCGGCCGTCTGCGAGGCGGTGCTCCGCGACCTCCCCGGCGACTGGGAGGTGCTCGGCGTCGATGTGGATCCCATCGACTGAGGACCCCTCGTCGCCACCGGCGTGGCGCCGAGGGGTGTGCCGGGAGATCGGGCTGCGACCCTGCACTCCGAGGCCGGCCTGCTCTACGGCGGCACAGACCGCTGTCAGGTGACGGACGGCGGGAGCCCGACTCTCGACTTCTGAGCCGCGGGGTGTGCCGGCGGTCGAGGGCTGGCTGGGGCCGTCACCCCCAGAGGCCGAGCGGGCCCCGTCCTCCGTGCTTCACCAGCCGACGCCGCTCCTTCTCAGAGCTCCGCCGCTCGCGCAGGCGCGACAGGAGCGAGGCGCGCTTCTTCTCGGTCGCCTCCTGGCTCCCCTCGAAGGCGCGGAACTTCTCGTAGGCCTCGATCTCGAGCCGGAACTCCTGGAGGACCAGGGAGACCATGATCGCGTCGTCCAGGTAGCCGATGCCCGGCATGCTGTCGGGGATCATGTCGTCGGGGTCCACGAAGTAGGCCAGCGCGTTGAGGATCCGGCTGCGCTCCGCGCCGGTCAGGCGCCAGCGCGGGTCCTCGACCATGTCCACCAACCGGGAGAAGGCCTCCATCCGGTTGCGCACGAACTCGGGCGCGCCGGCGTCGTTCACCTCGGCGATCAGCTTGCGGGCGGCCTGGAGCACGACCGGCTCGTTCGAGGCGAGACGGCCGTCCTTCACCTTCTGGAGGCTCTTGCGGAAGTAGCGGATGTCGTTGTCGGAGAGGTCGAGGACGATACGCATGGCAGCCATTCTATTCCCGGCGCGGCCGCATTTGAAGCGGATTCCGCCGGGGGCCCTGAGAACCTCGTCCATCCGGGACGGCATGGGGATGGACTCGAGGAGGAGATCAGACGTAGTGGGGAAGCGGGCCGCGCTGCGGCGTCGTGTCGCCGGCGAGGTCGAACAGGACCTCGTCGACGTAGCACCAGCCCCACCTTTCGGGCGGGTCGTAGCCCTCGACGATCGGATGGCCGGTGGTGTGGAAGTGCTTGGTGGCGTGACGATTCGGCGAGCTGTCGCAGCAGCCGACATGGCCGCAGGTCCGGCACAGCCGCAAGTGCACCCAGATCGAGTCGATGTTCAGGCACTCCTCGCAGCCGCGTGCGCTGGGCACGACGCTGCGGATCTCCGCCCGGTGGAGGCACGAGTCAGGCACGGCTGCCGCTGAATCTAGCGGCGGAAAAGGGGCGCGCGAGGGCGGCCGCTGGCGATGCGCCGTCGTCGTCGCTACTCGAGCACGGTCGGGAAGCCGTGGTCGCTGGACACGAGGACGACGGCCGGCCCCGGAACCGGCGGCGCCCCAGGGCGTCTGCGTGTCGAAGCGCCAGAGCTCTTCGCCGCTCTCCCGGTCGAGCGCGTAGACGTGCCCGTCGCGGCTGCGGAGCAGAACCACGTCGCCCGCGACACGAACCGCGCGCTCGATCATGCGCGAAGACGTGGAAATCGGCAGAGAGTCGCGGCAGTCGATCCCTGCCATTGCGGTCCGCGGTCGCTTCGAGAAGTGGGTCCCGAACGAGCCGGTGCTCCGCAGTCAGAAGAAGACCCTCACGTGCCGGGTGTCTCGGGTGTAGGAGGGCGGATGGCCATAGGTGCGCTGCCAGGTTCGTGCGAGGTGGGCCGAGTCCGTGAATCCGGCCTCGAGAGCGAGATCCGTCAAGCGAATGTCCGCCATCAGCCGACCCGCAGCCCGCTCGCACTTCCGTCCGAACTGGTAGGCGCGGAGGGGCAGCCCGATCTCGCGCGAGAAGAGCTCGGACGCGGCTGTGTAGGAAACCCCCAGCTTCCCGGCGAGGTCGCTGAGGGTGCAAGAGGGGTTCTCGCGCAGATACGAGTGGAGAAAGCCGGAGCGTGCGTCCCGTCGCCCCGGCGCCGGTAGCTGCTCGACGACTGCCTCCACCAGCTCCTCGAAGAGTGGCTTCGCCTGGCGAAGGCTCAGGCGGCCCTGGTAGGCCCGCACGAGATCGCGATCGAAGCGCCGGAATACCCTCCGATCCAGCCCCAACGCTTCCCGTCGGCCAATCCGGCGAAAGGCATGGAAGAGGGGATGCTGGATCCCGATGTGGACGCTGATGTGGCCGACGTCCATGGAGCACAAGCCACGTCGCGTCATCGGCGCGATCGCGGCGGCCTGGTAGCGAGTCGTTCGGCCCCCCACGTTCAGCTCGAACGGCTTGCCGCTCGCCGTCAGCAGGAGCACCGCCTGGTATCGGGATGTGCTCTGTGTAACGACCCACGGACTGGTGAAGAAGAACCCCCGCTCGGCGAACGAGTAGATGTGGTCCTTCTCGATCGAGGAGAGGACGCCGTAGGCGCGGACACCGCGGGGCCGCGCGACCGCGCCGCATGGACGGGCGGGCTCCAACGAGCGACGGTCCGCGAGGAGCGACAAGCGCGTCAGCCTCCGATCGCCGCCGCCCCCCTTTCGTCGCGACGCAGCAATCTACCACGGGCAAGGCCCGGGGTGGGGTCCGATGAGTCGCGGCGACGCCCTTCGCCGGTGGAGCCCCGCGGCTCGTCCCGACCGCATGTCCCCGAGGGCGGCGAACTCGGTACAAGTGGCGCCGATGCGGCGGGGAGTAGGATGCGGGTGGAGGCACAGCGAGCGGCCGCCCCGGCCTCTCGTGGGCCCTTCGCCGAACAGATTCCACCGACCCGTCCGATCGAAGAGGAGATCATCGCGATGACGAGAACTTTCGCACTTGGATCGGCGGTGATCGCCGCCGCCGCTCTCTTCGCCTCTTCCTTTGCCGCGCCGGCGCGGGCCGTCGTCCCCAACCCGACGGTCACCGGGCCCATCCCCGAGAACGCGCCGCCGGGCGATCCGTCGCACGACTACATCTTCTTCACGAGCGACCTCGTGGAGCAGTTTGGCTACGTCGAGGAGGAGTTCTTCATCGAGGGGACCGCGAACCAGTACGCCACCCCGCCGCTCGCGACCGGCACCGTCACGAGCAGCGGCCACCCCTACAAGACGCGGATCGTCGTGCGGCGCCCGAGGTTCAAGTCCAAGTTCAACGGCACCGTGATCCTCGAGTGGCAGAACGTCACCGCCGGCTACGACATCGACGCGAGCTGGGT
>CAZZFT010000095.1:0-19320 GCA_964653555.1 uncultured Spirochaetales bacterium | reverse complement strand
GCCTGCTGCGGATCTCCGCCCAGGCCTACAACCGGCGGGCCGACTACGAGCGCCTGGCCGCGGCGCTGCGCGCGCTCCTCGGCGCGCCGCGAGGCGCAGCGCTGGCCCGGCGGTGACCGCGGCGTCGGATGTCGCCGACGGTCGCGGGGCGGCCACGGTGCTGCGAGCCTCCCCCTACGGCTCCGACCCGGCCGTCGGCGCGACCTCGAGGTCGAAGGCCGCGGCCAGCAGGGCCCGCGTGTAGGCCGCGCGGGGCCGGGCGAAGAGCTCCTCGGACCGGGCGTGCTCCACGACGCGACCCGCGCGCATCACGATCACCTGGTGGCTCATCGCGCGCACGACGCGCAGGTCGTGGCTGATGAAGAGGTACGCGAGACGATGGCGCCGTTGCAGCTCCCGGAGCAGCTCCACGATCTGGGCCTGCACGGAGACGTCGAGCGCCGACGTGGGCTCGTCGAGGACGACCAGGCGCGGCTGCAGCACCACCGCGCGAGCGATGGCGATCCGCTGGCGCTGGCCGCCCGAGAACTCGTGCGGATAGCGGTGACGGCACTCGGGATCGAGACCCACCTCCTCCAGCATCGATGCCACACGCCGCTCGCGCTCGGCGGCGTCGGTCACTCCGTGGATGGCGAGGCCCTCGCCGACGATGCGTCCCACGGTCAGCCGCGGCGAGAGGCTGGCGAAGGGATCCTGGAACACGATCTGCAGCGCACTGCGCAAGGGACGCATCTCGGCCCAGCGCAGTCCCTGGACGGCGCGCCCGTCGAAACGGATCTCGCCGCGGCTGCGCTCGAGACGCAGCAGGGCGAGGCCGAGCGTGGTCTTGCCGCTGCCGCTCTCGCCCACGATGCCCACCGTCTCGCCCTCGCGTACCGCCAGCGAGACGCCGTCGACCGCCTTCACGTAGCCGACGGTGCGGCGCAGCCAGCCCCTGCGTACCGGGAACCAGACGCGCACGTCGGTGCTCTCGAGCAGGACCGGCGCATCCGCGGGGGGCGCAGCGGGAGCGCCGCCGGGCTGTGCCTCCAGCAGGTGTCGCGTGTACGGGTGGCTTGGCGCGGAGAAGATCCTGGTGACGTCCGCCTGCTCGACGATGCGGCCCGCGTTCATCACACACACGCGGTCGGCCATCTTCCGCACCACGCCCAGGTCGTGGGTGATGAGGAGCAGGGCCATGCCGAGCCGGGCCTTGAGATCGCGCAGCAGGGCCAGGATCTGCGCCTGGATGGTCACGTCGAGGGCGGTCGTCGGCTCGTCGGCGATCAGCAGGTCGGGCTCGTTGGCCAGGGCCATGGCGATCATCACGCGCTGGCGCTGACCGCCCGAGAGCTCGTGTGGAAACACCGCGAGGCGCTCCTCCGCGCGATCGAGCCCCACCCACTCGAGCAGCTCCAGGGTGCGCTCGCGCGCCTGGCGCGGCGTCATCCCCCGATGCAGGCGCAGCACCTCGCCGATCTGTCGCTCCACCCGGTGCAGCGGGTTCAGGGAGGTCATGGGCTCCTGGAAGATCATGGACACGCGGGCGCCGCGGATTTCGCATAACGCCCGCTCGGAGGCTCCGAGCAGCTCGCGCCCTTCGAAGCGGATGCTGCCCGTCGGGTGGTGGGCCGTCGGATAGGGGAGCAGCTGCGGGATCGAGAGCGCCGTCACCGACTTTCCCGAGCCGCTCTCGCCCACCAGGCCCAGGGTCTCGCCGCGCTCCATCGAGAAGGAGACGCCGCGCACCGCCCGCACGGGGGTCTCGCCCGCGAAGTCCACGGACAGATCCTCGACCTCCAGCAGCCGGCTCACGAGGCACTCCCCGAGACCGGCGACGCCGGGGGCACCCCGGAGCGGAACGTCTTGCGCGGGTCGAAGGCGTCGCGGGCACCCTCGCCCACGAAGATCAGCAGTGTGAGCATGCCGGCGAGCACGACGAAGCCCGGGATCCCCAGCCAGGGTGCGCTGAGGTTGTTCTTGCCCTGGTTGAGGAGCTCGCCCAGCGAGGGGCTGCCCGGTGGCAGACCGAAGCCGAGGAAGTCGAGCGCCGTCAGCGAGGTGATCGCGCCGGAGAGCACGAAGGGCAGAAAGCTCAGTGTCGCCGTCATGGCATTGGGCAGGATGTGGCGCCACATGATCGCCGCGTCGCCGGCGCCGAGAGCGCGCGCGGCGCGCACGTAGTCGAAGTTCCGCGTGCGCAGGAACTCGGCGCGGACCACCCCCACCAGCCTCGTCCACGAGAAGAGGAGCAGCAGACCGAGCAGCCACCCGAAGCTCGGGGTGACCACGCTCGCCAGGATGATCAGCAGGTAGAGCGACGGCAGGCTCGACCAGATCTCGATGAAGCGCTGGAAGAACAGGTCGATGCGCCCCCCGAAGTAGCCCTGCACGGCGCCCGCGCCGACGCCGACCAGCGACGAGAGCACGGTCAGCACCAGCCCGAAGAGAACGGAGATGCGGAACCCGTACACGAGCCGCGCCCCCACGTCGCGAGCCTGGTCGTCGGTGCCGAGCCAGTTGGACGCCGTGGGGGGCGAGGGAGCCGGCGACGGCAGATCCAGACACAGGGTGTCGTAGCGGTAGGGGATAGGCGGCCAGATCATCCAGCCTCGCGCGCGAATCAGTGCCTGTACCGCCGGATCCTTGTAGTCGGCCTCGGTCTGGAAGACGCCGCCGAAGGCGGTCTCGGGGTAGGCGCGCAGCACGGGGAAGTAGAGTTGGCCGTCGTAGCGCACCAGCAGCGGCCGGTCGTTCGCCACCCACTCGGCGGGCAGCGTACCGAGGAAGAAGACCAGGAAGATCCACAGAGACCAGTAGGCCCGGCGGTTCCGGCAGAAGCTGTGCCAGCGACGGCGCCCCACCTCGCCCACGCGCAGGCGCACCACCGCCTAGACCTCCCGCCCTTCGAAGTCGATCCGCGGGTCCACGAGCGCGTAGGTCAGGTCGCTCACCAGCCCCAGGAAGAGCCCCAGCAGCGTGAACACGTAGAGGGTGCCGAACATCACCGGGTAGTCGCGATTCACGGCTGCCTCGAAGCCGAGCAGTCCGAGCCCGTCCAGGGAGAAGATCACCTCGATGAGCAGGGATTCGGTGAAGAGCACCGCGACGAAGGCGACCGGAAAGCCCGCGATCACGATCAGCATGGCGTTGCGGAACACGTGCCCGTAGAGCACGCGCCGCTGGCTCAATCCCTTCGCCCTCGCCGTCACCACGTACTGCTTGTTGATCTCGTCGAGGAAGGAGTTCTTGGTCAGGATGGTGAGCGACGCGAAGCCGCCGATCACCAGGGACAGGACGGGCAGCGTCATGTGCCAGAAGTAGTCGGCGACCAGGGCCGGCCAGGCGAGCTCGCGCCAGTCGTCCGAGACGATGCCGCGGAGCGGGAACCAGGCGACGTAGCGCCCGCCGGCGAACAGTACGACGAGCAGGATCGCGAACAAGAAGGCGGGCAGCGCGTTGCCCGCGATCACCAGGCCGCTGGTCCAGACGTCGAAGCGCGTGCCGTCGCGTACGGCCTTCGCGATGCCCAGGGGAATCGAGACCAGATAGACGAGCAGCGTCGTCCACAGGCCGAGCGAGATCGAGACCGGCAGCTTCTCGGCGACCAACCGCATCACCGTCTCGTCGCGGAAGTAGCTCTTGCCGAAGTCGAAGCGCAGATAGCTGTCCATCATCAGCAGGAAGCGCTTCCACACCGGCTGGTCGAAGCCGAACTGGTGCTCCAGCTGCCGGATGAACTCCGGATCCAGGCCCTCGGCGCCCCGGTAGGTGCGCGTCCCACCGGCCCCGCCGGAGCGCTGCTGCGATCCCGGAAGGGTCTCGCCGCTGGCCCCCGCCACCCGCGCGGTGGCGGAGACCGCCGTGTGATCGAGCCGGGCGAGGATGCGCTCGATGGGTCCGCCGGGCACCACCTGCACCACGGCGAAGTTCGCGAGCATGATGATGAAGACCGTGGGAATCATCAGCAGCAGGCGGCGGACGATGTAGGCGCCCATGGCATCCTTCGGCGAGGCGAGGCCGCGCCTACCGCTTCCCGTCGGCGAGGGCCGCGGCTCTCACGGGATCGAACCACCACGCGTCGATCTGTACCCCGGAGCGCGGCACCACCGAGGGCATCCCGAACTCGTTCCAGTACGCGATGCGCTGCTTCGCCAGGTACCAGTTCGGCACGACGTAGTGGTGGAACAGCAGGACCCGGTCCAGCGCGCGGCAGCGTACCACCAGGCTCGACCGATCGGGCGCAGCGATGATCTTCTCCACCAGCGCGTCCACCACCGGGTCGCGGATCCCGATCAGGTTCCGGCTGCCCGGGCGTCCCGCCGCCTCGCTGCCCCAGTAGTCCCGCTGCTCGTTGCCCGGGGATTCGGACTGGGGGAAGACGGCGATGGTCATGTCGTAGTCGTAGCTGTCCATGCGCCGGCGGTACTGCGACGCGTCCACGGTGCGCACGGTCGCCTCGATCCCGAGGCGCTCCAGGTCCTTCCGGTACGGCAGCGCGATGCGCTCGTACTGGGGCCCCGGCAGCAGGATCTCGAAGGAGAAGGGCTGGCCGTCCCGGACGAGGCGGCCCTCCCGCACGGCCCAGCCGGCCTCCTTCAGCAGCTCCGCTGCGCGCAGCAGGTTGGCGCGATTGTGGCCCGAGCCGTCGGTCGTGGGCTCGCGATACATCTGGCTGAAGACCTCGTCGGGCACCCGGCCGCGGAAGGGCTCGAGGAGCGCGAGCTCCTCCGGGCCCGGCAGGCCGCGGGCGGCCAGATCCGAGTTCTCGAAATAGCTCTGGGTGCGCGTGTACTGCCCGTAGAAGAGCGTCTTGTTCGTCCACTCGAAGTCGAAGGCCAGATCGAGCGCCTCGCGCACGCGGCGATCCTGGAACAGCGCGCGCCGCTGGTTCATGGCGAAGCCCTGCATGCCCGCCGGAAGTCCGTAGGGGACCTCCCGCTTGACGATGCGCCCGTCGCGCACCTCGGGGACGTCGTAGCTCGTGGCCCAGGCCTTCGAGGAGGACTCGAGCCGGAAGTCGAACTGACCGCCCTTGAAGGCCTCGAGCGCCACCGTGTCGTCGCGGTAGTAGTCGTAGTGCTCCACGTCGAAGTTGTAACGCCCCCGGTTGACCGGCAGGTCGCGGCCCCAGTAGTCGGACACGCGCCGGTACTCGACGAAGCGCCCCGCCTCGAATCGCCCCACCTCGTAGGGCCCGCTGCCCAGCGGCCGCTCCAGGCTGGTCTGGTCGAAGTTCCGCTCCGCCCACCAGTGCTTCGGCAGCACCGGAAGCTGGCCCAGGATCAGCGGCAGCTCGCGGTTGCTGCCGGGCTCGAACACGAAGCGCACGCCGCGCGGCCCGGTCTTCTCGACGCGCACCACGCTCGCGTAGTAGAAGTGGAAGAAGGGAGCACCCTTCTCGCGCAGCGTATCGAAGCTCCAGATCACGTCGTCGGCCGTGATCGGCGTTCCGTCGTGCCAGCGCGCCTCGGGCCGCAGCTCGAAGGCCACCCAGGAGCGGTCCGCGGGCGTCTGCACCGTCTCGGCGAGGAGGCCGTACTCGCTGAAGGGCTCGTCGGCCGAGGGGGTGAGCAGCGTGTCCCACAGCGCGCCGATGCCCGCCGCGGGATTGCCCTTGATGATGAAGGGGTTGAAGCTGTCGAAGGTCTCCTCGGCGACGGCCAGGCGCAGCGTGCCGCCCTTGGGTGCATCGGGCTCGACGTAGTCGAAGTGCTGGAAGTCCGCCGGATAGCGGAGGTCGCCGTACATGGCGATGCCGTGCCGGCTCGGAGGCTCGGGCGACGCGGCGAGCGCAAGGACAGCGGCAGCCATCAATCGTGTGGCGCGGATCGCGATCGACGACCCCCCAAGGTCACGGTCCAGCGACGACCGCGGAGGAGTATAGGCGTGCAGCCGGGGAGTCGACGGACCTGCCTCGGCTCCGGATCCGATTGATCCGATCGGCAATCTCGGCTAACACCGGCGCGGTAAAGTTCTGTCCCGGCGTACCGATCCCCTCGTGGGCTCGTGGGTATTCGCAGGCACCTCTGGTGATTCGTGAGCTCTGTGAGGGCGGACCATGGTTGGCCACTGATGGCGTCGGGTCGGGAGAGACACAGCCGGTGCGTCGTGGTGCTCTGCGGGTTGCTGCTCGCGGCCTGCGCTCACCTGCCCGAGCACCCGGGTCCCGCCGGAGCCTCGGGGCACCCGGCCGCGGACGAGCAGCCGCCCATCGCACCCTCCGCGGAGATCGGGCCTCCGACACGAGGTGATGTACGGGGCCCGATCGCCCCCCCCGAAGTCGACGACCTGTTCGAGCGCATGCGCGCGGGCTTGTCCCTGCAGGATTTCGACCATCCGTCCGTCGAGCGCCAGCTCGACTGGTACCGCAGCCATCCGGCGTACCTCCAGCGCTCCTTGGGGCGGGCTCGCCGCTATCTGCACCACATCGTCGAGTCGCTCGAGGACCGCGACATGCCCCTCGATCTGGCCCTGCTCCCGATCGTGGAGAGCGGCTTCGATCCCTTCGCCTACTCGTCCTGCGGAGCGGCCGGCTTGTGGCAGTTCATGGACCGGACCGGCCGGCACTACGGCCTGGAGCGCAGCTGGTGGTACGAGGGCCGCCGCGACGTGGTCGACGCCACGCGCGCGGCGCTCGACTACCTCCAGGCCCTGCACGACGAGTTCGACGGCGACTGGCTGCTGGCCCTCGCCGCGTACAACGCGGGAGAGAGGAACGTGCAGAGGGCCGTGGAGCGCGCTCACCGGCGCGGCCTGCCCGGCGACTTCTTCGACCTCGACCTTCCGCGGGAGACGCGGGCCTACGTGCCGGAGCTTCTGGCGCTCTCCCGGCTGGTCGCCGAGCCCGAGGTCTTCGGGCTCGAGCTTCCCGAGGTTCCCAACACCCCCTACTTCGCCCTCGTGCCCCTCGACGGCCAGATCGACCTGCGCCTGGCTGCGGATCTGATGGGGATCTCGCTGGAGGAGCTCCGGGCGCTGAATCCGGAGTTCAATCGCCAGGCGACGGCGCCCCACGGACCGCCGCGGCTGCTCGTACCCGTCGCGGCGCGGGAGCGCTTCGAGCGGGCGCTGGCGGAGCTGCCCCCCGGCAAGCGGCTGCGCTTCGCCCGTCATCACGTGCGGCGCGGCGAAACGCTCAGCGGCATCGCCCGCCACTACCGGATCTCGATCCAGGCGCTGCGCGAGGCCAACCACCTGCCGGGTACGCTGATCCGTGCCGGGCAGGACCTGCTGGTACCGCTCTCGTACCGGGACATCGCGGTCGCGGCCGTGCAGCCTCCGGCGGTCGGGAGTCTCGAAGCCGGTCTGTGAGCCGGATCGGGCTCCGCCCGTCGCCTCAGCCCCGGCCCGGGGCCACGAAGGGGTAGAGGTGCTGGGCGAGGAAGCCCTCGGGCAGGGGCTTGCCGACCACCCCGTAGCGCTCGGGCCAGCGGCCGGGGCTGTCCACGTAGGTGCCGAAGAGGACGTCGAGCAAGGGCAGGTGGGCGGCGAAGTTCTTGTCGATCGCCTCCGCATCGGCGGCGTGGTGCCAGTGGTGGAAGTGGGGTGAGGCGAGCACCCGCCGCAGCGGACCGAAGCTCCAGCGGGTGTTCGAGTGCACCAGCACGCTCTGGATCCCGACCCAGACCACGTAGGCGCTCACCGCGCTCTCGGCGAAGCCCAGCAGGTAGATCGGCGTGAGCACCGTCGAGCGCGTGAACAGCACCTCGAGGAAGTGCATCCGCGAGCCCGAGAGCCAGTCCATCTCGGCCGGGCAGTGGTGCACGGCGTGGAACCTCCACAGGGTCGGGCTCGCGTGCATCCAGCGGTGGCCCCAGTACTGGGCGAGGTCGGCCACGACCAGCACCTCCGCGATCTGGAGCGCGACGGGCTGGGAGCGGACCCAGCCCTGGAGACCGTCGTGCACCGCCCAGCCGAACAGGCGCTCGGAGAAGAAGGTGGTGATCAGCAGGACCACGCTCACCATCAGGTGGTTGAACGCGTAGTAGGTGAAGTCGAGCTTCCATTGGGGCCGAAACGTGAGCTGGTCGCGGCGCAGCGGCCACAGGCGCTCGATCAGCGTGAACACGAGGGTGTTCGCGAGCAACGCCAGCACCAGCCAGTCGAAGCCGAAGGAGATCACGGGCTGGTCGAGGTCGTCGACGCGCACGTTCGCGCCGCCGAGCCACTGGGCCGCGAGCGCGAGCGCGACGCCCGTGAAGCCGAGCGCCCGCGACTTCCACAGCAGCATCGAAACGGTGCCGAGCGCCGCCGCTCCGATCAGCCCCGCGGCCAGCAGGTCGCGGAGCAGCGCCACGTCGTAGGTCGCGCGCAGCTCGGGCGTGGTCAGGTACTCGGGGAAGTGGAAGCACAGCGCCCCGAGCAGACAGCAGGCGCCCAGCAGCACCGAGATCGCGCCGCTGATGCGCCCCTCGCCGAAGCGGAGCCCGGGACCGGGACCGGAAGACGTCGACACGGGATCCGGATCGCACGGACGCCCGCCCGGGTTGAGGTCCCGCTCACCGGACCGGAGGTACGTAGGGCTCCGACTTCGCGATCTTGACCGTCTCTCCGCCCTCGAAGCGGTGGCTCACGAACACGCCGTTGTAGATCGCGGCGCGCGCGAGGTCCCAGGAGTCGCCGGTGCGCGCGTGCAGCGCGGGGAGGGTCTCGCCGGGCCGCGCCTCCACCAGGGCGAGGCGCATCACCCGGAGGTCGGCCAGGTCTCCCTCCTGGAGCGGGCGGAAGCTGCGCGCGGTGTTCTGGATCGGGCCCTGGTAGCGCGACCAGGTGGCGTCGCGCGTGGTGCCGGCGATCCGCCAGGTCGACTCGTGATAGGGGACGAAGGTGATCGAAGACGCGACGCGAACCGGACCCGCCCGCTGCTCGATCCGCAGGCGCCAGCAGTCGATCGCCCCGACCTTCACCGGCCGCGAGTCGGCCACCTGCAGGGCCTCTCCGCTCGTCCTCATCCGCTCCACCCAGATCTGGGCCAGATCCTTGGGATCGCCCTCGGGGAGATCGGCGGTCAGGTACACCACCGCATCGCCCTCGGGCTGAATGGCGCCCACCGCCTGGTTTGTGTTCATCTGGCGCCAGCCGGCGGGGAAGTGGATGCGGAAGCCGAGCACCGGGTGCACGAACACGTCGCCGACGAACATCCCCGCCGCGGGCCGGCCGCCCACCGCCAGCCCGTCGATGTGCTGGAGCAGACGCGCCCGCGTGTCGCCCAGCGCGGGATCGCGGTGCCAGCGCATCTCGTTGGCGCGCACCGCGTTGGCCGCGGCGCGCTCGCGCGAGCCGGGATGGCTGTCGAAGAAGCTCGGCGGACGCGAGTAGCCCTGGCGCAGCAGCTCCAGCTGCTCGAGGCTGCGCAGGAAGGTCGACAGCGCCATCGGGTCGTAGCCCGCCGCCGCGCACAGCTGCTGGCCGCCCTCGTCGGCGTCGCGCTCCATGTCGCGCCCGTAGGCCGCCTGCACCGCCGCGCGATTCCACGGCATCGCGAGCGGGTTGACGGTGCTCGCATAGGCCTGGGCGGCGGCGGCGTGGCGCTTGACCGCGTGGACGATCTCGTGGCCCATCACGCAGGCGAGCTCGTCCTCGTCGTTGGCGAGCAGCAGGAGCCCGCGCGAGATGAAGATGTAGCCGCCGGGAAGAGCGAAGGCGTTGGGCTCGACCTGATCGACGATCGAGAACTGGAAGTCGAAGCCGCGCCTCGGCACGCCGCGCAGCAGCCTGCGGCCGATCTCGCTCACGTAGCCCTGCAGGGCGGGATCGTCGATCAGTCCGATCTCCGCCGCCACCTGCTTCGAGGACTCCTCGCCGGCCCGCGCATCGGCGTACTGGGTATCGAGGAGCACCGTGCGCTTCGGTCCTTGACGGCTCGCGCCGCCCGAGGCGCAGGCGGCGACGGCCAGCAGGGCGGCGATCGCCGGCAGGAGTCGGACTCGGTGGAACGGGCGGGGGGGCATGGGCTTCAGGGCAGCTCGGCGAGCCACCATCCGTCGGCCAGCCAGTGCGCCTGGAGCTGCATCAGCTGACCGGTGTCATCGATCGTGTGCAGGTAGTTCTGCACCAGGTTCAGGAGCAGCGGATCGTCGGCGGGAAGCGCGATGCCCAGGGGCTCGGTCGTGAACGGCGCCGAGACCGAGAGGTCGGCCTCGGGATGGCGCCACATCGCGGCCTGGCACGCCAGGAAGTCGGCCACGATCCCGTCGACCTCGTCCCCGAGCAGGAGCGCGAGCGCGCTCTCGTAGTCCCGGGTCTCGACGAGCTTCGCCCGAGGCAGCTCACGGGCCACGAACGCCGCGCTGGTCGACCCGGTCAGCGCCGCGTAGCGGAGCGCCGGATCGTCGAGCTCGCCGGCGCTCGCCGCCTCCGCGATCGCGTCGGAGCGCGCGACGACGGCGGTCCCCGAGATGAAGTAGGGTCCGGCGAACGCCACCCGCGCGTTGCGCTCGGGCGTCATCGTCATCCCCGCGATCACCAGATCGGCCTCGCCGTCGGCGAGCGTCGCGAGCAGGTCGGCGAAGGGCCGCACCACGAAGCTCACCCGGAGCCCCATCGCGTCGGCGAGCGCGCGGACGAGCTCGATCTCGAAGCCGGTGATCTCGCCCGACTTGTCGCGCATGGTGAGCGGCGGCAGGTCCGCCGAGGTGGCCACCCGCAGCTCCCCGCGCTCCAGGATCTGCTGGAGCCGCGTCGGCGGCGGCGTGGCGGCGGTGGGCGGCGCGTCACCACCGAAGGGCGCCGCGCAGGCGAGGAGCCCGAGCGCGAGGACGCCGGTGAGCGGGCCGCGGTGCATGGTCTCCCCCCATCGCGAGCGATGCTCGCGGGCGTGATCATCGCCCGATCGCGCTGATCCTCCAAGGCCGCCAGCCGACTCAAGCGCCGGGGCGACCCCGCCGAGAACTCCACGCATGACTGCGACCCGACGCAGGGCTGCCCGGGGCCTCCCGCGTGCGGCGGTGGTCCTCCTGTCGTCCCTGCTGGTCGTCTCCGGCTGCGGACCCGAGGCGCAGCCGGCGCCCGAGGCCCCGTTCGAGCGGGTCGACTCGAAGCTGCTGCTGTTCGGCGTGGACGGCGCCACCTGGACGGTGATCGACCCACTGCTCGCCCAGGGGCGCCTGCCCCACCTCGCGCGGCTGATCGCGGCCGGCACGCGCGCACCGCTGGCGACGCTCACTCCCACCATCTCGCCGCCGATCTGGAACACGATCGCCACCGGCGTGCTGCCGCCGGTGCACGGCATCCAGTCCTTCGTCGTCGAGCTGCCCGGCACCCACGAGCGCACCCTGCCCTCGAGCCAGCTGCGCCGGGTGCAGGCGATCTGGAACATCCTCTCCGACCACGGCTACCGCGTGGGCGTGGCCAACTGGTGGGCCTCCTTCCCGGCCGAGGACGTGAACGGGTTCGTGATCTCGGATCGCGCGAACTTCGTCCGCAAGCGCACCTACCAGTCGGTCCTGGGCCTGACCGAGCCGACGCTGCTCGTCCACGAGCCGGGCGAGACCCATCCGGAGGAGCTCTACGCGGAGATCCGGGGCTTCATCGACTCCGCCAGCGAGATCGATCCGCAGCGGATCGCCCGCTTCGCGACGCTCTCCGACGCGCAGATGGCCGAGCTCCAGGCCGAGCCCGTCTACCAGCGCGGCCGACCGCTGAGCGTGCTCAAGTTCACGATCCTCCAGGACGGATCGTCCTCCGAGTCCGCCCTGTACGCCCTGCGCAAGTACCAGCCCGACTTCATGGCCTTCTACACCAGCGGCGTCGACGCCATGGAGCACTACTTCTGGAAGTACATGGAGCCGGAGCCGTTCCGCGACGTGCCCGCGCAGGACGTGGCGGCCTTCGGCGACGTGATCGAGAACTACTACGTGTACGTCGACGAGATCCTGGGCCGCTTCCTCGACGCCTACGACGGCACGCCGCTGACCGTCGTGATCGTCTCCGACCACGGCCAGTCCGCCGACCTCGCCAACGGCACCCCGGAGGCCCAGGGCACCAGCGTCTACTCCAGCGGCAACCACCACCACGCCGAGCCGGGGATCCTCGTGCTCTCGGGGCCGGGCATCGCCCCGGGCTCTGCGCTGCCGGCGGCCTCGGTGCGGGACATCGCGCCGACGGTGCTGGCGCTGATGGGGGTACCGGTCGGCGCCGACATGGCGGGCCACGCGCTCGTCGACGCGTTCCGGCCGGAGTTCCTCGCCCGCCGCCCCGTGCAGACGGTCCCCACCTACACCCCCCAGCCGCGCGAGGGCCCGTCGCTGGCCGTCCGCTCGCCCGGCGACCGCGGGATGATCGAGCGCCTGAAGGCCCTCGGCTACGTGGAGTGAGGAGCGGCGGGTCCGGTCGCAGGCCCGCTGACCGGGGCGGCGCCGGTGGTGGAGGTCCGGAGCGACCGCCGACGGCGAAGACTCAGCCCCCCACCTGGTACATCTCGATCTTCGCCCGCTGCGCGACGTGACCGGTGGGGTCGGTGAGGGCGGCACGCTCCTCCGAATAACGGTCGGCGCGGCGCGACCAGACGCCGGCGATCACGGCGCGCAGCGCGTCGTCGTCGGCACCGTCGCGAAGCGGCGTGCGCAGGTCGGCGCCGTCGGCGGCGAACAGGCACGTGACGAGCTTCCCCTCGATGGTGAGACGCGCGCGCGTGCAGCCGCCGCAGAAGGGCTGGGACACCGAGGCGATCACACCGATCTCGCCGCCGCCATCGCGGTAGCGCCAGCGCTCGGCCACCTCGCCCTCGTAGTTCGCGTCGAGGGGCTCGAGCGGGAACACCGCGCCGATCCGCTCGACGATCTCGCGCGCCGTCACCACCTGGGAGAGATCCCAGCCGTTCAGCGTGCCGACGTCCATGAACTCGATGAAGCGCAGGATCTGGCCCGTGCCGCGGAACTGACGGGCGAGGTCGACGAGCTGGTGGTCGTTGACGCCCTTGCGCACCACGCAGTTGATCTTGATCGGCGCGAGGCCGGCGGCCGCCGCCGCGGCGATGCCCTCGAGCACGCGCGCGGGCCCGAAGTCGCGGCCGCTCATGCGCCGGAACACCGCCTCGTCGTGGCTGTCGAGGCTGACGGTGATCCGGCGCAGGCCGGCCTCCGCCAGCGCCCCCGCCTGCTTCGCGAGCAGGTAGCCGTTGGTGGTGAGGGTCAGGTCGCGCAGGCCCGGGATCCCCGCCAGCCCGGCGATCAGGCGCGGCAGTCCGTGGCGCAGCAGCGGCTCGCCGCCGGTGATGCGGATCTTCTCCACGCCGTGCTCGGCGAACAGGCGGGCGAGCCGCTCGATCTCCTCGAAGGTGAGCAGCTGGGGCCGCGGCAGGAACTCGTACTTCTCGCCGTAGATCTCCGCGGGCATGCAGTAGGGGCAGCGGAAATTGCAGCGGTCGGTGACGGAGATGCGCAGATCCTGGAGGCGTCTTCCGCGGCGGTCTCGGACGGGTTCGGCGGACACGGGGCTCCCGGGCGGGCGCAGCCAAAGTTGACTCGGAGGTACAGTATCGTAGCCTGTGCGCGCGATGCAGCTCCTGGCGAGCGAAGAGTACGGCCTGCGCTGTCTGCTCCGGGTGTCCCGGCGCGCGGCGAGCAGCGGCGCGCCGGTGGCGATCTCGGCGATCGCCGGGGACGAGGGCCTGTCTCCCGAGTACACGGCGAAGCTGATGCGCGAGCTGCGCCTGGGCGGCCTGGTCGAGAGCGTGCGCGGAGCCGAAGGCGGCTACCGCCTCGCCCGCCCCGCCGAGGAGATCAGCGTCTGGAGCGCGCTCCAGGTGCTGGGCGGCGCCTTCTTCTCCGAGGCCTTCTGCGCCTGCCACGGCGGACAGGCGCAGCGCTGCGTGAGCTCGAGCGACTGCTCGCTGCGCGCTCTGTGGCGGGCGGTCCAGTCCGCCCTCTGCGACGCCCTCGAAGGCATCTCGCTCGCCGATCTCCAGCGCGACGAGCGCGCGATGGCCGACTGGCTCGACCCGGTGCGCCTCGTCCCCGTCCCCTCGACAACGGAGCCCGCGAAGCTCCCGGAGGAATCCCGATGAACGACTCGACCCGCGACCGCATCGACGGCCTGGTGAAGGGCCAGCCGGTGGTGCTGTTCATGAAGGGCGACCGGCGGCAGCCCCAGTGCGGCTTCTCCGCCACGGTCGTCCAGATCCTCGACAGCATGATCGAGGACTACCAGACGGTGAACGTGCTGGCCGACTCCGAGATCCGCGAGGGCGTGAAGGAGTACTCCTCCTGGCCCACGATCCCCCAGCTCTACCTGGCCGGCGAGTTCCAGGGCGGCTGTGACATCGTGGTGGAGATGTACCAGAGCGGCGAGCTCCAGGAGAAGCTCCGCTCCCTCGGCTGACCCGCGCCGAGCCCGGACCGCCTCCGAGCCGCCGGGTGCCGACCCGCCCGGTGAGTGGCGATTCAGGACGGCGCGACGTCGGGCCGATGCATCCAGCGCGATGCAAGCCGAGAGCCCGCGGGCAGCGCTCCTCGACGAGGACGGGGAGCTGGACGATCTCCGCCGGCTGCTCGACGAGATCGGCGTCGCGCACTGCGACGCCCACCGCGCCGCGGTCGGGGAGCGGGTTCCGCTCCTGCTCTCCTCCACGCGCGGCGCCCGCGCCCTCGCCGCGGGCAAGGCGGAGGCACCCCCCCGCACCCTCCACGCCGTGATCGCCAGCGAGCCGGCGGAGCTCTCGACGCCCGGCGATCTGCTGCTCCTGCGCCCGATCGAGGCCGCCGTGCTGCGCCTGCTCACCCGCCCGAGCCACCGGCTGGGCCTCGAGCGGCGCCTCTCGACCCGGGTGGCGCTCGGCGTGCCGGTGAAGATCAGCGTCGGCGACGACCGCCGCGAGGTGATCGTCTCCCGGGTGTCGATCGGCGGCTGCGGCCTGATCGGCCCGGCGCCGCTGCGCGCCGGAGCACGGGTCCGGATCGACCTGCCCGACGAGCTCTCCGCGCCGCGGCACCTCGTGCTCCACGGCGAGGTCCTGTCGGCGCGCCAGGTCACCACCTCGGACGGCCACACCTACGACGTGTCGGTCGCCTTCGACGAGCTCGACATCGTCGACCGGGTGACGCTGCGGGCGCTGATGGCCCGCCACGCGATCGACTTCCGGCCGAGCACCGAAGGGATCTCCGGACGCGGAGATCGCGGCCTGCGCCGGCGCGCGACCTTCGCCGGCGGCGATCGCCGCCGCACCGTCCGCCGCCGCTTCCAGCGCCGGGTGATGGGCGTCTGCGAGGGCATCGCCCACGTGCTGATGTCGCGCGACCTCTCGGTCGAGGGCCTGCGCATCGAGCCCGCGGACGGACTCGCGCCCGGCGACGACCTGGTGCTGGCCGTGTTCGGCGAGGTCGGCACCGTCCCGCTGATCACCGAGGCCGTCCTCGACCGCTGCGACGAGAGCGACGGGCTGTTCGTCCGCTTCGCAGCCCTCGCTCCCGAGGACGCCAAGCGCCTCGACGCCCTGATCGAGCTGCTCCCGCCCCTCGACCTCGACAGCCCGCGGGACTAGCCGCAAGCGCCCGAAGGGCGCGCGCAGCGAGCCCTCGGCGAGCGAAGTTCCAGGGCGGGCAAGCGCCCGAAGGGCGCGCGCAGCGAGCCCTCGGCGAGCGAAGTCAGAGCGGGCGGCGAGTTCGCGAGGACACTCGACGGGAACTGCGACGACGGACGCGGCGCGGCTTCGGCAACACCGATCAGCGCGCGAACTCGCCAACCCCTCCGGTGATTCCATCGGGCGGTCGCCGCCGGGCCTTGACCGCGAAGCGGTGGCGCGGGACGGTTCGGGCCCGCGCACCCGAACGAAAGGCCCGAGCCCCATGGAGCCCGCCCGCGAAGCCCCCACGTGGTTCCGACGCGCCCTCTCCCGGCGCCGCGCCGACGGAGAGGTCGAGGTGGAAGGGGCCCGGATCCACTACCTGCTCTGGGGGAACGCGGGTCGCCCCGGCATCGTCTTCGTCCACGGCGGCGCCGCTCACGCCCACTGGTGGGGCTTCGTCGCCCCTCTGTTCCTTCCCGACTATCGCGTCGCCGCGATCGACCTCTCCGGCCACGGCGACAGCGATCGGCGCGCCGAGTACCCGCGCGATCTCTGGGCGCGCGAGGTGATGGCGGTGGCGGACGACGCCCGCTTCGCCGGTCCGCCGATCGTGATCGGCCACAGCATGGGCGGCTTCGTGACGATGGCGACGGCCGCCGAGTACGGCGACCGCCTGGCCGGCGCCGTGATCCTGGACTCGCCCGTGCGCCGCCCCGACCCGGAAGAGGAGGAGGGCGCTCGGGGCAAGGCCTTCCGCAACCCGAAGGTCTACCCCGACGTCGAAACCGCCCTGCGTCACTTCCGCACCGTCCCCGAGCAGCCGACCTCCCTGCCCTACGTGATCGACTATGTGGCGCGCGAGTCCCTGACGCGCGTGACGGATCCCGATACCGGTGCATCCGGCGTCACCTGGAAGTTCGACCCGGTGGTCTTCCGCCGCGCGACCCCGCGCGCCGCGCACGAGGTGCTCGCCGACGTCTCCTGCCGGGTGGCGCTGTTCCGCGCCGAGTACGGACTCGTCACCCCCGACATCGGCGAGTACATGTACGACCTGCTGGGACGCAACGCGCCGGTGATCGAGATTCCCGAAGCCCATCACCACATCATGCTCGATCAGCCGCTCTCGCTCGTCACCGGCCTGCGGACGCTGCTCGCCGACTGGGAGCACTCGGTGCCGCGCGGGCGGATCGCCCGCCGCACCGAGCCGGGAACGTCCATGCGCCCCGCCGACGACGCGTCGGCTTGACGAGGTTCCGACCCATCGGGACACTGCAACGACGATGCCCGACCGCCCGTCCTCTGCCGAACCGGGCGCATCTCCTGCGCGCAAGCCGCCGTGGCTGCGCGTGCGACTGCGCGAGACGCCGGAGTTCGTCCAGACGCGCGACCTGCTGCGCCGCCTCTCCCTGGGAACCGTGTGCGAGGAGGCCGCGTGCCCGAACCGGCACGAGTGCTGGTCCCAGCGCCACGCGACGGTCATGGTGCTCGGTACCGTCTGCACGCGCGCCTGCGCCTTCTGCAACGTGGCGACCGGGCGGCCCGACCGCGTCGACCCCGGCGAGCCCGAGCGCCTGGGCCAGGCGATCGCGGAGCTCGGCCTGCGCCACGTCGTCGTCACCTCGGTCGATCGCGACGACCTCGAGGACGGCGGCGCGGGGCACTTCGTCCGCTGCATCGAGAGCATCCGCCGGCGCAGTGCCGGCACGACGGTCGAGATCCTGACTCCCGACTTCCGCCACAAGGAGGGCGCCGTCGAACGGGTCGCGGCGGCGCGACCCGACGTCTACAACCACAACGTCGAGACGGTGCCGCGCCTGTACCGGCGCATCCGCCCCGGGGCAAGCTTCGCCCACTCGGTCGCGCTGCTGCGCCGGGTGAAGGAGGTGGAGCCCGACATCTTCACCAAGTCGGGCCTGATGGTGGGCCTCGGCGAGGAGCCGGAGGAGGTGCTCGAGGTGATGGACGCGCTGCGCGGCGCCGGCGTCGACTTCCTGACCATCGGCCAGTACCTGCGCCCCACCCCCCGCCACGCCTCCGTGGCGCGCTACGTGGAGCCGGCCGAGTTCGAGGGCTATCGCGAGGCCGCCCTCGCCCGCGGCTTCCTGCTCGTGTCCTCCTCTCCGCTCACCCGCTCGTCCTACCATGCCGATCAGGACTTCCAGCGGCTGCGCGCGGCGCGCGCCGCGGCGGGGCGGAGCTGACGCAGGAGGTCAACGCATGCCCGATCTCCCCCACGACAGCGATCCCCAGGAGACCCAGGAGTGGCTCGACGCCCTCGACTCGACGCTCCAGCGCGAGGGTCCGGAACGCGCACACTTCCTGATCGAGCGAGTGATCGACAAGGCGCGCCGCTCGGGCGCCCATCTCCCCTACAAGGCGACCACCGCCTACCTCAACACCATCCACCCCAACGACGAGGCGCAGGCGCCGGGGGAGCCCGGGCTCGAGCACCGCATCCGCTCGATCATCCGCTGGAACGCGCTCGCCCTGGTGGTGCAGACCAACCGCGAGAGCGCCGAGCTGGGCGGCCACATCGCGAGCTTCGCGAGCGCAGCCACGCTCTACGACGTGGGCTTCAACCACTTCTTCCACGCGCCCACCGACGACTTCGCCGGCGACCTGGTCTACATCCAGGGCCACTGCTCGCCCGGCATCTACGCCCGCGCCTTCCTCGAGGGCCGGATCGGCGAGGAGCTGATGCACCGCTTCCGACAGGAGGTCGGCCAGCGCGGGCTCTCCTCCTACCCGCACCCGTGGCTGATGCCCGACTTCTGGCAGTTCCCGACCGTGTCGATGGGGCTCGGCCCGATCATGGCGATCTACCAGGCGCGGCTGATGAAGTACCTCGAGCACCGCGGACTCGCGGACGCCAACGAGCGCCACGTCTGGGCCTTCATGGGCGACGGCGAGATGGACGAGCCCGAGTCGCTAGGCGCGATCGGACTCGCCGCCCGCGAGAAGCTCGACAACCTGATCTTCGTGGTGAACTGCAACCTACAGCGCCTCGACGGCCCGGTGCGCGGCAACGGCAAGATCATCCAGGAGCTCGAGGGCACCTTCCGCGGCGCCGGCTGGAACGTGATCAAGGTGATCTGGGGCGACCGCTGGGATCCGCTGTTCGCGAAGGACCGCAAGGGACTCCTGCTCCAGCGCATGGAGGAGGCGGTCGACGGCGACTACCAGAACTACAAGGTCCGCGGCGGCGCCTACACCCGCGGGCACTTCTTCGGGAAGTATCCCGAGCTCGCGCAGATGGTCGCCAACATGACCGACGACGAGATCTGGCAGCTCAACCGCGGCGGCCACGACCCCCAGAAGATCTACGCCGCCTACCACGCGGCGACCCGGCACGAAGGCCAGCCGACGGTGATCCTCGCCAAGACCGTGAAGGGCTACGGCATGGGCGAGGCGGGCGAGGGCCAGAACATCACCCACCAGCAGAAGAAGATGGGCGAGAACGCGCTGCGCGCCTTCCGCGACCGCTACCGCATCCCGATCCCCGACGACAAGATCGCCGAGGCGCCCTTCTACAAGCCCGCCGACGACTCTCCCGAGCTCCGCTACATGCACGAGCGTCGCCAGGCTCTGGGCGGCTACCTGCCCGCCCGCCATCCGCGGGTCGAGCGGCTCGAGGCGCCCTCGTTGGAGACCTTCGAGAACGTGGTGAAGGGCTCGGGGAAGCGCGAGATCTCCACGACGATGGCCTTCGTGCGCATCCTCACCTCGCTCACGCGCCACCCGGATCTGGGCCGGCGCGTGGTGCCGATCGTCGCCGACGAAGCGCGCACCTTCGGCATGGAGGGTCTGTTCCGCCAGCTCGGCATCTACGCCTCCGA
>CAZZFT010000094.1:0-19381 GCA_964653555.1 uncultured Spirochaetales bacterium | reverse complement strand
TGCCGAGGATCAGATGGCGGGTCGGGGCGGCGCCCAAGAGACCTAACGCGGCCCGATCCGCTCGAAGCCCGTGTAGGGACGCAGGGCCTCGGGGATCGTCACCGAGCCGTCGGCTTGCTGATGGTTCTCGAGCAGCGCGATCAGCGCGCGCGAGATCGCCACCGCCGTTCCGTTCAGCGTGTGCACCAGCTCGTTCTTCTTGCTGCCCTTGCGTCGGAAACGGGTCTTGAGGCGGCGCGCCTGGAAGTCGGTGCAGTTCGAGGTGCTCGTCAACTCGCCCCAGTCGCCGCCCTCGCCGCGGCCGGGCAGCCAGGCCTCGATGTCGAACTTGCGGTACGCGGGTGCGCCGAGGTCACCCGCTGCGATGTCGATCACCCGGTAGGGGACCTCCAGCGCGCGGAACACCCGCTCCTCGATGCGCAGCAGGTCTTCGTGCAGCGCTTCCGAGTCCTCGGGGCGCGAGAAGGCGAACATCTCGACCTTCGTGAACTGGTGCACGCGGTAGAGACCCTTGCTCTCGCGTCCGGCGGAGCCAGCCTCGGTGCGGTAGCAGTGGGAGACGCCGCCGATCCGGACCGGCAGGTCGTCCTCCTCGAGGATCGCGTCCTCGTAGAGCCCACCCAGGGTGATCTCGGCCGTGCCGATCAGATCGAGGTCGGTTCCCTCGACCGAGTAGATCTGCGTCTCCGGCCCGCGCGGGCTGAAGGCCATCGCATCGACGATCCGACGCCGCGCCAGGTCGGGAGTCGTGTAGATGCGGAACCCCTCCTCCAGCAGCAGATCGAGGGCGAAGCGCTGGAGAGCCAGATCCAGGATCACCGCTTCGCCGCACAGGAAGTAGAACTTCTGGCCCGTGACCTTGGCGCCCGCCTCGAAGTCGAGGAGACCCAGGCGCTGACCGATCTTCAGGTGGTCGACGGCTTCGAAGTCGAAGCGGCGGGGCTCTCCCACCCGGCGCAGCTCGCGCGCGTTCTCCTCTCCCCCGCTCGGCGCATCGGGGTGCACGAAATTGGGCAGCGCGTGCAGATGCTCTTCGGCGGCCTCGCGCGCCGCGGCGATCCGCACCTCGAGGGCGGCCACCTCCTCCTTCAGGCGGCGTCCCTCGGCCGTGTGCGCCTCGCGCTCGGCGGGCTCGAGCTTCCGCTTGCCGGCGACCTGGTGCTCGTTGCGGCGCCGGTTGGCCTCGTTCAGCTCGGTCTGGAGGGTGGCCAGCGCGTGCTGAGCGGCCACCGCACCCTCCACGTCCGCCTTCACGCCCCGCCGCCGGCAGCTCTCGGCGATCTCGTCGCGGCGGTCCTCGAGGCTGCGGGGGTCGAGCATGGCGGGCGAAGGCTAGCGCTCGCGGCGGAAGTAGCGCCCCGGGGTGGTGCCCAGAGAGCGGCGGAACATCGCGATGAAGGCGCTCGGCGTCTCGTAGCCGAGCTCCAACGCCACGGCCGTGACGCTCTCGCCGGCGGCCAGCCGTTCGAGTCCCCGCAGCAGGCGCGCCTGCTGGCGCCAGGCTCCGAAGGAGAGCCGCGTCTCACGCTGGAACAGGCGCTCGAGGGTCCGTGCGCTCGCGCCGGCGATGCGGGACCAATCGGTCAGCCCGCGCGGATCGCCCGGGCTCGCGCGCAGCGTCTCGGCGACCCGTCGCGCCCGCGCGTCCTCCGGCATCGGCAGGTGCAGGGGGGCGATCGGGGCGGCGCGGATCTCGTCGGCGATCACCGCCGCCAGCCGCGCCTCGGGTCCCTGCTCCGGATAGGCCCGGGCGAAGTCCGCCGCGCGCAGCAGGCACTCGCGCAGCAGGGGCGACACCGACACGACACAGCAGCCGCTCCCGGGGAGCGGAGCGACGTCGTCCGCGAGGTAGACGGTCCGCATCGAGACGTGCCCGGTCATCCGGATCGCGTGGGCCACCTGTCCGGGCACCCAGACGGCCCGCTCGGGCGGCACGACCCAGGTGCCGTGCTCGGTGGACACGGTCATGACCCCGCGCGACGCGTAGATCAGCTGCGCGAAAGGGTGACGGTGGAGCGGGATGCTCTCGCCGGGGCGGTACTCGGCCGCCAGCCCTTCCAGGGGACGTTCGAGAACGTGGGGCACGAGGGGTGCCTTATGGCGAGATCTAGACATCGATTGTCAGATTACGCGAAGAACGCCGCCCGCGCGTGACCCAGACTCCCGCTCCATGAACCGAATCCACCACTGGTACTGCCGGTCCGAGACCTGGCGACGAACCGTTCGCGGGCGCCTGATTCCCTGGGTCGTGGGATCGATCGATCTGGGCGACGACGTGCTGGAGGTCGGTCCCGGGCCCGGGCTGACCACCGACGTCCTGACCGAGCGCGTCCCGCACCTCACCTGCGTCGAGAAGGACCCGAGCCTGGCGTCCGCCCTTGCCCAGCGCACCGCAGGGAACCCGCGCGTCGAGGTGATCCAGGCCGACGCCACCGCCCTCCCCTTCGAGAGCGGCCGCTTCTCGGCGGCCGTGTCGTGCACGATGCTCCACCACGTCCCCTCGCCCGAGCTCCAGGACCGCCTGCTCGCCGAGCTGGCCCGGGTGCTGGCGCCCGGCGGCTGGCTGGTGGGGTCGGACAGCCTGACCGGCGCGGTCTTCCGCCTGGTGCACTGGGGTGACACGCTGGTGCCGGTCGATCCGGAAGGTTTCGCGGACCGACTCGTGTCCGCGGGCTTCCGCGAGCCCGTCGTCCACCGCGCGGAGCGCGCGTTCCGCTTCCGCGCGCGAACCCCCGCCTAACGCGAGCCCGCCTGCGCGACCTCCGCGGGCGCCCCGCTCTCCTCGAGGGCGGGCAGCACCTCTCCGAGCAGGTCCGCGAACAGCTGCACCGGCAGTGAGCTCGTGAAGGTGTGATGGCCCGCCTCGGGGCCCGTCACGAGGGCGGTCACCACGCCGAAGAAGCGGTCGTCGATCAGGAACACGAATGTGGCCGAGCGCGAGACCGGGCGCTCGTCGAGCACCCGCGCATCGCGCGCGACGATCTTGATGCGGTTGTCGCCCGTCCCCGTCTTCCCGCCGACCACCGCGAGGGTGCCGTCGGCGTGCTTCAGCGCTCCGCGCGCGCGCACCGCCGTTCCCTGCTCCACCGTCGCGACCAGCACCTCGCGCACCGCCGCGCACACCTCTGGGCGCAGCACCTGCACGGGCGCCGTCGGGCTCGGCGCGAGCTGCATCTCGTAGGGCGTTCCCTCGGCGAAGTGCAGCGACTCGATGCGTCGGATCGGGAGACGCACCCCGTCGCTCGCCAGGATTCCGATCAGCTCCGCCAGCGCGGTGGGGCGGTCCGCGGAGGAGCCCAGCGCCGTCGCCAGGGAGGGGACCAGCGACGGGAAGGGATAGCCCGTCGCCTGCCACTGGGTGTGGATGCGGTCGAAGGCCTCGCGCTCGATCATCGTCCGGATGCGCCGATTCTGGGCGTGGCGCCGGGAGGTGCGGAACAGCCACTGGTAGGAGTCGATCCGGACGTCCCGGCTCTCCTCGAGCGCTTCGGCGACCGTGGCCTCGGGATGCTCGCGCAGGTAGCCGAGCAGCCACAGCTCGAGCGGGTTCATCCGGGCCAGGTAGCCCCGGTCCTGCCAGGTCCACCGGGCGGGGTCGGACTGCGCGTAGAGAGCGGCGATCGTCGCGGGCGGCGCCTCGAGATCCGGCCGCAGCGCGGCCAGCGACCGTGCGAAGGTGGCGAAGTCGGCCGTCGGGTCGATCGCGCGCAGCGCAGCCGACGCGGCGCGCGGGGTCGGCCGCTTCCCGGCGTAGAGCTTCGCCACCGCCTCCGCGGGAGCGAGCCCGGCGAAGCGGGCGTGGGCGCGCGAGATCACCCGGCTCCCCTCCCAGTGCGCGAAGTTCCACAGGTAGGCCCGGCGCCGCGGATCTTCCGACGGTGCGGCGAGGATCTCGTCCGCCTGGAAATCGGCGGACATCAGGTGGTCGACGACGTCGTCGAGCACGCGCACGAAGGCGAGATTCACGGAGTGCTCCAGCGCCTCGCGCACGCTGTAGATCCGAGTGTCTTCGCTCTCGTCGAAGTTGTTGAAGCGGTGGATGCCCCCTCCGGTGAAGAAGGACGCGTAGGGGCTCGCGGAGTAGCGCCGCTCCAGGGCGTCCTGGAGCAGGTCGTCGAGGGACAAGTCGGGTCGCGCCAGCAGCTCGTCCCGCACCCATCGACCGAGCCGGTCCGACGGCGCGAAGACCAGCCCCGCGCGCTGGTCGGCGGGCACCGCGAGCAGCTGATCGCGGATTCCGGCGATCAGCTCGAGGTAGGTGACCAGCGTGCGCAGCTTCGCGGTCGAGCCCAGATCGAGCTTCATGCCGTCGTTCAGGTCCAGGGCGCCGTCGAAGTTGTCCACCTGCGCCAGCAGCCGATGAGCGTCCGGGCCGCGCTCGTAGAGATTGAGGCTGAACGTCACCCCCTCGGCGGCCCCGGGCTGGAGCAGGCGAGTGCCGACCAGTCCCGCCGCGGCGGCCACGCCGGGCTCGCGCAGACGTTCGATCCGCTCGGTCAGCAGATCCTGGGCGCGCACGTCGAGGGTGCTGTCGACCCGCAGGTCGAGGCGGTCGAGCTCATAGAAGCCGCGGGTGCCGAGCAGGCCGGCCAGGCGAGCGCGGACGGGTCCGGCGCGGCGACGCACGTCGGCGTCCTCAGGGTCGTCGGGCGGGGGAGTGCCGACGGGCAGAGTGTGCTGGGCGAGAGCGGCGTCGCGGAGCGACCCGGGGATCACGCCGGCTTCCGCGAGCAGGGGCAGGTACGCGCGGGTCTGTGCCATCAGCGACTCGGGGTGCTCGACCAGCAGCGTCGTGGGACGCCGCTGGGCCACGAGCAGGGAGAGCGCCTGCAGGTAGGCCCGGGCGGCGTCGTCGCGGTTCGCCTCGCCCAGGTCGAGCGGCGCGGCGAGCAGCGTGTTCATCTCGTCGAAGCTCGCGCCGTACCAGGCGGCGAGTCCGTCGCCGATGCCGAAGACCTCGCCCCGACCCGCCACGGCCGCCAGCGGGACGGTGTTCAGGTAGTCGAGCACGATCCGGTGGCGCTCTGCCGCGGTATCGGGTCCACCGCGGTAGGCGCGCAGGCTGGCCGAGATCATCTGCCGAAGCTTCTCGGCCGGTGAGGCGGTGACGCCGTCGACCGAGTGCCGGTACTTCTCGATCTGGGTGGCGAGCGTGCTCGCGCCCGGACCGTCGAGCCCCGCCGCGTTCCACAGCGTGGCTCGGGCGAGCCGGTCCCACTCGATCGCCGGGTTGCGCCGCGGTGCGTCGGCGTCCAGCAGCTCCCGGTTCTCGATGAACAGAAGCGTGTCGGCCAGCAGCGGCGGAATCGCCTCGAAGCGGTCGTAGCGGCGCGCGGGCTCGCGCGCGGCGAACAGGGTGGCCCCGGCGCGCCCGGTGATCAGGAGACCGGTCTGGGTCTTCTCCGTGTAGGGCGGGAACAGGCCGAGATCTGCGATCCGGGCCAGCGGCTCGCTGGGCTCCGCCTGGGCCACCACGCCGAAGCCCTGGGCCGAGAGCAGGGCGGCGCGCTCGCGCAGGCGGTCGTAGCCGAGTCGGCGGTCGAAGGGACCCGTCGGCGGGGGCAGCTCCCGGGACGCCGCCCCCGCAACGACGCGGAAGTCCGCGTCGCGGGCGGCGCGGGAGAAGAGCTCGGCCTCCAGGGAGAAGGTGCGCAGCTCCCAGAGCCCCGCCGCCGCCAGGGCGACGATCAGCGCGAGAACCACCGCGGTGCCGCGGGGCGGCCGGAAGCCGAAAGAGCGCGCGCCCGGCCACCCGGCCGCGGTTCCGCGTGCGGGCAGATTCTGGGCGGGGATCGTCTGTTCCCCGGCGCGGGCGCTCGGGGTACGGAGGGGGAGGGGCTCGGCTCGTGCCAACGCGTACGACTCCGGCGCAACGCCGATTGGCGGTGCGCCTCAATGCGTACGTGCCATGGATTCCGCAGAAGGTGTCAACGATACACCGTCATTCGAATCGTCGGTGCGGGGTAGCGATCGAGCGGGGTCCCTGACGCGGTGCGCCATTAGGTGTGTTGATTGCCGGTCGCCCGCTATCGTCGGCCCCGGAGGGTCCATGGCGGCTGGCCGGACCGAGCCGAGTGCCCGCGTTGCCGGTGCGCAGCGCCGCTGGCCCCGGTTGCAATCGGCACCCTTTCGCCTCGCGGTGGTGGCCGCTTCGATGGTCGCGATCGCCGCCCTCGATCTGCTGGCCGATCACGTGATCACGGGGCTGAACCTCTTCGTCTTCTACTTCGTTCCGGTGGCCCTCGCCGCCTGGGGCGGGGGGCGCAACGAGGGTCTGGCGGTCGCCCTCGCCTGCAGCGCGGTCTGGTTCGCGGTGGAGTACATGGAGTCCGACCCGGTCGCCCACGTCTGGAACACCGGCGTCCGCGGCGTCGCCTTCGCGCTCGTCGCCCTGTCGGTGGCGAGGATCAGCGAGCTGCTCGCGCGGGAGCGACAGCTCAACGACGAGCTCCGCGAGTCGATGCGCACGGTGCGGCAGCTGGGCGGACTGCTGCCGATCTGCGGCGCCTGCAAGAGCATCCGCAACGACCAGGGCTACTGGGAGCGCCTGGAGCACTTCATCGAGTCCCACAGCGAGGCCGAGTTCAGCCACGGGCTTTGCCCGAAGTGCGCGGAACGCTTCGAGCGGGAAGCCGACGAGCCGCTCTTCTAGGTCCCGGACCGCGGCCGCGCCAGCACGACCGTGGCGACCGAGAGCAGCCGATCCTCCGCGCCGGTATCGAAGAGCTCGACGCGCAGCGTCGCCCGCTCGCCGTCGCCGGCGAGCGGGCGCGCGCGGGACCGGATCGGCCCGACCCGCCCGAGAGCGAGGAAGTGCACCTGGAGATCCCGGGTCGTCGCGTCCTCGGCCATCCTCGCCGAGGCGACGGCTTCCGCAGCGGCGTCGATCAGCGCCACGACGGCTCCGCCCTGGAGCGCACCGACGCTGTTGCGCACGTAGTCCTCCACCACGAGCTCCACTACGCCGGCCGAGGCGTCCAGGACGCGGCAGCCGATCCGGTCGAGGAACGGCTCGCGCAGTCCGGCGCTCTCGTTGCCGAACACCGTGCGTTCGTCGGAGGGTTCCCGGAACGGGATGGTCTCCCGCCGTCGCGGGATGCGCGTGAAGGTCATGCAGGCCACCGCGGCGGGGCCCTCGTGGCTTCCGTCGTCGACGGCGACGTCGACGACCACGCTCGTGCGCCCCGAGCGCAGCGGTGCGCCGGTCACCTCGAAGTCGCGCGCGAGAGGTCGGAGCAGATGGAGGTCCAGGGTCGAGGTGACACACCAGTCGGGCTGGATGGCGCGCAGCGCGAGGGTGCCGCCGAACACGTCCACTGCCACGCCGAGGGCGCCGGCGCCGACGTGGCCCGCGCGATTGCGGATCTCGGGCACCGCCGGCGCGGTCACCGCCAGCGCGTCGCCGCGCCGCAAGATCGCCAGGCGCAGGTCGGCCAGCAGGTGTCGCGGCGGCGGATAGGACGGAGTCGCGGTCACGGCGTCTCGTTCGTCGGGATGGGCCGCGAATCCGCTCGACGGACCCGCGAGAACGCGCGAGAATAGAACACGTTCCATGCCGGGGCCCGAGCCCGCGATTGCCTTAGGCTTGCCCCGCTCTCGCGATCCCAGAGGAGACGCCATGTACATCGGCTACACCGAGGAGCAGGAGGCCCTGCGCAAGGAGCTCCGCGCCTACTACGAAAAGCTGCTCACCCCCGAGATCCGGGCGCAGCTCGCTGCCGAGCACGGCGTGGGACCGGTGAACCGGCAGGTGGTGCGTCAGATGGGCGCCGACGGCTGGCTGGGCATCGGCTGGCCGACCGAGTACGGGGGCCAAGGCCGCTCCGAGATCGAGCAGTTCATCTTCTTCGACGAGTCGATGCGCAGTGGCGCCCCGGTTCCGATGCTCACGATCAACACCGTCGGTCCGACCATCGCTCGTCACGGGAGCGAGAAGCAGAAGGCCTTCTTCCTGCCGAAGATCCTCGCCGGCGAGATCCACTTCTGCATCGGCTACAGCGAGCCCGGTGCCGGAACCGATCTCGCCGCCCTCACCACCCGCGCCGAGCGCGTGGGCGACGAGTACGTGATCAACGGCCAGAAGCTGTGGACCAGCCTAGCCAGCGACGCCGACTACTGCTGGCTGGCGGTGCGTACGGATCCGAAGGCGCCCAAGCACGGTGGACTCTCGATCCTGATCGTCGACATGAAGAACACGAACGGGATCCGCATCGATCCGCTCCACCTGATTGGCGAGCACGACATCAACGCCGTCTTCTTCGACGACGCGCGCGTGCCGGCCGACAACATCGTCGCGGGCGAGAACAAGGGCTGGAAGCTGATCACCGGCCAGCTCAACCACGAGCGCGTGACCCTGTGCTCCTCGGGCGTGCTGGAGCGCGCCTTCACGGAGACACGCGCCTGGGCCCAGCGCGCCGATCTTCCCTCGGGCGGCAAGGTGATCGACCAGGAGTGGGTGCAGCTCAATCTGGCCCGCGTCTACGCGGGACTCGAGTTCCTGCGCCTGATCAACTGGAAGGTCGCCTGGACCGCAACGCGCGGCAGCCTCTCCCCCGCCGACGCCTCGGCGACGAAGGTGTTCGGCACCGAGTGGTATCTCGAGAGCTTCCGGCTGCTGATGGAGGTTCTGGGTCAGCGCGGCTACCTGAGGCGCGGCTCGCCCGAGGCGGTGTTCGACGGCACGCTCGAGACGCTCTACCGAGGACTCCTGATCCTCACCTTTGGCGGCGGCACCAACGAGATCCAGCGCGATCTGATCGGGCTGTTCGGCCTCGGCCTGCCGCGCATCCCGCGCGTATAGCCCGTCGCGGCCCCACCCTTTTCCTCTCCCACCCCGTGCCACAGGACCCCCCATGGACTTCTCGCTCTCCGACGACCAGCAGGCGATCGCCGATCTCGCCTCCCAGATCCTCTCCGACAAAGCGACGAACGAGCGCCAACGCGCCGTAGAGACCGGCGGCGGTCCGCGCTTCGACCGCGACCTCTGGAGCGCGGCGGCGGAGGCGGGGCTGCTCGGCATCGCCGTGCCCGAGGTCCACGGCGGCTCGGGGCTGGGGTTCCTCGAGGTCGCTGCGATCCTCGAGCAGGTCGGTCGCCACACGGCCCCGATCCCGTTCTACGAGACGGTCGTGCTCGGGGCCCTGCCGCTGGCCCAGTTCGCGAGCGAGGCGCAGCGCGCGCAGTGGCTTCCGAAGGTCGCGGCGGGCGAGGCCATCGTCACGGCGGCGCTCGTCGAGGACGCGCCGAGCACGGCGGTGCGCGCGGGAGACGGCTACGCGCTGTCGGGGAAGAAGCTGTGCGTGCCGGCCGCGGAGCTCGCCGACGTCGTGCTGGTGCCGGCGGAGGTCGAAGGCGAGACGACCGTGTTCCTGGTCGATCCGAAGGCGCAGGGTGTCCAGCTCGACGCGCTCTACACCACCAGCGGGATGCCGGAGTCGCTGATGACGCTCTCCGGTGTGCGGGTCGGGGCCGACGCGGTGGTCGGAGGCATCGGGTCGGGGGCGAAGGTGGTGGCGTGGCTCACCGAGCGCGCCACCGCCGGTCTGTGCATGATCTCCCTCGGCTGCTGCGAGGCCGCGCTCGAACTCACCTCGGACTACATCAAGACGCGCAAGCAGTTCGACCAGCCGATCGCGATGTTCCAAGCGGTTGGACACCGCGCCGCCGACGCCTTCATCGACACCGAGGCGGTCCGGCTCACTTCCTGGCAGGCGGCGTGGCGGATCTCGGCGGGCCTCGACGCGTCGAAGCAGGTGGCCGTCGCGAAGTTCTGGTGCGCCGAGGGTGCGAAGCGCGTCGTCCACGCCGCGACTCACCTGCACGGCGGCGTCGGGGTGGACAAGGAGTACCCGCTCCACCGTCACTTCCTCTATGCGCGCCACCTGGAGCTCTCCCTCGGCGGCGGGACGCGCCAGCTGCTCCAGCTCGGGAAGCTGCTGGCGGTGGAGGTCGGCTAGGAGGCGGACTCTGCCCGGGCAGTCGAACGGCCCGGATGTCTCCACCGGGCCGCCGGTGGTCGCACTCCTCACTCGCCCAGCGTCTGTACCAGGGGCAGGCCGTTGGTCCCGACCGGGATGTAGACGGTGGTGTGGTTCGGCGCCTTGGCCATCTCGAGCTGCGCGCCGATCGCCTCGTGCTGGAGGTAGTAGGGCGTGAGCGTGGCGTTGATGATGCGCTGCGCCTCGGCGATACCCTTCGCCTCCTCGACCCGGATCTCGGCGTCGCGCACCGCGATCTCCTTCTGGGTCGCCTTCTCCTCGAGCAGCTGCAACGACGCCAGCTTCTTCTCGACCGCCTGAGCGACGACCGGCGGGTAGTCGATGTTGCCGACCACCAGATTCACCACTCGGAAGGGCGTGTCGGCCAGATAGGCCTGGAGCCCGGCTCGGACCTCGTCGGCGATTTCCGCGCGGAGCGCCTTGATCTGCCGGCTCTCGTGAACCTGCACGCTGCGGCGCACGAGGGTTCGGAACGGCTCGCGAACGAAGCGCGGATACCACTGCTCCGCGCCGAGTCGCGTCACCACCGCCTCTACCTTCCCAGGCGCGATCGCGAGCACCGCGTGCACGTCGAAGGAGACGTTCAGATCGTCCTTGGCCAGGATCTGGAACGACTCGGTGTAGGTCTGCGGGCGCACGTCGATGTTGATCACCTCGTTGCGCAGCAGCGAGACGCCGAAGTTGCCCGGTCCGGTGATCGCTCCCTGGAAGCCGCCCTTGCCGAACAAGCGCGGCCGCTCGAAGACGTAGCCCTCATGGCCGGCCGACGTGTAGGGATTGGAGCAGCCCAGCGCAGCGCCGGCCGCGAGCGCCGCGAGCACAAGGACGGTGGTCGGGATCGGGGAGCGGTGGGTCCTCGTCATGGTGGATCTCCTCGGTTTGGATTCACGTCCCGACCACGTGCAGGGAGGAGGCCATGTGCAGAACACGCTTCAACCGACTGGAAGAGCTCACTTCCAGCTTCGAACCTTCCAACCCTCCGATCTGGTGGAATCTACCGGGCCTGGTGAAATCCACCGGTTCGGGCGATAAGAGACCTCCGTGTGGGAGCGCGTCGCCATCCTCGAGTCGCCGGATCGGCCTCTGGCCGAGCTGGCGGCGTCGCTCTCCCGGCTGCTCCCCGGGACCGACCGGCTGGAACGCCTGACTGCCGACGAGGCCCTCGCCCGGAGCGACGACGAGCACGCGACGCTCTTCGTGCTGCACGCGTCCCTGGACCCGGAGCTCTCCCTCGTCGCGGCGCTGCACGGCCGCTGGCCCGACGTCCCGGTGTTGCTGACCGGCGAACGTGACGACGCCCTCCTCGCCCAGCGCGCCCTGGCGGCGGGCGCCGCCGACGTGATTGCCCTCGGACCGGGCCTCGACGCCCGGGTGGCCGCCGCTCTGACCAAGCTCGCGCGACTGTCCGAGGCCGTGCGCCATGCCCGGCGTCTGGACGCGCAGAACGAGCGCCTGCACGCCACGCTCCAGACGCGGACGCGGATCGTCGGCGCCTCGGCTTCGGTGAGGCGGCTCCTGGACCAGATCGAGCGCGTGGCCCGGATCCCGCGTCCCCTTCTGATCACGGGGGAGCGGGGCACCGGCAAGGAGCTGGTCGCCCACGCGATCCACGTCGCCTCGGGTCGCGAGCCGGGCTCGATGGTCACGGTCAACTGCGCCGCCCTGGGCGACTCCCTGCTCGAGAGCGAGCTCTTCGGACACGAGCGCGGCGCGTTCACGGGCGCCGAGCGCGCGCGGCCGGGCAAGTTCGAGCAGGCCGACGGCGGAACGCTCTTCCTCGACGAGATCGGCAACATGCCGCTGCCCTTCCAGCAGAAGATCCTGCGCGTCGTCGAGTACGGAACCTTCACGCGCGTCGGGGGAGACCGGGAGCGCAAGACGTCGGCGCGAGTGCTGGCCGCCACCAACTCCAACCTGCCCGCGAAGATCGAACGCGGCGAGTTCCTGGGTGACCTCTACGATCGCATCGCCTTCGAGGTGATCGCGGTGCCACCGCTGCGCGAGCGCCCGGGAGACGTCGAGATCCTGGCGCGGGCCTTCCTCGATCAGTTCGCCGAGGAGATCCCGGCGTTCCGCGGCAAGCGCCTCGCCGACTCCGCCCTCGCGCTGCTGCGCGACTATCCCTTCCCCGGCAACGTGCGCGAGCTGAAGAACATCATCGAGCGGGCCGCCTACCGCGACACCACCAACGAGATCACGCCCGAGGACATCGGCCTGCTCTCCAACGCCCACGGGCTGCCGGGGGTGGGGAGCTTCCGGGAGCAGGTGTCGCGCTTCAGCCGACAGCTGCTCGAGCGGGCCCTCGCCGAGGCCGGCGGCAACGGAGCGGAGGCGGCGCGCCGCCTCGGGCTCAGCTACGACCAGCTGCGCCACTACCGCCGCAAGTACCAGCTGTCCTGAGCCGGCGCGGACACGATGTGAGGTCCGTCACGATCCCGTTGCCGCGTCCCTCCGACGCAGTACCGAGGCGCCTCAGTGGCAATCGTGTTGCGGATACCGGCAGCCAGCCGGCAGGGAGAGAGAGAGGAATCCGCCCGCGCGGCGGATTCGGCGCCGACCTCGCTGCTCACGCGCGACGCGGCGCCCCTTCCCTCGAGCACTCCCGCGGCGTCCCCCCGCATCTGGGCCGTGGGCGGGGGCAAGGGCGGTGTCGGGAAGTCGATCGTGAGCTCCAGCGTGGCGGCGGCGATCGCCGGGACGGGCCGTCGCTGCGCCGTGATCGATGCGGACCTGGGCGGTGCCAATCTGCACACGCTGCTCGGAGTCGCGCGCCCCCGCCGCACGCTTTCGCACCTGCTGACCGGGGAGGTCTCGTCCCTCGCCGACCTGATGGTCCAGACCTCGGTGCGCAACCTGTGGCTGGTGAGCGGCAACCAGGCGCTGCTCGAGATGGCGAATCCGAAGCCCAAGCAGAAGGAGCTGCTGATCGGCCACATCCACGAGCTGGACGTGGACGACGTCCTGCTCGATCTCGGTGCGGGCAGCGCCTTCAACGTGCTCGACTTCTTCCTCCTGGCGCGCCGCGGGCTGGTCGTCGTCACTCCGGAGCCGACCGCGATCGAGAACGCCGAGCACTTCCTACGCGCGGCCTTCTATCGCTCTCTGCGCGAGGTGACGCGGCGACCGGACGTGCGCGCGGCGATCCGCCGCCTGCGCGAGGACGGCGACCGCCAGGTGCGCTCGGCCCGAGAGCTGATCGCCCTGGTTCGCGCGATCGACCCGCCGGCGGCGAAGCCGCTCGAGGACACGGCGCAGGCCTTCACGCCGCTGTTGCTCGTGAACCAGGTCCAGACGGCGGAGCACCTGCGCGTGGGGCCGGAGCTGGTCACCGCCTGTCGCGATCGTCTCGGCGTGGCGATCGAGCTGGCCGGGTCGATCGAGAGCGACCCCAACGTGCCGGCCGCCGTCCTGCGGCGGCAGCCGGTGCTGCAGGCGTTCCCGCGCAGCCGCTTCGCCCAGCGCATCGAGCTGCTCGTGCGGCGCCTGCTGCGCGACGAGGCCGAGCCCGTGCGCGCCCACGTCGGGGCCCCGGAGTCCGCGCGGAGCGGCGCATCGACGCCCCGCGCTGCGCTGTTGGCGCCGCCCCGCCCCGCCCTCCCGCCCCTCGACCTCGATCAGCCCGGCGCCTATCTGCGCCGCTGTCGCGAAACCCTCGGCCTCACCGTCAGCGAGATGGTCGAACGCACGCGGATCCGCATCCTCGATCACATCGAGAGCGAGCGCTTCGATCTGCTTCCGCCCGAGCCCTACCTGAAGGGCTACCTGCTCGAGTACGCGCGGGAGCTCGGCGTGGTCGAGTTCGCGGTCCTGGCGGCGAGCTACGTGAAGAGGTGTCGGGAGGGGCGCTCGCCGCGCTAGGAGACGCCGGCCGGCCCGCGAACCAGCGCATCGATCACCCGGCCGTCGGTCTCGGCGATCGGAACGCCGAGCCAGGCGCCGATCGTGGGCGCGAAGTCGTGGATCGAGAGCCGGTCGAGGCGCCCGGGACGGACGCCGGGACCGGAGGCGCCCGGGCGGTCGCACTTGCGCTCCGTGCACCCCCCGAAGTCGCGAACGAGTTCCGCACCGAACCGCTCGGGCCAGCTGCGCAGCTCGCCGTAGACGAGATCGTGGGGGATCCAGTCGGCCGCCATCACGCCGTTCAGGTCGGTCGCCAGGGGACACGGCATGCCGATCACGGCGACCCGGCGACCCGCGCGGGACAGATGCTCCCACACCGTCGTGCCACGGTAGTCGTCGTCGGTGAACGGCCGCGCCTCGTAGCTGCCGGGCCAGACCTGACGGTAGAAGTAGCGACCGTGGCGCGCGGGGGAGACGCCGGTCGCGAAGGAGGACCTCAGCGCGCCGCTTCCGAAGCCCGGGGGCGAATCGACGATTCCCCAGGCTCCGGGGTCGCGCAGGCGGCGGAAGGTGGGGTAGGTGCCGTCGTCGCAGCCCTTCAGCAGCGACCGGGAGTCGGCCGCGTCGAGCCCGATGCAGACGACCTTCGGCGAGGTCACGACCGGTTCCCAGCGCCGCGGCGCCGGATCGGCGCGACGCACATCGACAACAGCTGCATCAGGAGATCGTCCGGAATACGGCGGGTGGAAGAAGCCCGCGGTGTACTCCAGCTGTACCGACGGGGGACCCCCTCGCAGCGCACGGGCAGCTTCTCCCCAAGGACGGCGAAGCGGATACTCTAGGCGCGCGCCGGTCCTGGCCGGGGCGAATCGAAGGAGACCCGATGGCATTTCGCGTCGTGCAATGGACGACCGGCAACGTGGGGCGGCGCGCTCTGCGAGCGATTGCTGCGAACCCCGAGCTGGAGCTCGTAGGATGCTATGCGTGGAGCGACGACAAGGCGGGACGCGACGCCGGCGAGCTGGCGGGCATCGCGCCGCTGGGTGTCGTGGCCACGCGCGACGCAGCCGCGCTGCTCGCCCTCGAGCCCGACTGTGTCTGCTACACGCCGCTGTGGCCCGACGTGGACGAGCTGGCGCGGATCCTCGAGTCCGGCGCGAACGTCGTCACCACCGCCGCCTTCGTCACCGGGCGTGCGCTCGGGCCGGCGGGTCGGCGCCGGATCGAGGAGGCGTGCCGCCGTGGCCACAGCTCGATCTTCGGATCGGGCATGAACCCGGGCTTCGCCAATCTCCTGGGCCTGGTCTCCGCCGGCATCTGCGATCGCATCGACCGCATCTCGGTGCTCGAGTCGGTCGACTCCACCGGCTACGCCTCCGCCGACACCGAGCGCAGCGTGGGCTACGGGCAGGTGCCGTCGAATCGCGAGCTGCCCGAGATGGTGCGCCGGGGCACCGCCGTCTTCGGCGATGGGGTGGAGCTGATGGCCGACGCCCTCGGCGTCGACCTCGACGAGATCGTCTGCAAAGCCGGATTTGCGGTAGCCACCCGCGACCTCGACCTCGGCTACATGAAGATCGACGAGGGCTGCGTGGCCGGGGTCGAGGCGAGCTGGCAGGGGCGCGTGGCGGGCCGGACCCTGATCGACCTCCAGGTGCGTTGGCGCAAGGGCCGCCACCTCGAGCCGGACTGGCCCCTCGAGCACGGCTATCTCGTGCAGATCGAGGGGCAGCCCTGTGTGAAGACCAAGCTCGAGATCCGACCGCCGCCGGACTTCCAGGGGAAGACCTTCGACGACTTCATGCAGCTCGGGATGATCATGACGGCGCTGCCGGCGGTGAATGCGATCTCCGCCATCTGCGCCGCGCCGCCCGGCATCCGCAGCTACGTCGATCTTCCCCTGATCACCGGCCGCGGCTTCGCGGGCTCCTGATCGCTATCGGCTCGCGAGCCACTTCTCGAGGTCGTCCGCACCGCCGATGCGCTCCCCGCCCACGAACACCTGGGGGACCGTCTCGGCGCCGGCGACGGCGCGCAGCGTCTTCGCCGTCACGCCCCGACCGAGCGGGATCTCCTCGAAGGGAATCCCGGCGTCGCCGAGCAGGCGCTTCGCGCGAGCGCAGTGCGGACAGCCCGGCTTGGTGAAGAGCGATACGTCCTTCTCGGCCTCGAAGTCCGGGGCCAGGTGTCGCAGCATCGTGTCGGCGTCGGAGACCTCGAAGGGGTCGCCGGGCTTCTGGGGCTCGATGAACATCTTCTCGATCAAGCCATCGCGCACCAGCATCGAGTAGCGCCAGGAGCGTTTGCCGAAGCCCAGGTCCTCCTTGTCGACGAGCATGCCCATGCCGGCGCTGAAGGCTCCGTTTCCGTCGGGCAGGAAGCGGACGTTGCCCGCGGCCTGGTCGGCCGCCCAGGCATTCATCACGAAGGCGTCGTTCACCGACAGACACACGATCTCGTCGACGCCGCAGGCGCGCAGCGCCGGAGCGAGCTCGTTGTAGCGCGGCAGGTGCGTGGACGAACAGGTGGGCGTGAAGGCACCCGGGAGCGCGAAGACGACGACGGTCTTGCCGCCGAAGACGTCCTTCGTGGAGAGGTCGACCCACTGGTCGTTCACGCGGGTGCGGAAGGTGACGTCGGGGACGCGCTGTCCCTCACGGCTCTCGAGCATGGCGGATCCTCCTTCGAATGCGGTCCGATCGGCGTCGGACACCCGGAGGATCGCTCCGGCTCTTTCATGCTCAAAATCGATTTTTTGATTCTGATCGGTAGACGGAGCCTATTACTGCTACGGGCGCCGCTCGGCGGGCACCGCGAAGCGCTCCCGGTAGGTGGCGTAGCGCTCCTCGAGGCCCTCCCGCGTGAAGCCGAAGTCGGCCGGGTCGTAGACGTGCCGACCGTGGACGTCCTGGGGGCGGTCGCGCATCCACACCTCCACGCGCCGCACGTGCAGCGGACTGACCTCCTCGCCGAAGTGCGCGTAGAGGGCGCGCAGGGCGGCGAGCGGGTCGGCCATCAGGTCGGCGTACTGGAGATGGTGGCACCAGTCCTTGCCGTCCTGGCGCCGATCGAACTCGATCCCGCGCGTGACGGCGAGGTGGAGCCGTCCCTCCCACTCCCGGCCGATCGCGACGGGGTCGCTCTCGCGCGCGCACAGCCGCAGCAGCGCGGTGTTGAGGCTCGCCACCGACGGCACCACCTTCTGCGGGTCGCGGTGGGTCCAGACGATGCGGGCGTCCGGGTAGGTCTCGCGCAGCGTGTCGAGGCACCACAGGTACTGCGGCGTCTTCAGCGACCAGGCCGGAGTGGGAATCCGCGACTGGAGCACCTGGAGCGCGAGCCGGTGCATCGCGAAGGCGCTGCGCATGTCGGCGTCGTCGAGCCAGCGTCCGTAGCTCGGCACGAAGGCCTGGGTTTCCACCAGGAGCGATCGCAGGTCGTAGAAGAACAGCGTCACGCACTCGGTGGCGAGGGTCGCGCCCATCGGGTGCATCGCCCGGATCGCGGGGTTGATGCGCTCGAGCTGTCGCACCTGTTTCGCGGCGGCCGCGATGCGCGGGTCCTCGGCCTGGGTCGCGAGATCGGGCGGCGGCACCGGGGCCGCGGCCTCCCACTGGAGCAGGGGGCGAACGTTCGGGTCGAGCCCGAGCAGGATCGAGAGGAGCGTCGTGCCGGTGCGCGGCAGACCGACGACGACCCACGGCCGTGTGATCCGCTCCTCGCGCACCTCCGGATGCCGCGCCGCCCAGGCGATCAGCCGGAGGCGCGTCGCGAGTGCGTCGACGATCAGGCCACGTACCGCGATCCGCCCGAAGGTGGAGAGCCTCGCCTCCCGCTCGATCGATGCGCAGAGCACCTCCAGCGCCTCCCGCCAGCCGGGATCGCCGAAGTCGCCATCGCCGGCGCGGCGGACCGCCGCGCGCGCGATCGCGTCGGGATCGAAGGTGGGGCGCTCCAGGCCGAGGGCCCGCAGCGCGGATCCGGCGGCGTTCACACCCCGCAGCAGGCGCGATTGGAGTCCGGCCTCGCGAAAGGTGTAGGTCGTGCTCATCGGCAGACGATCACCGCCGCGTCACCGCCTCGCCCACCTTCCGCGAGAGCGGGTCGAGCCCGAACCGGCGCAGGGGCGGCGGGACCTGGCTCTCGCCGGGAGGACCGTGGCGGACGACCTGCAGTGCCTCCATCGGGCTACCACCTCTCCAGCCATGGGCGTACGTCGATTTCGAAGGTCCAGGCGCTGCGCGGTTGTGCGTGAAGCGCCCAGTAGGACTGTGCGATCGCGTCGGGGGCCAGCATGGCGTCCGGACCGCGGTCTGCCAGTGCCTCCCCGAAGTTCTCGCGGATCCAGGGCGTGTCGATCGCGCCGTCGATCACCACGTGAGCGACGTGGATGCCCTCGGGTGCCAGCTCGCGCGCCATGCTCTGGGCGACGGCGCGCAACCCGTGCTTCGCGCTGGCGAACGCCGCGTAGCCGATCCCGCCGCGCAGACTGGCGGTGGCGCCGGTGAACAGGATCGTACCCCGTCCCCGAGGCACCATCCGACGCGCCGCCTCGCGACCCACCAGGAAGCCGGCGAAGCACGCCATCTCCCAGACCTTGGTGAACTTGCGCACGGTGGTGTCGCGGATCGGCAGGTTGATGTTCGCGCCCGGATTGAACACGACCACGTCGAGCGGGCCCATCTCGTCCTCGACGCGGTCGAAGAGATCCAGCACCGCCTCCTCGCGGCGGACGTCCACCTCGAAGCCGCGCGCCTGGCCGCCCTGCTCGGCGATCTCTCGGCACAGGGCCTCCAGCTCCGCCCCGTGGCGCCGTCGGACGGCCGCTACCGGGTAGCCCTCGCTCGCGAAGCGCCGGCAGAGCGCGCCGCCCAACCCCGGCCCCGCGCCGACCACCAGAGCGACCTTCGGATCCGCCAACCTTCGTACCTCCAGGACGCGCTAGTCGCCGAAGCTGGTGTCGACCAGACGCGCGGCCGTGAGCCAGGGATGGTCCGCCGGCACCAGCTTCTTCTTGCTGGCGACCCTCTCGAGCGGTACGGGCTCGATGCCTTCCCCGCGCACCGCGGCCATCACGCCGTAGCACTCGGCTTCCACCAGCTCCGCCGCGGTCGTCCCCAGCCGCGTCGAGAGCACGCGGTCGAGAGCCGACGGCGTCCCCCCGCGCAGCAGATGGCCGAGGATCGTGAGGCGCGACTCCTGACCCGTCAGCTTCTCCAGCTCCTCGGTGAGCTCGAGCGTGTGATCGGTGTGGTGCTCGTGAAATTCGTCGAGCCGCGTGGAGAAGGCACGGCGCTCTTCCTTGTTCTTGGCGCTCTCGCGTCCGCGCAGGAGCGTCTGCACCTGGTCGTGCTGCTCGCGGCTCATCGCGCCCTCGGCCACGGCGACGATGCTGAAGTGCTTGCCGGCCCGGCTGCGCGCCCGGATCGCGTCGGCCACCTTGTCGAGGTCGTAGGGGATCTCGGGAATCAGGATCACGTCGGCGCCGCCGGCGAGGCCCGCGCCCAGGGTCAGCCAGCCCGCGCGGTGACCCATCAGCTCCA
>CAZZFT010000093.1:0-19417 GCA_964653555.1 uncultured Spirochaetales bacterium | reverse complement strand
ACCGAGAGGATGAAGTCCGTGTGGGCCTCGGGCAGGTAGAAGAGCTTCTGGCGGCCATTGCCCAGGCCGACGCCGATGCTCCCGCCGCGTCCGAAGGCGACGAAGGACTGCACCAGCTGGAAGCCCTCGCCGTGCGCGCTCTGCCAGGGGTCGAAGAAGCCGCGCACGCGGGCGCGCGCGTAGGGACGGACCGCGATGTAGACCACGGCGCCGACCAGGAGGACGATCCCCGGCAGCGCGAGCGTCCGCAGCGGCAGCCCGGCCGCGAACAGGACCACCCCCACCACCGCACACAACACGACCGCGCTGCCGAAGTCGGGCTGCAGGAGCAGGAGCGCCACCGGCGGCACGACGAGCAGGGCCACCCGTTGGATCAGCGCCCAGGAGGCCAGGGCCCGGGGCGTGGCGCGCGCCAGAACCGTCGCCACGGCGAGGACGGTGGCGAGTCGCGCGGGCTCCGAGGCCTGGATCGCCACCGGCAGCCCGGGCACCGCCAGCCAGCGCCGCGCTCCGTTCGCCTCGATGCCGAAGGCCAGGGTGGCGACCAGGAGCGCCAGGGACCCCGCCCACAGCCAGAGGGCGAGCCGTTCCCACAGCGCCAGCGGCAGGCGGGCGGCGATCACCGCGCACACCAGAGCGAAGGCGACGCCCGCCATGTGTCGCATCGCCAGCGGCGGCAGCGCCGTGTCGATCGCGAGCGCCGCCGTCGTGCTGTAGTTCATCACCGCACCCACGGCCACCAGCACCAGCGCGCTGGTGACGATGGCGCCGTCCCAGATCGGTGTCGTCCGGGCGTCGGTCATCGCGACTCCTCGCGCACCGGGCGCCGATCGTCGGGCAGCCCGAGCGCGGCCTCGCGAAAGCGACGTCCGCGCTCTTCGTAGTTGCGGAACTGGTCGAGGCTCGAGCACCCCGGTGCGAGCAGCACCACGTCGCCCGGGCGCGCGAGGGACGCCGCGCGTCGGACCGCGTCCTCGATCGTCGCCTCGAGATGGACCTCCGGACCCCCGCGCAGCGCCTCGGCGAGCTGCGGCGCGGCCTCGCCGATCAGGACTGCCGCGCGCACGCGCTCGCGGGCGCCGCGAGCGAGCGGCGCCAGGTCGAGGCCCTTCGCGCGCCCTCCGGCGACCCACACGATCGGCGCCGAGAACCCGTCCAGCGCGCGCAGCGCCGCTCCGGGGTTGGTCGCCTTCGAATCGTCCACCCAGGTGACGTCGCCGCGCCGCGCCACGATCTCGCTGCGGTGGGGCAGGGCGCGGAAGTCGGGAAGAGCTGCGAGCGCGCGCGGTAGATCCGCACCCAGGGCGAAGACGGCCCCGGCGGCTGCGACCGCGTTCTCGCGGTTGTGGGCGCCCGGCTGACGCCAGTCGAAGGCGTATCGGCGCACCGGTTCGTCGGCGGTGCGGATCACCAGCGTCCCGGCGTCGGTGCCGATTCCGATCTCGGGGACGCCGGAGGCGAGGAAGGGCAGCACCCGACCGTGCGCCGCGTCGCGGAAGCTCGGATACCAGACGTCGGCCGCGTTGAGCACCGCCCAGTCCTCCGGTTGCTGGTGGGCGAGGATGCGCTGCTTCGCCTCCAGGTAGGCCTCGAGCGTGTGATGGCGGTCGAGGTGGTCGGGAGTCACGTTGAGCACCACCGCCACCTGCGGACGGAAGGTCTCGGTGGTCTCGAGCTGGAACGAGGACACCTCGAGCACCGCCACGTCCAGCGGACGGCCGACTAGGTCCAGCGCGGGCGTGCCGACGTTGCCCGCCATCTCGGTGCGCAGGCCCGCGGCGCGCAGCATCTGCGTGAGCAGCGCCGTCGTGGTCGACTTCCCGTTCGTGCCCGTCACCGCGACGATCGGGATCGGGAGAGCGGCCGCGGCGAGCTCGATGTCCCCGCACACGCGCGTCGCGCGAGAGCGGTAGCGCTCGGGCGCGACCCCCGGACTGGGCACCACCAGGTCGAACTCGGCGGGGTCGGGGAAGGGTCGGCCCAGCCACGGCTCGACACCGCCCGGCAGCGGCCCCTCGAGGGCCTCGGCCGGGCGCTCGTCGGCGGCGACCACCGAGGCGCCGCGCTGCGCGCACCAGGCGGCCGCGCTGCGGCCCGAGATGCCGAGGCCGAGCACCAGCACGCGCCGGCCCGTGAGCTCCAGTGTGTCGCGAGCGTCCATCGGCTCCATCAGCGCAGCTTCAACGACGACAGGGCGATCAGCCCGAGGATCGCGGACACGATCCAGAAGCGCACCACGATCTTCTGCTCGGCCCAACCCTGCTTCTCGAAGTGGTGGTGGATGGGCGCCATCAGAAAGACACGCTTGCCGCGCAGCTTGAAGGAGGCCACCTGGATGATCACCGACAGCGCCTCGACGACGAACACGCCGCCGACGACGGCGAGCAGGATCTCCTGCCGGATCAGCACCGCGAGCGTGCCCAGCGCGCCGCCGAGGGCGAGCGAGCCGACGTCACCCATGAAGAGCTGGGCGGGGGGCGCGTTGAACCACAGGAAGCCGAGTCCCCCTCCGATCAGGGCTCCGCAGAAGATCGCGAGGTGGCCCGAGTTCGGCACGAAGGGGATCGCCAGGTACTCCGCGATCTCCGCGTGGCCCGCCACGTAGGCGAGGATCAGGAACGTGCCGGCCGAGATCATGACCGGTCCGATCGCCAGCCCGTCGAGGCCGTCGGTCAGGTTCACCGCGTTGCTCGCGGCCACGATGATGAAGGTGGCGAGCGGGACGTAGAGCCAGCCGAGGTGAGGCGTGAAGTTCTTGAAGAAGGGCACCGAGAGCTGGGCGTTGAAATCGGGCTGGGTGTAGATTGCGAGCGCGACGAGGAACGCGAGCAGGGTCTGCCAGAACAGCTTGGCGCGGGCCGAGATGCCGGCGCTCGAGCCCGCCCGGACCTTCGCGAAGTCGTCGATGAAGCCGAGCAGACCGTAGGCGGAGGTCAAACCGATCAGGATCCACACGCCGCGGTCGTCGAGGTTCGACCACAGGAGCACGGAGACGAGGAGCGAGAGCAGGATCAACAGGCCGCCCATCGTCGGGGTGCCGGCCTTCGACTGGTGCGCCGGTCCCACCTCGCGGATCGGCTGTCCCACACGCTGCCGGGAAAGCGCCCGGATCAGTCCGGGGCCGACGAGAAACGAGATGAACAGCGCCGTCAGCGTCGCCGCGCCGGTCCGGAAGGTGATGTAGCGGAAGACGTTGAGGAACCCGTACTCCGAGGCGAGCGGGACGAGCAGGTGGAAGAACATCAGCCCTCGCCTCCCGCGTCGCCTTCGCCGCGAACGAACGCGACGATGCGCTCCATGCGCATCGCGCGGGAGCCCTTGACCAGCACCCGGTCGCCGGGTCGCACGGCCTCGAGCACGCGCCGCGCGGTCTCCTGCCAGTCGCGGCTGGCGTGGACCGCGTTCGCGTCCATTCCGGCGTGTCGGGCACCGTGGATCACCTCGCCCGCGTGCTCGCCGACCGCGAACAGGCGGTCGACGCCCAGACGCGCCGCGATCTCGCCCGCGTTGCGGTGGGCCGCGGATCCGTACTCTCCGAGCTCGCCCATGTCGCCCAGCACCGCGATGCGCGCCCCCTCGGCGCCGCCGCGCGCCAGGGTGCGCAGCGCGACCTCCATCGACTGGGGATTGGCGTTGTAGGTGTCGTCGATCAGGAGCACGCCGTCCTTCAGGACGACCGGCTCGAGCCGCCCGGAGACCGGGCGGTAGGTGGCCAGGCCGCTCGCCACGTCGTCGAGCGAGGCGCCGGCCGCGATCGCCGCGGCCGCGGCCGCCAGGGCGTTGGGAACCGTCGTCTCGCCGAGCCCGGCCACCGCCACCTCGACCGCGCGTTCGGGTGCGGTGAGCGTGAAGCGGTGGCGGCCGTCGGCGTCGGCGGACACGCGGTCCGCCCGCACGTCCGCCGTCTCGCCGCGTCCGAAGCGGACCACGCGGGCGGGCGTGCGTGCCGCCTGGGTGGCGACCAGCGGGTCGTCCGCGTTCAGGACCGCGGTTCCCCGGGCGTCGAGCGCCGCGACCAGATCGCCCTTCTCCAGCGCGATCTCCTCGCGGCTGCCCAGGTGCTCGATGTGGGCGGTTCCGACGTTGGTGATCACGCCCACGGTCGGCTGCGCGATGGACGCCAGCCGCGCGATCTCGCCGCGGTGGTTCATGCCCAGCTCGACGACCACGGTGCGATGCGCGGCGTCGCGCCGCAGCAGGGTGAGCGGGAGCCCGTACTCGTTGTTCAGGTTGCCCTCGTTGGAGAGGCACGGGCCCGCGACTCCGAGGATCGCGGCGCACATCTCCTTGGTGGTCGTCTTCCCGTTGCTGCCGGTGATCGCCACGAGCGGACCACCGTGGAGGCGCCGGTGGCCGGCCGCCAGGGATCCGAGGGCGCGCGTGGTGTCCTCGACCGCGATCGCCAACGGGACGGTGTCGGGGATGCGGCGGCCCAGGCGGACGATGCATCCCGCGGCGCCCGCTGCGAACACCTCGCCCAGGAAGTCGTGGCCGTCGAAGCGCACGCCGCTGATCGCCACGAAGAGCTGTCCCGGACCCACGCGGCGACTGTCGATCGTCGCACCCGAGAAACGCGTGGCGGGGTCCCCGCGCAGCAGCTCGCCGCCCGTCCAGCTCAGCACGTCCTCGGCGCTGAAGGGCTGGGTCATGCGCGCGCGACCCGCTCGCGCTCGAGGCTGCGCATCGCACGCAGCGCCTCGTCGCGATCGCTGAAGGGAAGTCGCTCCCGTCCGACGATCTGATAGTCCTCGTGACCCTTGCCGGCGATCACGACCGTGTCCTCCGGGCGGGCGATCGCGAGGGCGGCGGCGATCGCCGCGCGCCGGTCCGTCACCCGCGCGTAGCTCCGCGGCGAGTCGAGCGCCTCGGCCGCGACGCGCTCGAGTCCGATGAGGCCCTCGCACACGTCCTCGAGGATGCGCTCGGGATCCTCGGTGCGCGGGTTGTCGCTGGTGGCCACTACGCGGTCGGCCCAGCGCGCCACGGCGCGGGCCATCAGCGGACGCTTCGAGCGGTCGCGATCGCCTCCGCACCCGAACACGGCGATCAACCGGCCCGCGCACAGCGGGCGCAGCGTGGCGAGCAGCTTGTCGATCGCGTCCGGGGTGTGGGCGTAGTCGACGATCACGCAGGGATCGGAGCCGCTGACGCGCTCGATGCGACCGGGCACCTGGGGACAGGCCGAGACGCCGGCCGCGATCGCGTCGGCCGGGACCTCCAGGGCCGCCGCGATTCCCACGGCCACCAGCAGGTTCTCGAGATTGAAGTCGCCCAGCAGCGGGAGGGCGAGCTCGATCTCACCGTTCGGGAGCGCGATCCGCGCGCGGCTGCCGCTGTGCTCGACCCGCGCCGAGAGCAGCCGGATCTCGGACTCACCGCCCGCGTCGCGCGAGACGCGCAGTACCCGGGCGCCGGCCGCGCGCGCGGCGGCCACGAACGCCGCGCCGCTGGGATCGTCCACGTTCACGACGGCGACTCCCGCCGCATCCAGGTGGCGCTCGAAGAGTGCGAGCTTCGCGTGGCGGTAGCGTTCCATGTCGACGTGGTAGTCGAGGTGGTCCTGGGTCAGGTTCGTGAACGCCGCCACCCGGAACCGGCATCCCTCGACGCGGCCTGCGTCCAGGCCGTGGGACGAGACCTCCATCACCGCCGTGTCGACGCCCTGGGTGCGCATGGCCCGCAGCGTCGCCTGCAGATCGAGGCTCTCGGGAGTGGTGTTCACGGCGCGCTGCCGCAGGTCGCCGTAGCGGATCTCCACGGTGCCGATCAGCCCGACCTCGCGACCGCTGGCCGCCAGGATCGATTCGGCCAGGTAGGTGGTCGAAGTCTTGCCGTTGGTTCCGGTCACGCCCACCAGATCCAGCTCGCGGCTGGGCTCCCCGTAGAAACGCGCGGCGATCGGCGCCAACGCGCGGCGCGTGTCGGGCACCACCACGGCGCACGCGCTGCCGAGCTCCAGATCCTCGTCGATCTCCTCGACGAAGAGCGCCTCCGCGCCGAGCGCGAGCGCCGCGCCGAGGTAGGCGTGACCGTCGACCTCCGCGCCGCGCAGGGCGAAGAAGGCGTCGCCGGGGGCGACTGCCCGCGAGTCGTAGACGAGGCCACCGATCACGGGATCGGGCCCCGCCGAGCCCGCCACGCAGCGCGTGGGCGCGTTGTCCGGGGGCAGGGCGGCGAGCAGCGACGCGAGCCGCATCAGCCGCGACCTCCCGGGGCGACACCGGCGGCGCCCGTCGGCTCTCCCGCGCTGAACTCGATGCGCACGGTCTCGCTCCCGGCGGCGACGACGCTGCCCGGAGGGGGATCCTGACGGACGGCCAGACCGTCGCCGCTGAGGGTGACGCGCAGTCCGTTGGCCGCCGTGACCTGGATCACCTCGCTCTTCGAGAGCCCACGGAAGTCGGGGAGCAGCACCCGGTCGCCGAAGGCGGTGATCTCCAGTGTCGAGGCGGGCGCCTCCGGTCGCGAGGAGGCCCCGGTCGCGGCGGGAGAGGGCGGCGGCGCGGCCGCGACGGTGGGAGCGGGTGCCGTTGGGCGGGCGCTCGCGGGTGGCGCGGTGCGCGTCGTCGCCTCGGCGCTCGCGACCTGCGCGGCGACCGCGTGGTGGAGCTCCTGCGACTCCGCACGCTTCGCTTCGGCGACCACCGCGGAGGCCGGCTTGCGCGCGACCTGCACCGCGTCGCGGTCCAGGAAGATCCCCTGATGGGCCAGCTGTCCAACCGCCACATCGGCGAACAGGGGGGCCGCCGCCATGCCACCGGTGTGGAAGGGCCGCTCGGGCTCGTCGAGCTGGGACACCACGACGATCCGCGGCGCGTCGGCCGGCGCGATTCCGACGAACCAGGCGCGGAACTTCGACTGGGAGTAGGTGTTGGTCTCGCTGTCCCACTTCTGCGCCGTGCCGGTCTTTCCGGCGACCCGCACTCCCGGCAGCTCGGCGCGGCGTCCGGTCCCGTCCTCCTCGACCACCGTCTCCAGCATGGCGAGCACCTGCTCGGCGGTCTCGCGGTGGATCACACGCCGCACCACCTCGGGCCGCGTCGGCTGCCAGGGGCCGCCCGGCGCGCGGCGCGCCGCCACCAGGCGCGGGCGCATCAGCAGACCTCCGTTGGCGAGCGCGGAAGCCGCTGCGGCGAGCTGCACCGTGGTCACGCTGATGCCCTGGCCGAACGCGATCGTGGCGTGGTCGACCGGCTTCCAGTTGCGCCAGGTCCGCAGCAGGCCGGACGACTCGTCGGGGAACAGGCTGCCCGTGGACTCCCCGAAGCCGAAGGCGCGCAGCATCTCGTAATGGGCTTCCGGTCCGAGGGCCTGCCCGATCTTGACCGCCGCTACGTTGCTCGACACGCGCAGCACGCCCGCCGGATCGAGCGGACCGTAGTCGCGGTGGTCGGTGATCGTCTTGCCGGGGACGTGCAGTCGTCCCTCCTCGGTATCGATGATCTCGTGCGGGGAGATCGCACCGCGCTCCAGGGCAGCGGCCACCAGGAACGCCTTCATCGAGGAGCCGGGCTCGACCGCGTCGAGGAAGGCCGCCGAGCCGGTGTCTTCGTAGGCGGTGCGCCGGAACCGGTTCGGGTCGAAGCTGGGCGATTCCGCCAGGCTCAGCACCTCGCCGGTGTAGGGATCCATCGCCAGCACCAGCCCGCCCCGCGCGCCGGTTCTCTGGATCGCTTGCGCCAGGGCGCGCTCGGCGTCCGCCTGGAGCGCCGCGTCGAGCGTCAACGCGACATCGCCTCCCGCCGTGCCCCAGGTGGTCTCCCCATCCATGACCAGAAACCGTCCGGTCCCGTCGCGTTCGACGGGCAGGCGCCGCGTGGTGCCGCGCAGCCAGGCGTCCTCCTGCTGCTCGATCCCCCGCGCACCCTCCCCGTCGATGTTCGCGAAGCCGATCAGGCTGGCTGCGAGTCCGTGATGGGGATAGATGCGCCGCGGCTCCTGCACCAGCCCGACGCCCGCCTGGTGGGCCGCTGCGATCCGTTCCGCCTGCTCCGCGCTCACCCATCGCTCGACGAACTGGAATCCGTCGCGGCTCTTCAGGCGGGAGAGCAACGTCGCGCGGTCCACTCCCAGCACCGACCCGAGCACGCGCGCGGTGGCGACGGGATCGGTGACGTCGCGACCGATCACGTACACCGAGGGCGCCTCGACGGTGAGGGCGAGCCCGGTTCCGTTGCGGTCTAGAATGCTGCCCCGTTCGGGCGCCAGCGTCAGGGTGCGCAGCGTCTGGGCCTCGCCGCGCTCGGCGCCCCGGTGGTCGAACACCGACAGATGCGCCGCGCGTACGCCCAGGCTCGCGAACGCGAGGACGAAGACGGCCTGCGCGAAGGCCACGCGGCGCGCGCTCGTCCGCACGTCCGCGGCTCTCACGGTGTGGGTGCCTCCACGGAGCTGGAGTCGAGGCGGACGACGCGATCGGGTCGCGAGAAGCCGAGCTCGTGCGCGAGCTCGGCGAGGCGCGAGGGATCGCGCAGGGTCTCGAGCTGGGCGGTGTTCTGGCGTTGCTCCTGGACGAGCTGCTTCTCTCGCGAGACCGCCTCGCCGAGCGCGTAGCGCAGGCGCAGGATGTCGATGCGCAGCGCGGCGATCGCCAGCGCGCACGCGAAGCCCGTGATCAGCAGCCAGCCGAGGGCGCGCGCGCGCGAGGGCCTGGAAGCCTGGTGCACCCGGGCGAAGTCGCGCCCCACCAGGTCGCCGGGATGGGCTCGCCGAGAGCTCATGCCGCCTCCGCCACGCGCTCGGCGGCGCGGAGCTTCGCGGATCGCGCCCGGGGGTTCCGGGCCAGCTCCGGGTCGCCTGCCGTGATCGGACGTCGCGTGAGGACGCGGGCGCGGATCCGGCCCCCGCAGAGACAGACCGGAGTGGCCGGCGGGCAGGTACAGCCGCGTGCGGCGTCGCGCAGGCAGTTCTTGACGATCCGGTCCTCGGCGGAGTGGTAGGCGATGACGACCAGTCGTCCGCCCGGTCGCAGCACGTCGAGGGCCGCGTCGAGACCCTCGGCGAGCGCGTCCAGCTCGTCGTTGGTGGCGATGCGCAGGGCCTGGAACACCAGCGTCGCGGGGTGGTGGTGCCGACCGCCCCCGACCCGCGCCTCGCGGATCACCCGGTTCAGGTCGGCGGCGGTGCGCAGCGGAGCGCGCTCCCGGGCCTCCACCAGCGCGCGGGCCAGACGGCGGGCGCCGCGCACGTCGGCGTAGCGCCGGAGCCAGTCCTCGATCCGCTCCGCGCTGGCGGTGCGCAGCAGGTCCGCCGCAGCGACGGGAGCGCCCGGGTCCATCCGCATGTCGAGGGGCGTCTGCGCGGCCGTGTCGGCGGCGAATCGGAATCCGCGTTCGGGGGTGTCCAGCTGGTGCGAGGAGACGCCCAGGTCCAGGAGCACCGAATCGACGGCCGTCACGCCGAGGTTCGTCAGCACCTCGCGCAGGTGACGGAAGGAGGCGCGCACGAGTCGCACGCGCGGGCCGAAGACGGCGAGCCGTCGCGACGCGGCGTCGAGCGCCTCGGGGTCGCGGTCGAGTCCGATCAGCTGCCCGCCGTGCGCCGTGCGCGCGAGGATCGCCTCCGCGTGGCCGCCGCCACCGACGGTGCCGTCGACGACGATCGAGCTCGGACCCAATGCGAGCCACTCCAGGCTCTCCGCGAGCAGCACGGGCGCGTGTACGAACTCATTGGCCACTGGAGCGGGGCTCCCACCTGTGCCCCCGATCGGATCGGATGGGCCGCGTGCCGAGGCCCGTCCGGGCGGTCGGCGTCGCGACGACTCGCGGGGCCGAAGGCGGCCCGTCCGTTGGCGGGGCGGGTGCTGGGGGTGCCTCGGAGCACCTTCATCCCTGGAAACCGGGCTGTCCCCCCCATTGACTACCCGATCTCCATTGGGAGAGGTGCTCCGAGAACACCCCCAACCTCTCCGTCCGGAGGACCCTACGTTCCTCCGAACCCCCCCGCTTGTGAACTCCTCAGCTGCCCAGCTTCGCCGCCAGGGACATCGCCATGTCCTCGAAGCGGGCCTGGGTCTGGATCAAATTCGTCTCGAAGCGCTCCGTGTTCCAGAGCTCGATCTTGCTGCCGACGCCGGCTACGGTGACGTCCCGCTCCAGGCCCGCGTAGTCGCGCAGGTGGGGCGGCACGAGGATCCGGCCCTGCTTGTCGATCGGGCACTCGACGGCCCCCGAGACCATCATGCGCGCGTACGCCTGCGCCTCGGGGTCGATCGTCGCCATGCCGACGATGCGGTCTTCGAAGGCACGCCAGTCCTCGAAGGGATGCAGCTCGAGGCACTGGTGGGCGTTCGTGAGGATGGGCGGTCGATCGCTCTGCCGCTGGATCTCCTGCCGGAACACCACCGGGAGGCTCATGCGGTTCTTGGCGTCGATCGTATGCACGAAGCGGCCTCGGAACATCGGCGGTTGGCAGGAGCCGTCCTCTGGTCTCGCGGAGCCACCGGGTTGGATCGCATCAGCGCGTCATACCACTTAGGACCACCAGACGGCCCTCTTGTACCACCCGATACCACTGCCTGCAAGAGATTTTTTTGTGGTCGCAGGCATGTCCGTCCGGAGTTGCGAGTCCAATACAAGATCTCGCGGTGCGCACGGCAACGGCCCACAAGATCCAGTGGGAGCGGGCGGTGCCGGGAAGTGGCGTCGCGGGCTCTCTCGCGGGCTCTCGGGACGGCCTAGACGGTGCCGAGATCGGGAATCCGCGACCCGTGGACCTGGCGGGTCCGCGCCACCAGGGCTTCCAGGACGGTCCCCGGCGCCAGGGCTCGGGTCGGCGGTAGCGCGGGCGCCTCGCCCACCAATCCGCCGAGGGCCGCCTCCATGCCCTCGCGCAGCCCGCGCAGCGAGTAGCCGCCCTCGAGCACGAAGAGCAGACGGCCCCCCGAGAGCTCGTCGGCGAGCGCGCGCACGATCGCGGTCAAGGCGCCGTAGCCCTCGCGGGTCACGCGCATCGCCGCCAACGGGTCGTCCTCGTGGGCGTCGAAGCCGCACGAGACGATCCAGAAATCCGGGCGGAAGGCGCGCGCCGCCGGCACGAGCACACGCTGGAACACGCCGACGTACTCGGCGTCGCCGCAGCCCGCGGGCATCGGCACGTTCAGCGTCGCGCCCTCGCCGCGCGCCACACCGATCTCGCCCGCCGAGCCGGTGCCGGGGTAGTACGGGTACTGGTGGGTGGACACGTAGAGCACCGACGGATCCGTCTCGAACGTGTGTTGGGTTCCGTTGCCGTGGTGGACGTCCCAGTCGATCAGGGCGATGCGCGCTTCCCCCAGCTCGCGCTGGACGGCGCGCGCAGCGATCGCGGCGTTGTTGAACAGGCAGAAGCCCATGGCCCGGTCGCCCTCGGCGTGGTGTCCCGGGGGCCGCACGGCGGCAAAGCCCCGCGCGACCTCTCCCTTCGCCACGCGCAGCGCGAGGTCGACGGTCCCGCCCGCTGCGAGCAGGGCCACCTCGTAGCTCGCCGGCGACAGATAGGTGTCCGGATCGAGCTGCCCGCCGCCGGCCCCGGCGGCGCGGCGGATCCCATCGATGTGCGCCCGCTCGTGCACGGCGAGCAGCTCCTCGAGCGCGGCGGGACGCGGTGCGCGCCGCACGAGCGAGGCGTCGAAGGCGTCCAGGGCTTCTCCGACGGCGACGAGCCGCTCGGGTCGCTCCGGGTGGCCCGCCGGTCCCCGGTGCTCGGCGTAGCGCGGGTCCGCCACCACCTCGAGACCGCGCTGGGCATCCATCGGAGGGCATGGTATCCCGTGGAGCGCGCACGCGGCACGCGCCAACCCGGGAGCGGAGGGGAATGTCGTCGGTGAGCGCCGGGAACGGACCGGGCGTCGTCGCCTTGGTCGGATTGCGGACCTTCCTGGGGCAGGGGCTGTGCCAGCGCCTGCTCGCGCACCACCGCGCGGTGCGCGTGGTCGGGATCGACGATCGGCGACCCTTCCGCATGGACGAGCGCGTGCGCTTCCACCGCGTCGACCTCACGTCCCCCACCGCAGACTCCGAGCTGACGCGCGTCCTGGAGAAGGAGAGGGTGGAGGTCGTCGTGCACGTCGCCTTCCGCACCGATCCCACCCCGGATCTGGAGCTCGACCACGAGGTCGACACGATCGGGAGCCTGCACGTGATGAACGCCTGCGCGGCGGCGAAGATCCGGCGCCTGGTGGTTGCCTCGACCACGATGCTCTACGGGCCGCGACCCGACAATCCCAACTTCCTCTCCGAGAGCCATCCGCTGCGCGGCCACCCGGACGCGCACTCCGTGCGCGATCGCATCGAGGTGGAGCGGCTGCTGGCCGACTGGTGGCAGCGGTATCCCGACGTCGATGTCACCGTCCTGCGATCGTGCTGGGCGATCGGACCGACCTTCTCGAACCAGGTGGTCCGCTATCTCTCGCTCCCCGTCGTTCCGCTGCCGATGGGCTACGACCCGCTGCTCCAGCTCGTTCACGAGGAGGACCTGCTGAACGCGTTCGAGCGCGCGCTGATCGCATCGCTTCCGGGGATCTTCAACGTCGTCGCCGGCGATCCGCTTCCCCTGTCGATGCTGTTCCGACTCGCGGGCAAGCGCACCTTGCCGCTGCCATCCCCTCTGCTCCATCGGCTCGCCTACTACCCCGCCCAGGGGCAGAGCGGAGATCCGCCGGCGGCCTTCTACGACTATCTCCGCTACCTCTGGGTCGCCGACGGGCGTCGCGGCTGGGACGCCTTCGGCGAGCCGGCCTACAACACCAAGGAGGCGTGGATCTCCTTCGTCTCGTCGCGTCGCATGCGGCGCTATCGGTGAGGGCATGAGCGAAGGGCGAGTGCCGCATTCCGCCCCGGAGTCGGGCTCCGTGACCGTGCGCGCCAGCGTCGACGACCCCGATCTGCGCGCCGTCCGCGAGGCGCTCGGCGATCTGCGCCGCGAGATCCGCACGCGCTTCCGCCGCGAGCCGGAGCGGGTGTCCCCCCCGGCCGCGCCTGCCTGGGAGCGCCTGCTCTCGGAGGTGCGCCATCGCCTCGCCACCCTCGGCATGCGCGAGCGCAGCGGTGCGGTCGACGAGTTCGGGATGGAAGAGGCGGCGCTGCAGTCCTGGCGCCCCGTGCTCGACTTCCTGTACGACCGCTACTGGCGCGTCGACGTCGGCGGTGCCTCCCATCTGCCTGAGCGGGGCCCCTGCCTGCTGGTGGCGAACCGCTCGGGAATCCTTCCCTACGACGCCTTGATGGTCGCCCACGCCGTGGAGCGCGAGAGCGCGTCCGGGGAGAGGCCTCGCTTCACGGTGGCCGACTGGCTGGTCTCGCTGCCCTTCGTCCAGCCGCGGCTCGCGCGGCTCGGCGGGGTGCGGGCGTGCCGTGAGAACGTCGACCGCCTGCTCGCGGCGGGCCGCAGCGTGTGCGTGTTTCCCGAGGGCGCGAAGGGGGCGGCGAAGACCTACCGCGATCGCTACCGCCTTCAGCGCTTCGGACGCGGCGGCGTGATCCGCGCGGCGCTCGAGTGCGGCGTGCCCCTCGTGCCGGTCGGAGTCGTCGGCGCTGAGGAGACGAACCCGATCCTGTGGAAGGCGACCCGCCCCGGACGCGCCCTGGGGGTGCGCTTCGTGCCGGTGACTCCAACCTTCCCCCTGCTGGGTCCGCTCGGTGTCGTTCCGCTCCCCTCCCAGTGGGTGCTGCGCTTTGGCGCGCCCCTCGAGCTCGACGCGCTGCCCGCCGACGCCGCGCGCGACGAGCTGCTGCTGTCGCGACTGACCGAGCAGCTCCGCGGTCGCATCCACTCGCTCGTCCAATCGGGGCTGCGCGCGCGCGATACCGTGTGGAGCCTGCGCGCAGATCGCGAAGGCGGGCCCCCGCCGGGCTAAGAGACGGACTCGAGAGCCGGCGCGCGGTCGGAGCGGAGCTGTACGTAGGTCGGAGGCTCGCCGACCCGGAGCTGCTCGCGCACCCGGGCGAGGGGCATTTCGAGCAGCGGCTCCCACTCGATGGCGGGTAGCCACGCGGCCTGCCGACCCCGGCGGTATCCCTCGCGCAACAGGCGCCGCGCCCCGCGGTTCACCCGGCCCGCCTTCCAGTAGGCGGTCGCGACGATGAAGCCGATTCCCGGATTGCGGGTCTGGGCGAACGTGAAGGCGAGCAGCGCGGCCTCGCCGATCAGGTCGCGCTCGTAGCCGGTGACGACGTGCCACAGATCGTGCATGTCGCGCAGCCGGTCGGCGAACCAGCGCCGCTCCGGGGGGAGCTCGTCGCGGGAGATCTCGCTCGCGGCGACGAGTCCGTCCGCCGAGATCCGCTCTCGGCTCATGAACTCGGCATAACAGCGTCCGAGCGTCCCGTCGGGCAGGGCGAGCAGTCGCTCGCGCTCGCAGAGGCGGGCCAGCAGATCGGGTCGCTGCGCCAGCAGTCGCCGGCCCGCCTGGCTGGCGCGGAAGCGATCGAACAGGCGCGACCGCGTCCGGCCCGAGAGGGCGTCGATCACGTCGAACACGCGCGCCGTGTCGTCGGGATCGCGCAGCAGCGCGCGCATCGCGCGCAGGGCGTCGAGGGGTCGGATCCGGTCGCGCTCGGCCGCGGCGGCGGTCATCGCTCTCCTCGAAAGCGCGGCCCCGGGTCCCGGACCCGGCCGCGCGTCAATCCTCTCCGGCGGCGCGTCGTGGAGACTCGTGCTCGTGCAGCTGCGGCTCGGCGGCGCCGCGATCGGTCTCGAGGTTCTCGAGCGCCGCGGCGACCCGCTCGAGGTTGTCGTTCAAGGCCTCGATGTCGCTGCGCCTCGGCAGGTCGAGGGCGCGGAACACTCGCTCCACCGCGCCCTGCACCATCTCGTCCCACTCGGTGCGCGCACCCCCGAGCACCTCCCGCCAACGCTGCGCCTCTTCTTCGCGGCTGCGGATCGCGCGTCGAACGTTCTTCTGGAGCTCCCCGATTCCCTCCTGGGCGTCGCCCACTCCCCGCTTGAGCGCACCGTAGAGCGCGTCCCCGCCCTTCTGGATCAGGTCCGACAGGAGGGTTCGCGGCACCGCGCGCTGCGCCCGCTCGTTGTCGACCAGGATCTGGGAGAGGGCCACCGAGGTGATGTCCTCTCCCGTCTCGTTGTCGATCACGCGCACTTCCTCACCCTGCTCGATGAGCAGGGCGATGCCCTTGAGCGTGATGTAGCGGCTCGTGTCGGTGTTGTAGAGCTTGCGGTTGGCGTACCGCTTGATGAGGACGGTCATGGGAAGGGAATTCCTCTGCGTCCAGGCTTCGTCGGGAGGGATCCGAGTGCGCGGGCGGGAAGGGGAGGCGGGACGCGGTCCATGAGGGCGGACCCGAAGACGCTAGCCCAGCCCCGCCGCACGGGTCATCCCTCGACGGCGACGCGCTCGACCCGCCGCGGCCGGGCGAGATCCGCCGCGGGCTCCGAGGGGTCGGCTGACGGCGCGCGGGTGCTGCCGGGCTGGCCGGGCCCCGGGCGGATGCCCAGCTCCCACAGCAGCTCGCGAAGCCCCAGGAAGGCGCGGAGCACCGCGCGCGCATCGGGATCCACGCGCGCCTGCTCCTCCCAGCGCGCGATCTCGGCGCCCAGCGCCTCGGCCAGGGAAGCCGCCAGGTCAGCGGGAAGGCTTCCCTCGGCCGCGAGGTGGTGCGCCCCGGACTGGAGCCAGCGGTCGACCCGGGCGAACAGAGGATGGATTCCGGCCGACGCCCCCGAGGTCGCGATCGATGCGGCGTCCAGGAGCGCGCGGGCGGCCTCCAGCGCCTCGGCCACCGCGCTCCTCGCGTGGCGCCGCGCGCGCGCGAGCGCCTCGTCGAGATCGTTCGTCGGCCCCTCCTCGGGCGTGAAGCCGCGAGCCGGCTCGCCCGGCTCCGGCGTTCGCCTATTGCCCGGTCGCGGGCTCCCCTCGCCGCTCGACCGATTCGCCATCGAAGCTCCCCGGATCGCGGCCCTGGGCGTCCGCCGAGAGCGCGGCCGCGACGCGCGCCAGGCCGGTGAGGTCGTGCACGTCCGCGCGCTGCTCGGGCACCACCCGGAAGAAGCTCCCGCGCTGCTGCGCGTTCCCCCGCAGAGCGAGCAAGGCCTCCGCGTCGCGGCGGACGAGCCCAGCGTACCGCGACGCCGCGTCGACTGCTGCGCGTGCCGCGCGCTGCGCCGGAAACCCCTCGCCTTCCTGGCGCTGCAGCGCGCTGGCCAGGGCCGCCAGGTCCTCGTCCGTCGCGTCCACCGACGGCGGGGAGTCGGGATCCGGCCACAGGCGGACCCGGTTGGCGACCACACCGGCCACCCGGACGTCGCCTTCCTGGAGCCGCTCGAGGAAGCGCTGGGCCTGCTTCACCGACTCGCTCTCGGGTCCGGCGACCAGAACGAAGGCGGTCTCCGGCCCGAGCAGCAGCGCGCGCACCCGGTGCGCGCGATCGCGAAATCCCTCGGACATGTGCTCGAAGGCGAGCAGGAACTCAGAGACGTCCTCGAGGAAGCCGATGCCCGTGATCCGTTCGATCAGGGCGAGGGCGCGCCGGGTTCCCCACTGGAACCAGCGAAAGCCCAATCGTCCGGCCGCCATCGCCGGATGGATCCAGATCTGGACCAGGCGGCTGTCCAGGAACTCGAGCAGTCGTCCGGGAGCGTCGAGGAAGTCGAGCGCGTGCTGCGACGGGGGCGTGTCGACGACCAGCGTATCGAACTCCTCCGAGCGCGAGAGCTCGTACACCTTCTCCATCGCCGAATACTCGATGCTGCCGGCGAGCGCGTCGGACACGTGGCGGTAGATCGGGTTGGCGAGCACGCGGTCGCGTGCCTCCGGGCTCTCGGCGAAGCGCTCGACGAGGTCGTCGAAAGTCCGCTTCATGTCGAGCATCAGCGCCGAGAGAGCGCCCTGGGCTGGGACGCCCAGCGCGCCGAGCACCTCCCGCGGCAGCGGCTCGGGCTGATTTCCCAGAGCCTCGACGCCCAGCGCGTCGGCCAGACGGCGCGCCGGATCGATCGTCAGCACGAGGGCGCGGCGTCCCTGGCGCGCGGCCTCGAGGGCGATCGCCGCCGCGACGGTCGTCTTGCCGACGCCGCCGCATCCGACGCAAACCACAACCCGACGGTCGAGAGCCGGCAGCGTCACGGCGCGCCTGCCAGCGGAGCGAGCAGGGCCGAGGCGAGCCGAGTCGCGTCGGCGGGACCGCGCAGTCCGTCGTGGAGATACGGGAGCTGGGCCACCGGCAGACCGGTGCCCTTTGCGAGCACTTCCACGTAGTGGTGGTTGAGCTCGGCGCGCTCGCGCAGGATGGCCCCGCACGCGGCGAGTACCCGGGGCCGGGGCAGCGCGCCGAGCGGGGTGTCGTCGGGCAGCGTCGCGACGCGTTCGTCGAGGTTCGCGAGCTCCTCCGGGTAGGGCGGATCATGGACGGCGTTCACCACCACGCGGTCGAGCGCGATGTCGAGATCGCGGCGCACCCGGGACACGAGCTCGATCGTCTCGCGCGCCGGCAGCTCCTCGGCGAGAGCCACCGGCAGCAGAAGCGTCCGCGCGCGGTCTTCGATCAGCGCCTCCACGCGCTCGGTCTGGCTTCGCAGCGGTCCGGCTCGCACCGCCGACACCACCACGCGCGGCACGTCCAGGAACGTGAGTCCGTGGCCGGTGGCGGGCGCGTCGACGACGATCAGGTCGAAGCGCGGCTCCGGGCCATCCCGCATCTGCTCCAGGTGCCACACCTTCCCGAGCGTGATCAGCTCGCGCCAGCCCGGCGACGCGCTCAGCAGCTGGCGGAACGCGTGCTGACGCAGGATCGGGTCGACCAGGCGACGGGTCCCGAGCTGGAGCCCGAGGTACTCGCCGAGGGCTTCGAAAGGCTCCACGTGACACACCCAGACGCCCTCGCGCATCCACGCGGGCGCGTAGCCCAGGCGGTCGGCGCGACCGAGGAGGGTGGTGAGGCGCGCGTCCGGGTCGACCGCGGCCACCAGCACGCGGCGCCCGGCCGCGGCGGCGCCCAGGGCGAGCGCCGCGGAGACCGCCGTCTTCCCGGTCCCGCCCTTTCCGGTGACGATCACGAGCCGCCGGTCGAGCAGGGAGTCGGTTTCGGCCACGCGGCCTCCTGGCGGAGCCTCAAGCGCGCGCGCGGCGGCTCCGAAACGACGGAACGCGCGCCGCGTTCCGTCGCGGGGTGCGCCGAGGGGCGCGAGGGGCGGCTCCGGAGCGGGGGCGTTCCAGTACGGCTGGAATGGGGGGAACGGTAGCGTGGTCGTCACATGCGAGCGCTGCAAGACGCAGTTCCAGCTCGACGCGGCGCGGGTGCCGGAGACCGGCGTCCTGGTCCGCTGCTCCCGGTGCAAGCACGCTTTCGTCGTCCAGCATCCGGCCGCCACGGAGCAGGAGGAGGTCGATCACGCCGTCGCGCGCGCGATCAGGGAGAGCGAGACGCCCGACGTCACGCGCGACCTGCCCGCCGATCCCTCGTCGGGATCCCTCTTCGACGACGAGGAGACCGAGAGCGACTGGGAGTTCAACGACGATCCGCGGCCTGGTTCGGACGAGCCGATCGAGCGAGCCGGTGAACCGGGCCCCGACCTCGGGGCGCCGAGCAGCGTTCTGGTCGCGCCCCCTCGCCCCGCCGTGAAGCCGGCGCCGGCGAGCGCGCCGGAGCCGAAGAAGGAGCTTCGGCCGGAGGCGGAGACGGCGACCGAGACGGTCGACGAGCTCGGGAGCCCCGGCGATTGGGACATCTTCGACGACGACGAGGAGACCCCGGCGCGGAACGTCGCGGTTCCGTCGCCGCCCCCTCGCCGGAGCGCGCCGACGCCGTTGCGCCGGGCTTCGGATCTGGAGCCCCAGCAGGACCCTCCGAACGTCTGGGTCCAGCGATCCACGAGTGCCGTCGGCTGGCTCGCCACGGCCGCGCTGTGCGCGGTCGGTCTCGCCCGTGGGCTGGCTCCGCAGCCCCCGGTCGTCGTGATGCCGGCGGAGCCGGTGGCGGGCGTCGCTCTGGAAGGGGTGCACGGGCGATGGGTGGACAACGCTCAGCTCGGTCGCGTCCTCGTGGTGTCGGGAGGTCTGCACAACACGCGCGAGTCGTTCACCCCGGTCCCGGTGCTCGAGCTGGCGTTCCGGGACGCGTCGGGTCGGGAGATCGGATCCGGCGTCCCGCTCGGCCTGCCGCGCCCGCTCTCGCTGCTGCGAGAGGGCAGCCTGGAGCAGCTGCGCGCGTTTCGGCTCCCCCAGCGACCCCTGGGGCCCGGCGAGACCCGCGACTTCGAGAGCGTTCCCTGGCCGCTGCCCCGCGAGGCGGCTGATTTCGAGATCCGGCCCGCGAGGCACGCGACGTAGCGGGCAGCGATCCCGAGCGCAGAATGGCGAGCTAGGCGAGCGAAGGCGGGGGCTCCGGCCCGGGCTAGTTGCCGCTCCGGCGCTCGCCCTCGGTCACCTCTTCGTTCTTCGGGGTGACGTCCACCTCGTCCTGCCCCGAGATTCCCGCCTTGAAGT
>CAZZFT010000092.1:18050-19510 GCA_964653555.1 uncultured Spirochaetales bacterium | reverse complement strand
CAGATCCCCCTGCCGAGCCGGATCATCCTGGTGGCCGACACCGTCGAGGCGATGACCAGCGACCGCCCCTATCGCAAGGCGCTATCGCTGGAGGCGGTGGTGAGCGAGATCGAGAAGTACACCGGCAGCCAGTTCGACCCGATCGTGACCGACGCCTTCCTGCGCCTGCTGGAGCGGGAGGGCGAGTCCTTCATCAAGAAGGGCGAGAAGTTCGACATCTACTCGTTCATCCAGGACTAGGCGCGCGCGGATGGCACCTCGTCCCGAACCGGGGAACGCGCGCGACGGCGAGATCGGCTTCGACCCGGAGGCCCTGCTCGACCGCGATTCCCACGTCCTGCTCGATGCCGCGTTCCTGGCCACGCTGCACGCCGAGCTGATCCGCGATCTCGAGCCCGAGGAGTCGGTGGCCACGCTGCTCCAGATGGGGTTCCTGCACGGTCTCCAGGACGCGATGCGTGCGCTGGCGGTCACCGCCGAGGTCCGACCCGGCGCGCCCGAGCGTCCGCTGGTAGCCCCGCTGCGGATGCCCTGGTGCTCGCGGCAGCCCGCGAGCCAGCCGGGCTCGATCTGGATCGAGGGCGACTGGCCCGACCGCCACGAAGCGTCCGCCCACCTCTCGGTGCTCGGCGCCGACGCGGGAACGGTCTGCTACCTGAGCGCGGGCTACACCTCGGGGTGGCTCACGGGCGCGCTCGACGCCGACGTGCTCGCCGTCGAGACGCACTGCAGCGCGAGCGGGCACGACGGGTGCCGCTTCGTCGCGCGCGAGGTCTCCGAGTGGGCCGCGCTCGCCGATCCGCTCGCCCGGGCCGGCATCGCGGCTCTGCCCTTCGACCGCCTGCGCGCGGTGGTGGGCGAACGCCTGACCCGGCGCGCCGAACGCCGACGGGCCGCCGACGGGCCGCCGGGAACAGAGGGCGGCAGCGCAGCGGTGCACGTCTGGGGGCCCGTCATGGTGATCCCCTACGCGGGCCCCGAGGAGACGCTCCAGGCGCTCGACCTGCTGGCGCGCGACGCGAACGCCTCCCAGGTGTCGGTGATCGTCGTGGACTTCGCCGGGGCAATCGTCGACGAGGCCTTCGGCGCCCTCGCCCTCGAGCAGCTGGTGCAGACCTGCGACGCCTGGGGCACCGAAGTGGTGTTCGTCGATCCGTCGCCGCTCTCGGACCGCGCCCTCGACGGGCTCGACCACCCGCCCCTGCTCACGCTGAAGGACCTCGAGCCGGCCGTCGCCCTCGCCTTCCAGATCGCCCGCTCCCAGCGCCGGATGGCCTGACCGCAAGCGGCCGGAGGCCGCGCGCAGCGAGGCCAAGCCGAGCGAAGTCGGAACGGTGGCCTCCGACCTGGTGCGACCCCCGACGGCCGGAGGCCGCGCGCAGCGAGGCCAAGCCGAGCGGAGTCGGAGCGGTGGCCTCCGACCTGGTGCGACCCCCCACGGCCGGAGGCCGCGCGCAGCG
>CAZZFT010000092.1:0-17950 GCA_964653555.1 uncultured Spirochaetales bacterium | reverse complement strand
GAGCGGTGGCCTCCGACCTGGTGCGACCCCCCACGGCCGGAGGCCGCGCGCAGCGGTCCGCTTCAAGTCCCTCCGCCAATCGCCCGAAACCGGAGCGATGCTGGCGATCTCCGAGACCGGGGCGCTCGAGGACACCCCCCTGCCCCGGCTGCTGCTCGAGCTCCTGCGGACGCGTTTCGACGGGATTCTGCGCCTGCGCCGCGAGCCCCACGAGAAGACCTTCCGCTTCCAGCGCGGTGCTCCGATCTCCGCGGACTCGAATCTGGCCAGCGAGACCCTGGGGCTCCAGCTGCTCGACAGCGGCCGGATCAGCCGCGACGACTACCACCGGGTCTCGACCTACGTGGTGGAGCGCCGGGTCAAGGAGGGCGTGGCCCTGCTCGACCTGGGTCTGCTCGACCCGAAGGGCCTGTTCCTCGCGCTCAAGGAGCAGGTGCGCGCCCGGCTGGTCGACTGCTTCGGCTGGCCCCGCGGCCAGTACGAGATCGAGGCCCAGGACGCCACCTCGAAGGACGCCCAGCCCTTCCGCGCTGATCTCTACGCGCTGATCCAGGAGGGCATCGAGACGCACTGGAACGCCGAGCGCGTACTCGACGACCTGTCTCCCCACATGAACCTGACGGTGGCGCGCAACCGGCGCCTCTCGCGCATCCAGGAGCGCCTGCGCTGGGACGAGTCAGTGGAGGCACTGATCGACGCCCTCGATGGCCAGCGAACCCTGTGGCGCGCGATCCAGGGTGCCCGCAGCCCGCGTGCCCTGGCGGCGGCCTGGCTGCTCGACGCGGTCGGCGCCGTCGACTACCGGGAGGTACGCGCGCGCCAGGACGCGGACGAGGAAGCCCCCTCCGAGCCGGAAGTGGAGATCGTGCTCGCGGAAGCACTCGAGGCCGATTCTCCGGCGGCAGCCGAGAAGGCCGAGGAGAACGCCGCGACCCGCGGCATGGACGAGGTGCTGGTCCTCGAGATCAGCCAGAAGTACGTCTCCCTCGACGAGCTCGACTACTACTCCCTGCTCGGCGTGCCCCAGGACGCCGCCCCCGCCGCGATCAAGCGCGCCTACCTCGACGCCGCCAAGCGCTACCACCCGGACGCCCTGGCGCGCGCCGGGCTCGACCGCGAGAACCGGGAGAAGGCCGGGCGCGTGTTCGCGTCGATCGGCAAAGCTCACGCGGTCCTCTCCGATCCGAAGCGCCGACGCAGCTACGACGCGTCCCTCGACTCGGACGAGACCGACCTCGACGCGGAGCGCCTGGCGGCAGCCGAGACGAACTACCGCAAGGGCGAGATCCTGATGCGCCAGGGCAACTTCCGCGGAGCCCTCGAGTTCCTGCGGCCCGCCGTCGAGCTGTGGCCCGAGGACGGCACCTACCAGGGGGCACTGGGTTGGGCGCTGTACAAGGCGACGCCCTCGGACCCGGTCCGCGCCCGCCAGCACCTGGAGCGGGCCTACAGCCTGGAGCCCCGCAACGCGGAGATCGCCTTCCGGTTGTCCCTAGTGCTGAAGTCGCTCGGGGAGGTCGCCCCCGCGGCGAACCTGCTGGGCAAGGCGCGCGAGCTCGACCCGAGCGTCGGCTGACTGCCGGGCTAGGGGGTCGCGTCGTCCAGGGACTGCTCGAATTCCAGCTCTCCCGAGACGAGTTCAGCCGGATTCCGAAGAAAGTACTCGAAATCCGACCCCCACCGGATCCAGGCGCCGCGATCGCCGACCCGCACCGCGGCGACCGACGATCCGGAGGCCTCGGCCGTCGCCGCCCCGGCGTCGACGGCCGCGGTCGCCCCGGGCGCGAGCGGGCGCCGCTCCACCACGCTGCCCGAGGGCAGCGCATACAGGGCGGACATCGCAGGCTCCTCGAGCGCCTCGCCCCGGGCGAGCCGGCGCCCGATCCGGCGCACGGCGTCCACCTCCAAAACCATCACCGAGTCCCCCCGCCGCGCGTGTCCCTGGAGCCCGAGGGCGTGCCCGAGCTCGTGAGCGGCGCTGCCGAGCAGCTCCGGACCCGTCAGTGCGATCGGGCGCCCCCACGCGTCGCGCTCGCTGCGGCGGAGCTCGACCGAGGCGGCGACGATGGCTGCGTCGAGGGGACCGCGGGCGGGAATCGGGGTGCGCAGCGCGCACTCGGCCGCGGTTCGGGCCCCCTCGCGGTCGTCCTCGCGGAAGCGCACGGTCAGCGGGGCCTCCCCCACGACCTCCTCGAAGCGAAGCCCCGGCACGACCCCTTCCCACGCCCGCAGGGCGCGCCCGAGCAGCCCGCGCTCCTCCGACGAGGCGTCGGGCGGCAGAGAAACGCGCAGCGGGGCGTCCAGAGACCAGCGACACAGAAACACGACGAGCGTGTCGTCGGCGGCGATCAGATAGGGCGTCGCGTCGCCGAGCCGACCGACGGAATGACCCGCCAGCTCCGGCCGGGTCCCCGCCCAGGTCTGGGCGTCCCAGGTGCGCGCGCAGCCAAGCGAGGAGAGCGCGAGCGCGACGATGACCAGGAGCGAGAGTCCGCGCGCCGCCATCGGATCCCCCGCTGCTCCCGCTCGCCACGGTCGAGGCGCGCAAGCTAGCGGCCACCGCGCGCGACCGCTGCGTGCGGGAGCTCGCGGCCGCACGAGCGGCTCTCGCCTCGCCCCACCCCGAGTGCGATGCTCGCCCGCGACCTGTTACGGCTGTGGAGGACGGCGATGCCGGGACACGAGCACGGTGGGCGCGCGCGGTGGCTGCGCGGCTCGCCCCAAACGCGCGGGCACCGCCCGCGCTCCCGGCGCCCGATCGCGTGACCCGCCGCCTCGCGCTGTGGCTGACGTTCGCGACCGGAGTCTCCGGTCTCGTGTACCAGGTGACCTGGGAACGCTATCTCGCGACGCTGCTCGGCTCGCACGGCGAGGCGACCGCCGCGGTGCTCGGCCTGTTCCTCGGCGGCCTCGCCTGTGGCTACGCCCTCTTCGGCCATCTGACCCGGCGCCGCTTCGCCGCCGCCGCGGCGGACGGCACCTCGCCGCGCCTGCTCGCGCTCTACGGCGCGGTCGAGGCCGGCATCGGGGCCTGGGCGCTGCTCTTTCCCCTGCTCTTCTCGGGCGTACGCGCGATCTCCGTGCGGCTCCCGGAGCTCCCACCCGGGCCGGCCTTCGTCATCGACGTCGCGCTCTCCGCGCTGCTCCTGATCCCGCCCACGGTGCTGATGGGGGGCACGATCCCGATCCTCACGCAGGGCCTCGCGCGCAGCACCGCCGACGCCACGCGCGTGCACGCACGCGTCTACGGAATCAACACCGCGGGAGCGGTCTTGGGAGCGCTGCTCGCCGGCTTCTGGTGGATCGCCGCGCTGGGCTTTCCCGGCACGCTACGCGCGATGGCGCTCGTGAACCTCGCGGTCGGTGCCTGCTTCTGGCGCGCCGGCGACCTCGCCGGCGCGGTCCCGCCCTCTCCTGCCGACGCGGCGTCCGAGGCGCGCGTGCCCGGCCTGCTCCCGTACCTCGCCGCGGCGCTGCTCTCGGGCTTCGCGATGATGACCCTCGAGATCATCGCGATCCGCATCGGCGGCCTCTCGCTTGGCTCGTCCGAGTATGCCTTCAGCGTCGTCGTGGCGGTCTTCGTCGGGTGCATCGCCGCCGGCAGCCTGATCGTCGGCGCCCTGCCGCGGATCCCGAGCGGACTGCTGCTGGGAAGCCAGCTCGCGCTGGTGGCGGTCCTGCTCGCGCTCTACCCGCACGTCCCGCTGGCGCCCTACGGCGCTCACCGGCTTCGCTTGGCGTTCACGACGGTCGACCTCGCGTTCTACGGCTACTTCTTCCTCGTGTTCGGGGCCGCGGCGCTGTGCATCGCACCCGCGGTGCTGCTCTCGGGTGCGACCCTGCCGCTGATCTTCGACCATCTGCGGCGGCGCTACGGCGACCTGGGATCCGCCGCCGGGCAGCTCTACAGCTGGAACACGGTCGGATCGCTGCTCGGTGCCCTGGTCGGGGGCTATGCGCTGCTGCTGTGGCTCGACCTGCACCAGGTCTACCGCATCGCGACCGCCGCCCTCGTGCTGGGCGGGATCCTGCTGGCGCTGGCCGAGCTGCGCCAGAACCGCCGGCGCCCGTGGGTGGCGGCCGTGGGGCTCGCCTTCCCCCTGCTGGGGCTGCGCCTGCTCGGACTGCCCGAATGGCCTCCCGAGGACCTGGCGTCGGGCCTGTACCGCGCGCGCGGGCCGATCCGGGGAGAAGAGGACGGTCCGGGCGCCCTGCGCGCCCGTCTCTTCGACCAGAAGGAGATCGTGTTCTACGAGGACGATCCGGGCGCATCCGTGGCGGTCCTCGAGTTCGAGGCCGAGCCCGGAACCATCGCGCGGGGACTGGTGGTGAACGGAAAGCCCGACAGCGCCACCTATCGGGATCTCACGACGACGATCTTTCTCGGAGTGCTGCCCGCGATGCTGGCGGACTCCCCGAAACGGGCCTTCGTGGCGGGCTTGGGCACGGGCGTCACGAGCGGCGAGCTGGCGGAGCTCGACGGGATCGAGGAGGTCGTCGTCGCCGAGATCTCCCCGGGCGTCGCCCATGCCGCGCCGCTCTTCGACTTCGCGAGCCACGACGCCTCCCGGAACCCGCGCGTGCGCCTTGCGCGCAGCGACGCCTACCGCGCGCTCCAGCGGAGCCGCGGGAGCTACGACTTGATCGTCTCCGAGCCGAGCAACCCGTGGGTCACGGGCGTGGAGCTGCTCTACAGCCGCGAGTTCCTCGCGGCGGCCCGCTCGCGCCTCGCACCCGGCGGTGTCTACTGCCAGTGGATGCACCAGTACGAGACGGACGACGCGTCGCTCGCCCTGGTGCTGCGCACCTTCTCGGACGTGTTCGATCACGTCTCGATCTGGTACGGGCTCGGCAACGACCTGCTGATCCTCGGCTTCCCCGAGGCCCGCGAGCCGGAGACACTGCTCGCGCGGATTCGCGAGCGTGCGGTGCGCCCGGACTTCGCCGCCGCGCTCCAGCGGGCGGAGATCCCCGGACTCGCGGGGCTGCTCGCCCACGAGCTCGTCCCCCTCGGCGTGACGCACCGCGCCGGACTCCCGGGCCCCCTGCACCGCATCGAGCACCCGCTGCTCTCCCACCTCGCCGCGCGCGCATTCTTTCGCGGGGACTCCGGCTCGCTGCCCTTCATGGGCTTCGGCGACGCGGCCCGCGTCGGCCGCGACACGGCGCTTTGGCCTCGCTACCTGGCGTCGCAACCGGCCTCGGAGCAGAACGCTCTCTGGGAGGCCGCGACCCGCGAGGCGTGCCGGCGGCGCGGCGACGTCTGCGTCGCCTTCCTGGCGGCCTGGGGTGTCCGCGCCGACGGAGCTCCGGCCTTCTCGAAGACGCTGAAGGACATGTTGGCGGTTCGGCCCGAGTTCGGCGCGCGGATCTCTCTCTCGCTCGTGAGCGACGCGGTGCACCTGATGTCCGACGACGGCGCGGAGACCGGCGCGGAGGACGCAGTCTCGCTCGCGCAGGCCCGGCGCGCTTCGGCGATCTATCGCACCTACTACCAGGCCGCCGCCCCCTTCGAAGCCGAGCGTCTGCTCGCGCTCTGGAAGCGCTGCCGCGAGCCCGCCGACGCCTGCCAGCAGGGCGCGGCTCAGGCCGCCCGCCTGCTCGAACGGGGCGACGGGTCGGACGCGCGCTAGGCAGCCCGCGCGAGGCCGTCGATCAGAGAGGCAGATTCCCCGTCGCCGCCCGGGTGCTGCCGTCACGTCCGTAGGCTTCGATCGCGCGCTGGGCGATCCGCCACTGGTGGACTTCGTCGGCGCCGTCCGCGAAGCGCGCCCAGCGCGCCTGGGTCGCCATCTGGGCCAGGGGCGTGTCGGTCGAATAGCCGAGGGCGCCGTGAACCTGGATGGCCCGATCGACGATCCGGTTCAGCGCGTTGGCCACGAAGTGCTTCGCCATCGACACCTCGGTACGGAAGTCGGCGCCCGCGTCGATCCGGTAGGCGGAGTGCAGCACCATCAGCTTCGCCTGGTAGAGCTCCATGGTGGAGTCGGCGATCATCCACTGGATGCCCTGCTTCTCCGACAGATAGGAGCCGTGGGCGAAGCGCTTCGTCGCCCGGTCCACCATCATGTCGAGCGCCGTCTCGGCCTGGCCGAGCCAGCGCATGCAGTGGGCGAGACGCGCGGGACCGAGGCGCGCCTGGCCGAGCAGGTGGCCCTGACCGCGGCCGCCGAGCATGCGGTCGACGGGAACACGCAGTTCGCGGATGCGGATCTCGCAGTGGTTGTGTCCGCCGGACATCGTCTCGACGTCGCGCACCAGCTCCCAGCCCGGCGCCGGAAGGTCGACCAGGAACGCGCTGTTCGCCGCCTGGGGGATCTCGGGGTCGTCCTCGGTACGCGCGATCAGGATCGCGAAGCGGGCGCCGCGCGCCCCCGAGATGAACCACTTGTGCCCGTTGATCACCCACTCGTCACCATCGAGCACGGCGCGGGTCTGGATCAGCGTCGGGTCGGAGCCCGCCACCTCGGGTTCGGTCATCGCGAAGCACGAGCGCATCCGCCCCTCGCACAGCGGACGCAGGTAGATCTCCTTCTGCTCGTCGGTCGCCCAGTGGAGCAGCGTGTGCATGTTGCCCTCGTCGGGCGCCTGGGCGTTGAGCGCGAAGGGGCCGAAGCGCGCCTTCGCCGCCTCGGCGGACACGGCCGCCATCGCGACGTGGCCGAGGCCCATGCCCCCGTACTCCGCGGGCATCTGGGGCAGCCACAGCCCCCACTCGTGGGCGGCCTTGCGCATCCGGAGGACCCCGGCGACCAGCGAGTCGCGGTTCTTCTCGTCGATCTCTTCCTCCGCCGGTCGCACCACCGTGTCGATGAACTCGCGCACGCGCAGACGCAGGGCCTCGAGCTCGGGGGGAAAGCTGAAATCGATCGCCATCGTTCCTCCGGCATGCTGAGCGAGGGCGCGATCTTAGCGTCTCGTTCGCTCGCTCGACGGCTCTGCACCGGCCGGGATATGCTGCCTCCATGCCGGAGGCCGGTGACGGCGCGCGAGAACGGAGCGAAGGGGAACGCCGCGGCGCTCATGCCGACCACCGGCACAGCGCTCCCGTGAACACCCGCCGCCCGCTCGGATGGGCCCTCGTGCTGGCGGCCACCTACCTGGTGGCCGAGGTGGTGGGCGGACTGTGGACCGGGTCTCTCGCGCTGCTCGCCGACGCCGGACACATGGCTTCGGACGTCGCGGCGCTGTCGCTGGCGCTGTTCGCGGCCTGGGTCGCCTCCCATCCCGCCAACGACCGCTGGACCTACGGCCGCGCGCGCGCCGAGATCCTCGCCGCCCTCGCCCAGGGCGTGGCGCTGGTCGCCGTCGCCCTGCTGATCGCGGCGGAGGCCGTACACCGGATCGAGGCACCGCGTCCGGTGCTCGGCGGCGGCGTGCTGGCGATCGCGACCGGCGGCCTGCTGGTCAACCTCGCCGCCCTCCGCATCCTCGGCCACGACCACCAGGCGAGTCTGAACGTACGCGGCGCCTGGCTGCACGTGCTGTCGGACACGCTGGGCAGCGTGGGCGCGATGGTGGCGGGCCTGCTCGTCTGGCAGTTCGGCTGGCTGTGGGCCGACCCGGCGGCGTCGGTCGCGATCGCCGCCCTGGTCCTGTTCTCGGCCTGGCACCTGATCCGCGAGGCGGTCGACGTGCTGATGGAGGCGGCCCCGCGCCACCTCGAGGTGGACGACGTCCGCCGCGACCTCGCCTCGCTCCCGGGTGTGGGCAGCGTGCACGATCTCCACGTCTGGACCCTGGGACAGGGCCGGATCGCCCTCTCCTGTCACCTGGTGGTGGCGCGGATCGAACGCGCCGAGTCGCTGCTCACCGACGCCTACGGTCTGCTCGGCGCGCGCCACGGCATCGATCACGCGACGATCCAGGTCGAGCCCGAGAGCCTGGCCGACGCCTCGCCCCGGTCGATCTGCGCGCTCGGGTGCAGCGAGGTGGCCTAGCAGCCGACCGCCCGCGGCGCGGATGCAAGCCGGCGGAGCCGGCGCACAGCGAGGCGAAGCCGAGCGAAGTCGAATCGGTGCCTCCGAGTCCGCGAGGGCGGCTCCGAGCCACCGGCATCAACGGAGTCCCGACATGCCCTGGTTCCTGTTCATCGGTCACGACGGCCCGCGCGGCGCCGAGCTGCGCAAGCTCCACCGGCCCGCCCACCTCGCGGGTCTCGAGGAGCTCGAGCGCGCCGGCCGCCTCCGCCATGCCGGGCCGATCCTCGGCGACGACGGCGCTCCGCTCGGCAGCGTGATCCTGTTCGAGGCGCCGAGTCTGGCCGAGGCGCGCGCGTTGGCCGGCCGCGACCCCTACGTCACCGAGGCCGTCTTCGAGCGCTTCGAGGTGCGGGAGACGAAGACGGTGTTCGCGCGCTGATCAGGCGGCTCCCGCGGCCGGCGCGAGCGAGATCTCGATCGACTTGTAGGTCGGGGTGTGGCTGCCTCGGGCGACGCTGTCCACCGGCACCAGGGGGTTGGCCTCCGGGAAGTAGGCGGCCGCACAGCCGCGCGGCAGGTCGTAGGCCACCAGCCGGAAGCCGCACACGCGCCGCGTCTCGCCGCGGAAGTGACTGGTGACGTCCACCCGCTCTCCCTCGCGCAGGCCCGCCGCCGCGAGGTCCTCCGGATGGACGAGCAGCACGCGGCGGTCGCCGGAGATGCCCCGGTAGCGGTCGTCGAGTCCGTAGACGGTCGTGTTGAACTGGTCGTGGCTGCGCAGCGTGGTGAGCCGCAGACGCCCCGACGGGAGCGCGTGATCGGGCAGCGGGTGCACCGTGAAGTGGGCGCGGCCGTCGGCGGTATCGAAACGGCGGTGGCGTGCCCCGCTCGGCAGCACGAATCCACCGGGCTCGCGCACCCGGCGGTTGTAGCCGCCGAAGCCGAGCACGACGCGCTCGATCGCGTCGCGGATCCGGTCGTAGCTCGCCGCGAGCAGACCCCAGGGCACCGCGCACCGGGACCCCAGCACCGCGCGCGCCAGCTCGGCCACGATCGCCACCTCGCTGCGGAGCTCGGGCGATGCCGGCTCGAGGCGGCCCTCGGAGCGGTGCACGACGCTCATCGAGTCCTCGACCGTGACGAACTGCGCCCCGGAGAGCTGATCGTCGCGCTCGGTGCGGCCCAGGCAGGGCAGCACGTAGGCCTCGCGCCCGCAGTGCAGGTGCGAGCGGTTGAGCATCGTCGAGATCTGCACCGTGAGGTCGCAGCGCTCCAGAGCCCGCGCCGTCACCTCGCTGTCGGGGGTGGCGACCGCGAAGTTGCCTCCCATCCCGACGAAGGCCCGGGCGGCGCCGTCGCGCATCGCGCGGATCGCGGCGACCGTGTCGAGCCCGTGCGCGCGCGGAGGCGTGAAATCGAACTCGCGGGCCAGTGCGTCCAGGAACGCCGCGCCCGGCTTCTCGGTGATCCCCACGGTGCGATCGCCCTGCACGTTCGAGTGCCCGCGCACCGGACACGGACCGGCGCCCGGCACGCCGATGTTCCCGCGCAGGAGCAGCAGATTCACGATCTCCTGCACGTTCGCCACGCCGTGCTCGTGCTGCGTGAGCCCCATCGCCCAGCAGGCGATCACGCGCTCGGCAGCGACGTAGTCCGAGGCCGCGGCGCGCATCGCCTCGCGCGAGATCCCGCTGCCCACCTCCAGATCTTCCCAGCGCCGGTGCTCCAGAGCCCGCTGCCACGCCTCGAAGCCGGTCGTGCGCCCGGCGAGGAACGCCCGGTCGAACACGCGGCCGGGGCGCCGCGCCTCCTCCTCGAGCACGCCCTTGGCGATGCCCTGGAGCAGCGCGACGTCGCCGCCGACGCGCACCTGGAGATAGCGGTCGGCGATCGCCGTGCCCCGTCCGAGCCACGTCCAGGGCTCCTGGGGATGCGCGAAGCGGACCAGTCCCCGCTCGCGCAACGGATTGATCGCGATGATCCGCGCCCCGCGCCGCTTCGCGGCCTGGAGCGCGGTGAGCATGCGCGGGTGGTTGGTGCCCGGGTTCTGCCCGATCACCAGGATCAGGTCGGCGACCGCGAAGTCCTCGAGTCCGACCGTTCCCTTGCCGACCCCGATCACCTCGGTGAGCCCGACGCCGCTCGATTCGTGGCACATATTGGAGCAGTCGGGCAGGTTGTTCGTGCCGAAGCAGCGCGCGAAGAGCTGGTAGAGGAAGGCCGCCTCGTTGCTGGTGCGTCCCGAGGTGTAGAAGATCGCCTCGTCGGGCGTGCGCAGGCCGCGCAGCCCGCGGGCGATCCCGGCCATCGCCTCGTCCCAGGACACCGGCTGATAGAGCAGCGATCCGGGCGCGCGGCGCAGCGGCTCCACCAGGCGCCCCTGCTGCTCGAGCCAGTGGTCGCTCTGCTCGAGCAGCGCCGGGATCGACCAGCGGGCGAAGAAGTCGGCGTCGAGGCGCTTGCGCGTCGCCTCGTGGGCGACCGCCTTCGCGCCGTTCTCGCAGAACTCGGTGGCCGCGCGCACGTCGGGGTCGGGCCAGGCGCAGCCCGGACAGTCGAAGCCGCGGACCTGGTTCACCTCCGAGAGCACGTCGAGACCGCGCCGGAGACCCAGCTCTCGCAGCGAGCGACGCACCGTGCTGACGACCGCGTCGAGACCGCCGGCGACGCCGCCGTCCCCGCTCCCCGCTCCGCTCATCGCAGCGCCCCGGCCGACGCGCCGGCGCCGCCGCGCACCCTCGCCACCGCGCCGTAGACGTTGAATCCGCGTCCGCGCAGGAAGCCGACCAGGGCCACACCGGCGCGCGCCGCGAGCTCGACCGCCAGGGAGGACGGCGCCGACACGCCGGCCACCAGCGGGATCCGCGCGGCCAGCGCCTTCTGCACGATCTCGAAGGAGATCCGGCCCGAGACCAGCAGCAGATGGCCCTCCAGCGAGGCGCGCCCCTGGCGCACGCTCCAGCCGATCACCTTGTCGACGGCGTTGTGACGGCCCACGTCCTCGCGGACCACCAGCAGCTGCCCGCGCGCGTCCACGACCGCCGCCGCGTGCAGCGCACCGGTGCGCGCGAAGACGGGCTGGGCGGCGGCGAGCCGCTCGGGCAGCGTGGGAAACAGGTCGGCATCGAAGCAGGCGGGGTCGCGGAGCGGCGGCGCGCACGCCAGCGCGTTCTCGATCGTCGCCTTTCCGCACACGCCACAGCTGCTGCTCGCGTACAGGTTGCGGCGCAGCGCCTCCCAGTCCACGCGCACGCCCGGGGCCAGCACCACGCGGATCACGTTGTCGACGGCCTCGGGATCGCGCGCCTCCGGACAGTGGCGCACCGACACCACGTCCGCGGGCGAAGCGATCACCCGCTCGGTCAGCAGGAAGCCGGTCGCCAGCTCGGCGTCGTGGCCGGGCGTTCGCATCACGACAGCGAGCGGCGCGGCGCCGATCTGGATCTCGAGCGGCTCTTCGCGCACCACCGTGTCGCCTTGGTCTCGGAGGCCGCCGTCTGCGAAGCGCACCAGGCGGACCCGGGTGATCGCTTCGTCCATCAGCGCGTCGTCGAACACCGCGGCAGGATAGCCCTCTCCTGCGCGGCGCCCCCGCCAGGGGCGACGCGGTATTCACGGACAGGAGATGGCGTCGCCGGTGCCGCGCGCGCGCGGCGAGCCACTCAAGGCGACCCGGATCGCGCCGTCGCGTCCGGTCCAGCGCAGCGGGATCCCGCGCGCGGCCAGCCGCGCGCGCACCTCCGGATGGGGCATGCCGTAGCGGCTGCGACACGGCGCCGAGGCGATCGCAAGACCCGGGGCCACGGCGTCGAGGAACCCCTCCGAGCTGGAGCCGCGGCTCCCGTGATGGGGCAGCAGCAGGACGTCGGCGCGCGGGTCCGACTCGCGCGCGAGCCAGCGCGCCTCGGCGTCGGCGTCGAGATCTCCGGGCAGCAGCACCCTCGCGCCGCCGGGCGCGGTGACGCGGACCACCAGCGAGCGCGCGTTGCGCGACCCGTCCTCCGCGCGCGGCGGCCACAGGGGGTCCACGCGAAGGTCGCCGATACGGCGCACCGGGCTGCCGCGGCCGACCTCGCGCACCCGCACGCCCCTCGACCGCGCGCGCGCCATCAGCTCGGCGAAGTCCGGATCACCGGCCCCGCCCCAGGGCAGCCACAGCTCGCTCACGGGCAGCGCCGCGAGCACCGACGGCACGCCTCCCCGGTGATCGAGGTCGGCGTGACTGACCACCAGCAGATCGATGCGCGCGACCCCGAGCGCACGCAGCGCCGGCACTACGTGGCGGCGCCCGGCATCCCCGGCGCCGTAGGCGCCGCCCGCGTCCACCAGCACCGCGCCGCGCCGGCCCTGAACGAGCGCAGCCTCGCCCTGTCCCACGTCGAGCGCGACCAGACGTGGCGGGGCCGGCGCCACGGGCGCGGGCGGCACGATCGCGAGCAGGGCCGCGATGGCGACCGCTGCGCCCGCGCGCCCGGCAGTCGCGCGCAGTGCGACGCCGGCGACCGCCAGCCCGACCACGGCACAGAGCCACGCGCGGGAGGGCGGCGCGCGCTCCACGCCCGGCAGCGCGCTCGCCACCGCGCCGAGCGCGAGCACCGAGGCGTGGGCCAGGGCGGCGGCAGTCTTCGCGGCGAGCAGCGCCCCGGGCAGGTGCGCCGCGCTGGCAACGGCCGCGACGAGAGCGGACGGCAGCACGACGGCCGCCAGCCAGGGCAGTGCGACCAGGTTCGCCGCCAGGGCGACGAGGGGCACGCCTCCCCCGTGCCAGGCGATCAGCGGCGCGGTCGCCAGGATCGCCGTCGCGCTGCGCCGCAGCGCCGCGCATCCGACACCGGTACGTGTCGACTCGCCCGCAGGAGCCGCCCAGGTCAGGGCGGCGACGGCCGAGAAGGACAGCTGCGCACCCGCTGCGAACAGCGCCGCGGGCTCCCGGGCCAGGATCCACAGCGCCGCCGCGGCCAGCGGTGCGCCCGGCCGCTGGGGCCGGAAGCGCACGATCGCGAGGGCCGCGGCCGCCAGCAGCACCAGCGACCGCCGTACCGGAACCGCGCCGCCGGCCAGGGCCGCGTACGCCACCGCCGCCGAGAGCGCGAGGCCGAACGCGAGCCGGCGCGTGTCGCAGCGCGCGGCCAGGAACGCCGAGCGACGCAGTCCGCCGCGAGCGAGCGCATAGACCGCAGCGGCGACCCAGGCGAGGTGCAGCCCGGACACGGCCAGGACGTGGGCGAGACCGAGGCGGACGAACACGTCGCGCTGGGCCGGCGCCAGAGCGCCGCGCTCCCCCAACGCGAGCCCGCGCACCAGACCCGACCCCGGTCCGCCGGCGGCGAGCGACCGGGCGATCCGGCGTCGCTCGGCGTGGAAGGAGGCGCGCAGTCCCGGAGCCGCGCCGCGGACCACCGCCAGCGAGGGGTGCGCGAGGGTCGCCCCGGCTCCGAGTCCCTCGCGCCACAGCCGGCGCAGCGAGTCCGTGTCGCCGGGATTGCGCGCGCGGAGCAGAGGAGCGACGCGCAGCTGCGCGCGGACGCGCTCCCCGGGCAGCCAGTCGTCGAGATCCGCCGCGCTCGCGGCATACACGCGCACGCGTCGCAAGCCGGCGCCGCGCACCGCCTCCAGATCGACCCAGCGCGGCTGCCAGGCGGCGGAGCGGCGCGCGACGGTGCCCTCCACGCGCACCTCCTCCGGGGGCCGGCGCGCCGCCTCCCGCGCGTCGGTCAGCTGGAGGGCGTGCGCGTGCCAGCCCGCGGCCGCGGCCAGCCCGGCGACCGCCCACGCTCCCGAGCGGAGTGCCAGGGCGAGGGCCGCGCCGGCGGCCAGGGGCCAGATGGCGGCGGCGGGCGCCGCGTCGCCCAGATCGGCCAGCGCGATTCCCAGGGCCATCGCCAGCGCGAGCCGTGCCAGCACGCGCGGTCCTCCCCGGGACCGGGTGGGTCGAGCTCGTCGGGGCGGGGGTCAGTGCAGGGTACGCGCCACCGCGCTCGGGGCGGCGTGCTCGCGCAGCCGGGAGAGATAGGCCGTGAGCAGCCTCAGCCCCTCGTCCAGCTTCTTCATCTCCGCGGCGAAGTCCTCGAGGATGCGCTGGAGCTCGGGGGTGCGCGGTCCTCCCGCGCGCCGGCCCAGAGCCACGCCCTCGAGCAGCGCCTGGAATTCCCGCTCGGGCCTCGCGCGCGCCAGGCCGAGGAGCTGCTCGGCCAGCGGGCCGGCCTCCGCGCGGGCGAGACCGAGCCGCTCCAGCTCACCGCGCAGCGTGTCGCTGGGCGTCGCGGGATCGCTGGAATCGAGGGCGCGGGCCTTTCGGCGCATGACCTCGGCCTTTCGCAAGATCGATGCCACGCCCTCTCCCTGCGGCAGCTCCGTGGGCCATCGCCTCGGATGCGCTCACCTTCCGCTCGGGAGACCGGGTCCGGTGGCCCCCCCGCGCCGCGCGCGCGGGGGCAGGCGCCGCGCTTCGCTTGGGAACGGAAGTTCCCAGCCTCACGCGATTCCCGACCGCTCCGACGCCACGGCTGCGAAGAAGCGGGCGATCGTCTCCGCGTCGCGGCGCGACACCCCGGGCACGGCGGCCAGGGTCTCGACCGAGGCCTCGCGCACCGCCCGCAGCGAGCCGAGCCGGCCGAGCAGCGCGCGCCGCTTTCCCGGACCGATTCCGGGCAGCTCCTCCAGGATCGAGGCGAAGTGCTGCTTCGAGCGCAGCTGGCGCTGGAACTCGATCGCGAACCGGTGCGACTCGTCGCGCACCCGCTGGAGCAGCAGCAGGCCGCGCGAGCTGGGTGCCAGCCACAGCGGGTCCTTGCGCCCGGGCAGGAACACGCGCTCCGCCTTCAGGCCGCCCGAGCGGCGCACGCGCGGCGACGGCCCCTGGGCATCGCGCTCCTTGGCGAGCGAGGCCGCGTCCACGGACAGGCCCGCGTCGGCGAGCGCGGCGCTCACCACCGCGAGCTGACCCTTGCCGCCGTCGATCAGCAGCAGGTCGGGGAGCGGCTCGCGATCGGCGCGCGCCAGGCGCCGGGCGATCACTTCGCGCAGGCACGCGTAGTCGTCGTCGGGCGCCGCGTCGCGGATCCGGTAGCGGCGATAATCGGCCTTCGCCGGAGCACCGTCCTCGAACACGACCCGGCTGCCAACCGTGAGGGTCCCGTGCAGGGTGGAGATGTCGTAGCCCTCGATCCGGCGCGGCGTCCGTACCAGGCCCAGCTCCTCGCGCAGCTCCTCGAGCACCGCCGCCACGCTCTCGCGCGCCTCCAGCCGGCGCGCCAGACCGAGCTCGGCGTTCGCGTGCGCCATCGCCAGCAGCTCGCGCAGGGGGCCGCGCCGCGGCACGCGTACCGCGACGCTCCGCTCCCCGCGGTCGCGCAGCCACGCCTCGAGCGCGCCGTCGTCCTCCAGGGGCGCCGGCGAGAGCACCTCCCGCGGTACCTGGCGCCCGGTCGACAGCGCGTAGTACTGGGCGAGGAACGAGCCCATCACGTCGCCGTCGTCGAGGGCGACCCCCTCGAGGGGGTAGCCCTGGGCGCCGATCACCCGCCCCTCGCGCACGTGCAGCACGTGCACCTCCACGTCGCCGCCGCTGCGCGCGAGCCCGAACACGTCCCGGTCGGCCTGACGATCGCCCACGATCTGCTGGCGCTCGACGGTGCGCTCGACGGCCTCGATCCGGTCGCGCAGGCGCGCCGCCTCCTCGAAGTGCTCGCCCTCCGCGGCCCGCTCCATCCGGGCGCGCAGATCGTTCAGCAGCTCGTCTCCGCGCCCGCGCAGGAAGAGCGCCGTGCCCGAGACCAGGTCGGCGTAGCTGGCCTCGTCCACCCGGCCGCAGCAGGGCGCCAGGCAGCGGCCCATCTCGAACTCGATGCAGGGACGCCCGCGGCGCGCGTAGTCGCGAAAGGTGCCCTCGCTGCACGAGCGCAGCGGGAACACGCGCCGCAGATTCGAGAGCGCCTCGTGCATCGCCACGCTCGAGGTGTAGGGCCCGAAGTACTCGGCACCGTCGTCGGCGAACTTCCGCACCTCGCGCAGTCTCGGCCAGGTCTCCCGCGGATCCAGGCGCAGCGCGAGGTACTGCTTGTCGTCGCGCAGGCGCACGTTGAAGGGCGGCTTGTGGCGCTTGATCAGCTCGTTCTCGAGCAGCAGGGCGTCCTTGACGTTCGGCGTCACCACCACGTCCACGTCGACGGCGCGTTCGAGCAGCTTCGGGATGCGGATGCGGCCGTCGCCGCCTCCCACGTACTGCTTCACCCGGCTGCGCAGGTTCTGGGCCTTGCCCACGTAGAGCACGCTCCCGCGCTCGCTCTTGAACAGGTACACGCCCGGGCCGGTAGGGAGCGTATCCGCCCGCTCGGCGAGCCTTCCCACCCGGTGACCTCCGCTCGGCTCCGCCTCGCTGCGCGCCGGCTCCGCCGGCTTGCCCGTCATCCCAGCCGGATGCGCTCGCTCTCGAGCGCCCGGATCCGGTCGCGCAGCTCGGCCGCCCGCTCGAACTCGAGCGACTTCGCCGCCTCGCGCATCTCGCGGCGCAGGCCGTCGAGCACCCGCGGCAGCTCGTGGGGCGCGATCGACTCCCCTTCGCCGGCTTCCGCCGGGACGGTGACGTAGTCCTGCTCCCAGATCGACTCCCGGATGCTGGTGATCCGCTTCGTGATCGTGCGCGGCGTGATACCGTGCTCCTCGTTGTAGGCGAGCTGGATCTCCCGCCGGCGATTCGTCTCGTCGAGCGTGGCGCGGATCGAGTCGGTCTGTTGATCGGCATACAGGATGACCGACCCGTTCACGTTGCGCGCGGCGCGGCCGATCGTCTGGATCAGCGACCGGGTCGAGCGCAGGAAGCCCTCCTTGTCCGCGTCGAGGATCGCCACCAACGCCACCTCGGGGATGTCGAGACCCTCGCGCAGCAGGTTGATCCCCACCAGCACGTCGAAGGCCCCTTCGCGGAGCTCCCGAATGATGTCCATCCGCTCGAGCGTCTGGATCTCGCTGTGCAGGTAGCGCACGGCGATCCCCAGCTCCGCGTAGTAGTTGGTCAGCTCCTCGGCCATCCGCTTGGTCAGCGTCGTGACCAGCACGCGCTCCCGCGCCGCGACGCGCGCGCGGATCTCCTCGAGCAGGTCGTCCACCTGCCCCGACGCCGGGCGCACCTCCACCTTCGGATCGACCAGGCCGGTCGGCCGGATGATCTGCTCCACCACCACGCCGCCGCTGCGCTCCAGCTCGTAGTCGGCGGGCGTCGCCGACACGTAGATGCGCTGGCGGGCGCGCAGCTCCCACTCGTCGAAGCGCAGCGGCCGGTTGTCGAGAGCCGAGGGCAGGCGCCAGCCGTACTCCACCAGCGTCTCCTTGCGGGCGCGGTCGCCGCGGAACATCCCCCCGATCTGGGGAACGCTGATGTGGCTCTCGTCGAGCACGACGAGCAGGTCCTCGGGGAAGTAGTCGTAGAGCGTGTAGGGCGTCTGACCGGCCTCGCGACCGTCGAGCCAGCGCGAGTAGTTCTCGACCCCGTGACAGAATCCCATCTCCTCGAGCATCTCGAGGTCGTACATCGTGCGCTGCTCCAGACGCTGGGCCTCGAGCAGCCGGTTCGACTCGCGGAAGAAGGCCAGACGCTCCTGGAGCTCGCCGCGGATGCCCGCCACGGCGCGCGCGAGGGTGTCGTCGGTGGCCACGTAGTGGCTCGCCGGGTAGACCATCGCCTTCTTCGGGCGCGAGGTGACGGTTCCGCGCAGCGGGTCGATCTCGGCCAGGGTCTCGATCTCGTCGCCGAAGAACTCGATGCGCAGGGCCCGGTCCGCCTCGTACTGGGGGAACACCTCCACCACGTCGCCGCGCACGCGGAAGGTGCCACGGTGGAAGTCCATGTCGTTGCGCTCGTAGAGCATGTCGACGAGGTGGCGCAGCAGCTCGTCGCGCACGCACGGCATGCCCGGCTCCAGGTAGGCGTGCATCGAGCCGTAGTGCTCCGGGGCGCCGAGCCCGTAGATCGCGGACACGCTCGCCACCACCAGCACGTCGCGCCGGGTGAGCAGCGAGTGGGTGGCCGA
>CAZZFT010000091.1:0-19914 GCA_964653555.1 uncultured Spirochaetales bacterium | reverse complement strand
GAGCTGGATCCGCAGCGCGTGCCGGGCCTCGTCGGACTCGCCGATCCGCTCGCCGAGCCGGCGCACCTTGCGATGACGTCGATCGAGCAGCTCGCGCGCGAAGTCGCGGGCCGGCGCGAACAGCCGCGCGCTGCTTTCCGAGAGCGCCTGATTGCGCCAGGCGCGCCCGCTGATCCACGTGCCGAGCTCCAGCACGAAACGCGCGTAGCGCGGCGAGTGCAGGACCTCGCGGACCTCCGCATAGCACTCGACGCGCAGCGCGATCGCCTCTTCGCACAGGCGCTTGAACGCCGGGTCGCCGGCGAGGAAGGGCTCGATCGGGCTGAGCAGCTCGCGGGTGAGCACGTCGAGGTCGCGCGCACCGCCCAGCTCGCGGCCCAGCCACTGGAGATCGGAGCGGAACAGCCGCGTCGTCTCCTGGGGGAGCAGCGACTGGAACACCGCCAGGGCGGCGCGCGCTCGGCGCATGCCGACCCGCATCTGGTGCACGCCCTCGGGATCGCTGCCCTCGCACGCGCACTCGGCGTTCGCCGTCAGCTGGGCGAGGCACTGGCCGAGGATCGCCTCCAGGGCCGCCTCCACGGTGGCGTCCCGATCGAGCGCGACCCGGCGCCCCGCGTGGACCGGTGGCGGAGTGCCGAGCGCGAGCGCGTAGCCGCGCTCGGCCTTGCTGCGCGTGCCGGGTAGCAGGTCGAACTGCTCCTGGAGCATCAGCGCGAACTCCATCATCCGCGACGCCTCGCCCGCGCGTAGCTCGAGCTCCAGCTCGTGGATCGGCTCGCGCTCGTCGTCGGCGACGATCTCGCCCTCGTCGATGTCGAGGGTCCACTCGCTCTCGGCGTTGCGCAGGGTGCGCCGCGTGCGACGGAACTCGGTGCGGAAGACGGGCCGCAGCGGCTTGTCGCCGATGATCTCGCGCAGCTGCTCGCGCAGCCCGGCGTCGGGAAGCCGCTCGAGATCGGGCTCCTCCCCTTCGAGCGGGCACTCCACCTCAGAGCGCTCGAACAGACCGCCGGCGCTGGAGCGGTCGCCCTTCACGGTCTGGATCCGCTCGGCCCCCTGGCTGCGCACGCGCAGTCCGAAGCCGGCGGCGGCGAGGTCGGCGTCGGGCGTGTCGAAGTACACCGACACCAGGTTGCGCGCGATCCCCCGTCCCAGCGCCAGCGTCTGCACCAAGGGGTGGCGCTGCAGCCGCCTCAGATCCTCGGGCGATGCCTCGAGCTTGAGTTCGACTTCCCGGTGCGCGCTCACCGCACCATCATAACCGAGGGCACGGGGGTGGGATTTCGCCGCCGAACCGCCGGTCACCGCGGCTCACGCGTCGTCGAGGCCTTTCGGCGTGACGAACTGTCTCAGCTCACAACCCCGCGGGAGCTGGCGCCAGTGGTCCGCGTTCAGACGGAGCTCGGCGAGCCCACCGGTGGGGTACTTCCGGCGCAGCTGGGCGAGATCCGCCGCCGGGCCGGACGCGGCGAGGATCTGGGCCAGCTCGGCGATGCCCGGGTTGTGCCCGACCACCAGCACGCCGTGGACGTCGTCGGGTACGGCCTGGAGGCGGCGCAGCAGCTCGCCCTCGCCGGCGAGGTAGAGCTCGCGCTCCTCGAGCACCACCCAGGACTCCGCGAACGCCTCCGCCGCGCACTCGAGCGTCTCGCAGGTCCGCCGCGCCGGGGAGCAGAGCACCAGGTCCGGCCGGGCTCCGCACTCGGCGAGATGGCGCCCGATGCGGTGGGCGGCCTTGCGGCCGCGGGACTCCAGCGGCCGGTCGGGGTCGGCGAGCCCGGGCTCCCGGGCGGCCTTCGCGTGTCGCAGCAGCCAGAGTGTCCGCACACCTCCTCCCGGAGACCGGTCACGATAGCTCGATCCGTTCTTCATCCGTCCGTCATCGCGCGCTCGTAAGGTCCGCATCGCTCGGACACAGCGTCCCCTCGTCGTTCGTCCCATCCCCATCGAGCCGACGGGACGCGGGTCCGGTGTGAGCGAGCGCGGAACGGATCCCGGCGCCCCCCGCCGGGGTCGACTGCGAACGCGGGACTCGGCGGGGGTCGCCAGGGGGGCGACCCCCGCCGCCCTCCTGCCCCGGTGACCTGCGCGCACCGCCTGCGCGCGGGTGAGCCCGACCGTCACCGATCGGTGACGGGTCCGTGGCCCCTTCGCCCCGGACTCTCGACCGGTTGTTCACCGGCTTCCCACGGGACTGTCGCGTTCGCAAACGATGTTTTCGGCGAGCGCAAAGCGGAGCTCCCCTCCCTAGGAGGACCGATGCGGATCGCCCTGTTCACCGAGGTCTTCCCGCCGAAGATCGACGGCATCTGCAACCGGCTCGACCACACGATCCGGCACCTGACGGGGAGCAGTCACGAGGTGCTCGTGTTCGCGCCTTCGGGCTCCTTGGCCGAGCACGCCGGCGCGCGCGTGGTGCGTGTGCCGGGGGTGCCCTTCTCGCCCTACCGAGGACTCCTGGCCACCGCGCCGGACCCGCACATCGCCTACGAACTCGCCCGGTTCCGGCCCGACGTCGTGCACGCGGTCGGCCCGGTGTGCCTCGGCCTGTGGGGTGTGCTGGCCGCCCGCGCGCTCGGACTGCCCCTGGTGGCCTCCTTCCACACCGACCTGGCGCGCTACGTGAAGAGCTACGGGCTCGGCTGGCTCGAGCCGGCGATCTGGCCGCTGCTGCGCCAGGTGCACGGCGCCGCACACCTGAACCTGACCCCCTCGCGCTTCACGCGCAGCGAGCTGATCGAGCGGGGCGTCGAGCCGGTCGAGATCTGGCGCGGCGGCGTCGACACGCAGATCTTCCATCCCGGACGCCGCACGCTGGCGATGCGCATGCGGCTCTCGGGCGGCGTGCCCGACCGGCCGGTGGTGCTCTACGTCGGGCGCCTGTCGCCGGAGAAGCAGCTCCATCGCCTGTGCGAGCTGCACGACGCCGTGCCCGAGGTGCGCGTCGCCTTCGTCGGAGACGGCCCGGCGCGCGCCGAGCTGGAGGCGCGGCTCGGCGCCGAGCGCGCCAGCTTCCTCGGCTTCCTGCGCGGCGAGGAGCTGGCCCAGGCCTACGCGAGCGCCGACGTGTTCCTGATGCCCTCCACCACCGAGACGCTCGGCTTCGTGGTGCTCGAAGCCATGGCGTCGGGGCTGCCCGTGGTCGCGGCGCGCGCCGGCGGCATCCCCGACCTGATCCAGTCGGACCACGACGGAATCCTCTACGAGCCGGGCGCACCCGAGGAGGCGACCAAGGCGGTGTGCGAGGTGCTGTCGAGCCGCAACCTGCGCGAGCGCCTGGCGCGCCGCGCGCGGGAGAGCGCCCTGCTCGGCGACTGGAGCCGCGAGACCGAGCGCCTGGTGCTGCAATACCGGAAGACGCAGGTGCTGGCGGCGAACCGCGGCTTCGTCGGCCGCGCCCTGCGCCTGTTCGTGTGAGGTCCGATGTCCGGTGCCGTTTCGCGGATTCGCCTGGGACCGCTCCACAATCCGGTTCGCGGCCTGCTCCACGGGAGTGCCGCGATCCTCGCCGCGGCCGCCGCGGGAGAGTTCGCCGCGGCGCAGGGGGCCGCACCCGAGCTGCGCGCGGCGCTGGTGACCTTCGGGCTCTCGGCCGCGGCGCTGTTCACGGTGAGCACGCTCTACCACGCGCTGCCCTGGAACGAGCGCTGGAAACGGCGCATGCAGCGCGCCGACCACGCGATGATCTACTGCAAGATCGCCGGCGTCTCGACCGCCTTCGCCGTGGCCGGCCTGCGCGGCGCCGAGTGCGATCTCGTGATCGCGGCGGCCTGGGGGATCGCCGGGCTCGGCACCGCCCAGAAGGCCTGGCTCCCCGACGTCGTGCACGAGAAGGCCTCGATCCCCTTCCAGGTGCTCCAGTCGCTGGTCGCGGTCCCCGCCCTGCTCGCCTTCTCCGAGCGCTTCCCCGACAGCACGCCGGTCCTCGCGATCGCCTGCGCGCTCTACGCGGTGGGCGCGGTGATCTTCGTCTCCGAGCGCCCGCGCCTGTGGCCCCGCGTGTTCTCCTTCCACGAGCTCTTCCACGGACTCGTGGTCGCCGGCTTCGGCCTGCTCTGGCTGCTGCTCTCGGACGTGCTGGCGGCAGCGGCGGGGAGGTGACCGCGATTCATCCGTAGACCAGCAGCGGTGGCCTCCCCGGGCGCAGACCCAGTTCGAACCGCAGCCCGTCCGGAGCGTTGCCCGTGCAGCGGACCCTCCCCGCGTGGACACCTCGGTGGTGGTGCCAGGCGCAGAGCGTCGTGCGATTGGCGAGGGCATGCGAGCCCCCACGCGAGCGGAACACAACGTGGTGTCTCTCGAGGTTCCGGTACGACGAGCAGCCGGGAACCGTGCAACGCCAGCCGTCGCGTGCGTAGACCCGTTCTGCCCGCCGCACGCGTCCCTTCGCCCGCGCCAGCCACTCTGCAAGGGCGGCGTCGAGCATCGCCGCGAAGGCCTCGCCCTGGCTCGGACAGCGTTCCGTGCGGCTCTCCATCCTCCGCCGCACCGTGCACAGCGTGGCGCGCAGCAGGCGGATCACCTCGCTCGGCCCGTTGATCATCAGCCGACACGTCTCGCCGGTCGCCGTGGCTTGCGCACCCGCTTGCCGCTCAACGGACGGAGATCGCGAAGCGCCCACCGGAAGGGCCCCGTCGCCCGCGAAGCCCGCCGGATCGAGATCGGCCGCGAGGAGCGCCCGGTCCACCTCCTCCTCCAGTCGGCGGCAGGTGACCCGCCGGGCGCGGGCGATCCAGCCGCGCGCGTGCGCCGGAGCCGCCAGGACCACGGGCACCAGCGTGTAGGCGCGCAGGAACGAGAGCCATCCGGTGCGCCACGCCCAGGCCAGCTCCGGTACCCGATTAGCCGCTCGCGCGAGCCGCAGCAGCATGCGCGCCCGGCGCGGCGAGATGCCAAGCTCGTCGCGGGCATACGAATCGAGCGTGGCGAAGCCCCGCACCCGGTGGAGCCCTTCCTCGGCGACGGCTCGCAGCACCTCCGCCAGCTCCGCCTCCGATCGCTGCTCGACGGCAACGAGCTCCCGCAGCCGGGCATCGAGCGCGAAGGGGTCGGACCCGTCGGCTTCATCCCCTGCTCGCGCCCTGCGCGCGCGCCGCTCCGCGCGCGGGAGCCGGCTCGCGGCCGCCGCTGGGTGAGGGGACCCCGGCCTCATGTCCGCCATAACCGGCGCCAGGTCGTCCGCCGGCGCGTCGATGGCGTCGAGCGGGACGGCGGAGAGCACCTCCGCCGCCACGGCCTCGGCACACTGCCAGGGCCCGAGCCGCTGCCCGGCCACCCGGCACACCAGCATCCGCGCGCGGTGCCACTTCGCCTTCGTCTCCGGCGTGCAGCGCAGCTGGAGTGTCTCGCGCCGGCCCTCGCCCGCCTCCTCTTCCGCCATCTCCGCCACGAGAGCGCCGGCTTCGAGCGACCCTGCGTCGACCCGCCGCACCTCGCGGGACAGCGCGCGCGCCGAGAGCGCCTTCGCCACGCCGAGCCAGCGCCCCTCGTCCTCCGCCGTGGCGATCCGCGCGAGCAGCCGGGCCTTCGTCCACGAGATGCGACCCGCAGCCAGCGCGGCGTCCACCCGCGGAAGCGACCGCAGCGCCGCATCCACCCGCGCCAGGTCCTGCAGCTCGCGCCCCGATACCCCGAGCCGCTCGACGGCGTAGTCGGCGAGGCGGGCGAACCCGAGTCGCTCCCAGCCGCGGATTCCGACGAGGCCGCCCGCCGCGCGAGACAGCTCGCGCCGTGTAGCACCCCCCGCACGCGCCAGCGCCGCGCAGCGAGACGCGCCGTCGCCCACCGCGTCCGCAGCAGCATCGTGTGCGAGCGCAGGATCGGACGCCGCCACCATGAGCCTCCCATCGGGACCGGGAGCTCCACCAGATTCGAGCACCGGTGTGACGGATCCGGTCACGGTGCCGCGAGAGATCCGCAAGCGGAGAGCGCGATCCCACCCGACCCGGACGACGGGGCGCGCCAGAGCCCGTGCCTGCCCGGCCTTGTAGAGGGTGAACGCGCGGCCTCGCAGGCCGGCTGCCGCCCTCGCTCGCGCGCTCTCCGCACGGCACGCCCATCGCACCTCGGCCTCCCGATACCGAAGCGCGACCCCTTCAGCCCCGCGTACACAGCTCATCTCCCCGAGCGAACGCTCCTCCACCGCGTGGTCCGCGAGCAGCTCGAGCCCTTCCTCGCACGCGCTCGCTCCCGCGAGCAGCCGGCGCCGCACTTCGTCGAGCAGAAGCTCCGTACCTTCCTGCGCTGCGGCGTGCTCGCGCACGGCTTCCTGCGCCTGCACTGCGACGACTGCGGCCGCGACCGCCTCGTTGCCTTCTCGTGCAAGCGCCGCGGGTTCTGCCCATCCTGCGGTGGCCGGCGCATGGCGGACACGGCGGCCCACCTCGTGGATCGCGTGCTCCCCCCGGTGCCCGTCCGCCAGTGGGTGCTCACGCTCCCCTACCCACTTCGCTACCGCTGCGCCTACGACGCGAAGCTCACCCCCGGCGCCACGTCTCGGCGCTTCCGCTAGGCCGAGCTCCTCCAGCGCGTCTTCGCCGTCGATGCCCTCCGCTGGCCCGCGCTGCGGATCGACCCTGCGCCTCGTCGCCGCGATCGAAGATCCGGCCATCGCCCAGCGCATCCTCGAATGCATCGGGCTCCCCGCCCGGGCACCCCCCGCCCCTCCGACGACACCAGGCCGTGACCCCGGCGCGCACACCTCTCAGAGCGACGAAGACAGGTATTTCGACCAGACACCGCGCGATGAGGACAGCTGGGCGTGACCTCGGGGACGCCAGGTCGACAGCCGAGGCACGATGTCCCCCCGTGAGGCGCCTTGCGCGCCTAACACCCCGGCACTCGCTCGAGCCGAGGCGGCGCCGCGTCACGCGAAAGAGAACGACACACAGCCCAGCGGCCCACCTTGAAACCGTCCGCCGCCGCGGGCAGCACGGTTGACATCATTCCGCTTCTCGGCCCTGGCGAGAATCCAGCTTGAACCGCCTATCCTCTATCGCCGCGAATCGTGCGACCCCGCTCGATCCCTTCGTCTTGAGCGAATCGGATCAAGACGCGGTTGATGGCTTCCCAGGTCTGGGGTTGGATCCGCTTCACGTTCGACTGCAACGCCTGATGGCTCGGTTGTTGTTTGAAGCCAAGTCCCACGAAGGCTCGGAATGCACTCGAGTCCTGCAAGTGGAACTCCAGCTCCCGGTAGCTCAGGCGATGGATCTACTTGAGCAGAGCGATCCGCAGCACTTGATCGCCGCTCAACCCGCGACGTCCCCGATCGCTGCGGCGTTCCTGCAGGAGATCTTTCCCGACGAACCCCGCGATCTCCGGATGCGCATCCAGGATCCTGGCCGCCATCTGCAGTTCTCGGGTATGCTGGTGCGAGCCCCAGATGGGAACGAGCGGTAGTTGAGATTCTCGGAATTGGCGCATCGCTTCACCCCCGGTCGGCGAATTGCTGTATAAGTTCGGTTGGTTGGCACCGCCTAACATACACCAATCGCAAGACGAAAAGGGAGACGCGATCGCGCAAATTCCTTTTGTATTCAGTGACTTCCGAATTTCAAGGCAGGAAGTAGCTAGTTGCTGTTGTGCGGTCATCCGCGCAGATGAAAACGGCCTCGAATCGTAGGATCCGCGTTGACCCCGGGGCTGCCAGAATGCGACATTGGTCTAGGACCAAACGTCGGTCGGCCCGGACGGAGGTGTAGGAAATGGGCTTGAAGGGACCCGCGCTCACGCTCTGCGTCGTTTCCATGTTGTTGGGGCACGTTCCGCGCGCAGAAGCGGCGCCCACGCCCACGATCCAGAGCTTGTCGTACAGCACCATCAAGGCCAACAGTTACGCCTCTGGCACAGCCGTGGAGGTGACGGTGGACTCGACGGCGGGCGCCGGCTACGCCTGCCGCTGGACATCCCCGGCCTTGGTGCAGATGTTTGCCTCCGAACAGGTGCTGTCCCCCACGCTGATGAGCTGCGAACTGATCGTACCGGCCCCGAGCCACTTCGGTGCGTACACGCTGGAAGTGAGCGCGGATGGCGCAATGAGTTGGTCCAACGCGGTCCCGTTCGTTTACGAATGCGAAGCAGGCCGGTATGGGCCAACCTGTGCCAGTTGCACGTGCAACTTCACGGGGCTGTGCGACGAGGGCCTGAACGGCACGGGAACCTGCACGAGCTGCCCCGTCGTGCCCCTGGCCTATTGTGACGCCGACTGTCTCAGCGGCTGCTCCTTCGGATGCGACCCCTCAGGATGCGAGCAATCCACCTGCAGCTGCTTCGCCTGTGACCTCGGGCTGACGGGCGACCAGTGCAACACGTCCTGCGACGTAAACTGCAGCGACACCGGAGGGTGTGACCAGTCGACCGCCGTGTGCAACGGCTGCGACCCGGGCCTGTACGGCGACTTCTGCGAGTCCACGTGCAGCGCGAACTGTGCCGGAGCGGGGACCTGCGCACAGGCGGACGGCACGTGTGATTCCGGCTGCGTTGCCGGCTACTTTGGTCCGAAATGCGAAACGCCTGAGGTCCCCGTCGGCGGCGTTGGCTTCTACGTCCTACTCGCGCTGCTGCTGGGCGCCGCGGGAGCCGGAGCATGGCACGTCGAACGGGCAAGGAGGTGATCCTGGACGCGCGCCCACGCCGGCGTCCTCCTGGTGCCGGGCCGCACCGCCGACCCCGCATCCGACTCTCGGATCACGTCTAGCGGACGTCAATCGCCGTACGCCGCCGGTCCATCGTCCGGATGACGATCGAACGCCCGCCGCCGCGGGCACGGTTGACATCATTCCGCTTCTCGGCCCTGGCGAGAATCCAGCTTGAACCGCCTATCCTCGACGGCGCGTCGCGACGCCCAGGGGCGGCCGGCCGCGGGCTGGAACGCGCAGCGGGCGCTCGACGTCGACGAGGCGCTCTCCGCCTACGCGGGGCTCGGGGGCGCGGGCGGCCTGCCCCGCGACGGCGCCGGCCTGATCCGACCCGACATGCCGGCCGACCTCGTGGTGCTCGCGCCCGGCGTCGATCCGCGACGGCCGCAGAGCCTGTGGCGCGGCGAGCGCGTCCGCCTGGTGCTCGTCGGCGGCGATGTGGTCTCCAGCGCGGAGGGCGACACCCCGCCGTGACGGCGCACGAGCCCGGGCTCGTGGGACTGCTCGCGGGGGCGATGCTCGCCTACACCGCGGTGCTCTTCGCCATCGGCTGGTGGGCGCGCGGTCGGATCCACAGCAGCGAGGACTACCTCGTTGCGGGGCGACGTCTCTCGCTCGGCCTCACCACCGCCACCCTCGTCGCCACCTGGTTCGGCGCCGGCACGCTGCTCGCGTCGGCCGACGAGGTGCGCACCGAGGGCGTGCGCGCCGCTGCCCTCGACCCGTGGGGTGCGGGCGTCTGCCTGCTGCTGGCCGGCGTCTTCCTCGCCGAGCCGCTGTGGAACATGAAGCTCCTCACCGTCCCCGACTTCTTCCGGCGTCGCTTCGGGCCCCGCGCCGAGACGCTCTCGGCCGTGCTCCTGATCCCGGGGTACTTTGGCTGGATCGCCGCGCAGTTCGTGGCGCTCGGCGCGATGCTCGAGCTCTTCTTCGGCCTCGACCTGCGGCTCGCCATCCCCCTCGTCGCGCTGGTCGGCACGGGCTACACGCTGCTCGGCGGCATGTGGTCGGTCACGCTCACCGACGCGCTCCAGCTCGTGCTGCTCTGGATCGGGCTCGTCGTGCTCGGCGCGGTGGTGCTCGTCGAGCTGGGCGGTCCCTTCGAGGGGCTGGCGCGCGTGCTGCGCGAGACCCCGGCCTCGCTCCTCGAGCCCGTGCCCCTCGAGGCCTGGAGGCCGCTGCTCGGCTGGCTCGCACTCTTCTGCGCCGGCGCGCTCGGCAACCTCCCCGGGCAGGACCTGCTCCAGCGCGTCTTCTCCGCGCGCTCGGCAAAGGTGGCGAAACGCGCCTGCCTGCTCGCGGGGGTCGCCTACCTGCTGGCGGGGTGCCGGTCTTCCTGGGGCTGGCCTCGAACCTGCTGGTCCCCGACCACGCCGACACCTCGATCCTGCCCGCGCTGGCCGGCCTCTTCCTCCACCCGGCCGTCGCCGTCGTGTTCGTCGTGACCGTGATGTCCGCGGTGCTCTCCACCATCGACAGCGCGATCCTCGCCCCGTCGGCCATCCTCGCCCAGAACCTGCTGGGTCGCGCCGCCGCGAGCGACGCCTCCGCGCTGCGTCTCGACCAGCTCTGCGTCGTGGGCGTGGCGAGCGTCAGCCTCTGTGTCGCCTTCGTCGGCGAGAATGCCTACTCGCTGCTCGAGAGCGCCTACGAGATCGGGCTGGTGTCGCTCCTCGTCCCGCTGCTGTTCGGGCTCAAGACGACCCGCGGCGGCGAGCTGCTCGGCCCTCGTCGCGATGGGGGTCAGCACCGCCCCTGGCTGCTCCACCAGGCGCTCGGCTGGGGCTTCTTCGCGGCGCCCTGGCTGGCGAGCACGGGCCTGCTGCTGCCCACGGGGCTCACCTGCGCCGGGCTCGCCACCCTCGCCTATCTCGCGGCCTCGCGGGCCTGACGAGCGTGCGAAGGGCGACACCGGAGTATCGTCTGGTGCCAGGTCGGAGCGATTCGAAGGGATCCGCGTGACCCACGGGTGAGCAGATGACCTCGCGGCTCTTCGCGAACGGCGGGCAGGGCAACGGCTTCGGCACGGGGGCGGTCTTCTGGACCACCCTCTCGACGATCCTCGGCGCGATCCTCTTCCTGCGCATGGGCTATGCGGTCGCCCACGTGGGACTGCTCGGCACCCTCGCCATCATCGCGCTCGGGCACCTCGTCACCATCCCGGCCGCGCTCGCCATCGCGGAGATCGCCACCAACCAGCGCGTCGCGGGCGGCGGCGTCTACTTCGTGCTCTCCCGCTCCTTCGGGCTGCGCATCGGCGGCTCGATCGGCATTGCGCTCTACCTCTCCCAGGCGATCAGCATCGCGTTCTACGTGATCGCCTTCGGCGAGGCGTTCCGTCCGCTGCTCGCCCAGGCCGTCCTGCACTGGCCGTGGCTCCCGCTCGACATGCGGCTCCTGACGGTGCCGACCCTCGGCATCCTCTGGGCGGCACTGCGCATGAGCGGTGCGCGCCTCGGCCTCTCGCTGCTCTCCGTCGTGGCCGTCACGCTGCTGGCCTCGCTCGCGCTGTTCTTCGCGGGCCCGCGCCTGTACTCCCTCGATCTCGACCACGCGATCGCGACGATCCCCCACGCGGATCCCTTCTTCTACGTCTTCGCGATCTGCTTCCCCGCCTTCACCGGTCTCACGGCGGGGGTCGGCCTCTCCGGCGACCTGCGCGACCCGAAGCACTCGATCCCGCTGGGCACGCTGGCGGCCGTGGGCGCCGGCTTCGTCGTGTACGTGCTGGTCGCCGTGAAGCTCGCCACCTCCGCGAGCCTCGACGCGCTCGCCGCGGACCCGCTGGTGATGAGCCGCATCGCACTGTGGGCCCCCATCGTCCCGATCGGCCTGGCCTGCGCGACCTTCTCCTCCGCGTTGGGCTCGATCCTGGTCGGGCCCCGCACCCTCCAGGCCCTGGCGGCCGACCGGGTGCTGCCCGCGAGCGCCTTCGCGTCGTGGCTGCGCGCGGTGCGGCCGAGCGACGACGAGCCGCTGAACGCGGCCTCCCTCACCACCCTGATCGCGCTCGCCTTCGTCGTGCTCGGCGACGTCGACTCCGTCGCGCAGATCATCACCATGTTCTTCCTCATCACGTACGGCGCCATCTGCGCCGTCTCGCTCTTCGAGCGCTTCGCGGGCGACCCCACCTATCGGCCGGCCTTCCGCTCGCGCTGGTACCTCTCGCTGCTCGGCGCCGTGCTGGGAGGCGTGTTCATGTTCCAGATCAGCACCGGCTACGCGCTGCTCTCCATCGCGGTGCTGGCCGTGATCTACGGCCTCGTGCGCGCCTCCCTGCGCGACCGGCCCGAGACCGTCGAGCTGCTGCGCGGCTCGCTCTTCCAGGCGGGCCGCTGGATCCAGCTCCGCACGCAGCGCTCGATGGCGGCCCCGGATGCGGCGGCCTGGCGACCCTGCGCGGTATGCCTCTCGGACACGACCTTCCAGCGCCGTGGCGCCCTCGACTTCCTGCGCTGGATCGCCCACCGCCACGGCTTCGCGACCTACATCCACTTCGTGCAGGGCTTCCTCTCGCGCAAGACCTCGGAGGAATCCAAGGAGGCACTGACCCGCCTCATCAAGCTGGTGGGCGCCATCCGGGGAAACGTGCAGGTCGACACCATGGTGAGTCCCTCCTACACGTCCGCCTTCACCCAGCTCATCCAGCTCCCGAGCAGCAGCGGCATGGAGAACAACCTCGTCGTCTTCGAGTACGAGAAGGCGGAGCCGGCCGGGCTCGAGCCCGCCCTCCAGCACCTCCAGCTCGCCACCGCGACGGGCTTCGACGTCGTCATCCTGGGACTCTCGCCGCGCGGCTACGCGGGAATGCGCGAGATCCACCTGTGGCTGCCGACCGGCGACTACGGCGCAGCGAACCTGATGATCCTGATCGCCTACATCCTGGCCCACCATCCGGACTGGAAGCACGCGCAGATCAAGATGTTCGACATCGTCGCGGCTGCGGACCGCGACGCGCGCGTGGAAGAGCTGCGCGAGCTGGTCCGCACGGGGCGGCTGCCCATCTCGGAGCGCAACGTCGAGGTCATCGTGCCGGAGGACGGCCACGACCGCGCCAGCCTGGTGAACCGCCACTCGCGCGACGCCGACTTCACCCTGGTGGGCCTGCGCCGGGAGGCCGTGCGCAAGCTCGGCCCCGAGACCTTCGCGGGCTACGACGACGTGGGCAACGTCGGCTTCGTGATCGGCGTGAGCGACGTCGAGATCGATCGCGACGAGCCGGCGTCGGAGCCCGCGGACGAGGAGGCCGACGTCGCGGACGCGGACGACACCGAAACGGCCGACACGGTGCCCGCCGCGGAGGCACCCGAGCCCGACGAGGCGGCGCAGAACGGGCGGGAATGAACGGCGACGGCACACGCCACCTGGGCCTGTTCGGCGCGACGACGGTGGGGGTCGGCGCGATCGTGGGCGGCGGCATCCTCGCGCTCGCCGGCATCGCCTTCGCGACCGCGGGGCCCGCCGCGCTCCTCGCCTTCGCGCTCAACGGCGGCATCGCGCTCCTCACCGCAGCGAGCTTCGCCGAGCTCGCGGTGCGGTTCCCGCAGTCCGGCGGCACCTACACCTACGCCAAGCGCGTGCTCTCCATCGAGGCCGCCTTCGTCGTGGGCTGGGTGGCGTGGTTCGCCTCGATCGTGGCGGGAGTCCTGTACGCGCTGGGATTCGCCGCCTTCGCCTCCGAGGGCGCCATGCACCTGCTCCGCAGGCTCGGCCACGAGGCCGCGTGGATCGAGGGCGCGCAGCTGCGCGCCGTCCTCGCGGTAAGCGCCACCGCCTGGTACGCGCTCGCGCTCACGCGCAGCGCGCGCGGCGGCGGCAACACCGCCACCGTGGGAAAGCTCGTCGTCTTCGCGGTGCTGATCGCCGGCGGGCTCTGGGTCGCGCTCGGCACGCCCGCCAGGACGCTGCTCTCGCACCTCGATCCCTTCCTGCCGCGCGGACCGCTGGGCCTCGTCCAGGCCATGGGCTACTCCTTCATCGCGCTCCAGGGCTTCGACCTCATCGCCGCCGTCGGCGGCGAGGTGCGCGATCCGCAGCGCAACCTGCCGCGCGCGATGTACCTCTCCCTCGCGATCGCGCTCGCCGTCTACCTGCCGCTGCTCTTCGTGCTCGCCACCGTAGGGGCACCGGAGGGAGGCTCGATCCTCGACGCGGCGTCCGCGAACCCGGCGGGCCTCGTCGCCGAGGCGGCCGAGCGCTTCCTCGGCGCCACCGGCTTCTGGCTCGTGATCGGCGCTGGCGTGCTCTCGATGCTCTCCGCGCTCCAGGCCAACCTGCTCGGCGCGTCGCGCGTCGCGTTCGCGATGGCGCGCGACCGCACCCTGCCGCGACCGCTGGGCCGCATGCGCGGTGCGAGCGGCACCCCAGCGCTCGCGGTGGCGGTGACGGCCGCAATGCTGGGCTCGCTCGCGGTCGCGGTGGACGACGTCCCCGCGGCGGGTGCGGCCTCGAGCCTCGTCTTCCTCATCACCTTCGCGATGGTGCACTGGGCCGCGATCCTGGCGCGGCGGCGATCCGGACAGCCCGGCATCCCGCCGCTGCCCGTGGCCGGCGGCGTGCTCTGCCTCTCCCTCGCGTTCTTCCAGGCCTTCGCGGTGCCGACGGCCGGCATCATCGTCTTCTCCTGGCTGATCGTCGGCGGCCTCTTCTACTTCACCCTGCTCGCGCCCGGGGCGAGCCTGGCCGACATCTCCGCCGAGGCGCGCGACCCCGACCTCGCGCGACTGCGCGGTCGCAGCCCGCTGGTCCTCGTCCCCGTCGCCAACCCCGACAGCGCGGCGAGCCTCGCGGGCGTGGCCGCCACCGTCCGTACCCCGGGCGTCGGGCGGGTGCTGCTCTTCTCCGTCGTTGCCGAGCTCGACGAGGAGCCGGGCGAGGATCACCCCGCGCTCCACGACGCCCAGGTCATCCTCGGCGAGTCGCTGCGGCGCAGCTTCGAGCGCGCGGCCCCCGCCGAGACCCTCTTCACGGTGGCGGCCGACAGCGCGCGCGAGATCGTGCGGGTCGCGCGGCTCCACCGCTGCGAGACGGTGGTGATGGGCGCGCCGAAGCTGCGCGAGCCCAACGTCGAGGCCTGGCTCGAGGACCTGATCGCGCGGCTCTCCGCCGACGTGGTGGTCGTGCGCGCGCCGCACCGCTGGCGGGTGGACGAGGTGCGCCGCGTGCTGGTGCCGATCGGGGGCACGCGCGACCACAGCCGGCTGCGCGCGCGCCTGCTCGCGAGCCTGAGCCGCACGGAGGCCTGCACCATCACCTTCCTGCGCGCGGTCGCGCCCTCCGACTCGGTGGGCGAGCGGCGCCGCGTAGAGCGCGAGCTGCGCGAGCTCGCGCGCGACGAGTGCGAGGGCCACTACGAGGTGATCGTCGAGGCGGCCGCGGACCCGCAGGCCGCGATCCTCGCCCATGCCGCCGAGACCGACCTGGTGCTGATGGGCCTGCGGCGCGACCTCCTCGCCGGCGACGCGATCGGCCGGCTCGCGCTCGCGGTCGCCGCCGGCAGCGAGGTGCCGCTGATCCTGATCGGCAGCCGCCGCGGCCGCGCGGTGCGCCGCGCGCCGATGCCGGCGTCGGCCGGACACGCGTAGGTCGGGGCCGCGTGTCGGAAGCCTCCACCCGCGGCTGGCGTGCGGTGCCCCGCACCGTGTGGGCGCTCGGCTTCGTCTCGCTCTTCATGGACGTCTCGTCCGAGATGATCCACGCCTTCCTGCCCGTCTTCCTGGTCTCGACGCTCGGCGCGAGCACCACGCTCGTCGGCCTCATCGAGGGCATCGGCGAGGGCACCGCGTCGATCACGAAGGTCTTCTCCGGCACGCTCAGCGACTGGACCGGGCGGCGCAAGCGCCTCGCCGTCGTGGGCTACGCCCTCGGCGCCGTGACGAAGCCCGTGTTCGCGCTCGCGGCGACCCCCTTCGCGGTGCTCGCGGCGCGCTTCACGGATCGGGTCGGCAAGGGCATCCGCGGCGCGCCGCGCGACGCGCTGGTGGCTGACGTCACGCCGGTCGCGGTGCGCGGCGCCGCCTACGGGCTGCGCCAGGCGCTCGACACCCTCGGGGCCTTCGTGGGGCCGCTCCTCGGCATGGGGCTCCTCGCGGCGCTCGGCGGAGAGATGCGCGCCGTGTTCGCCGTCGCCACCGTTCCCGCGCTGATCGCCGTGGCGCTGCTCGTGATCGGCGTCGAGGAGCCGCAGCCGGAGTCGAGCCGGCGCGCCGCCGCATCGCCTCTGCGCGCGAGCGACCTGCGACAGCTCTCGGCTGCGTTCTGGGTCGTCGTCGCGCTCGGCGCCGTCTTCACGCTCGCGCGCTTCAGCGAGGCCTTCCTGGTGCTGCGCGCCCAGGAGGTGGGGCTCCCCATCGGCCTGGTGCCCCTCGTCATGGTCGCGATGAACCTCGTCTACGCGCTCGTCTCCACGCCCGCCGGCGGACTCTCCGACCGCATCGACCGCCGGCTCGTGCTCTCCGCCGGCCTCGTCTCCCTGGTCGCCGCCGACCTCGTGCTCGCGCGCTTCGGCAGCATCGCGGGCGCGCTCATCGGCGCCGGGCTCTGGGGCCTCCACATGGGCCTCACGCAGGGCCTCTTCGCCGCGATGGTGGCCGACACCGCGACGGAGAGCCTGCGCGGCACCGCCTTCGGCCTCTTCAACCTCGTCTCCGGCGTCGCGCTCTTCTGCGCGAGCCTGCTCGCGGGCCTGCTGTGGCAGCAGCTCGGATCGCCCGCCACGTTCCTGTGTGGCGCGGGCCTCGCCACTCTCGCGCTCGTCGGCCTGCTCGCGCTAGTCCGGCGCGAGGCGTAGCGATCCTTGGCGCGCGGCGTCAGGCCTCGTCGCGCCACTCGACCCAGAGGCCGTGGTGGCTCATGCGGGCGAGCAGGCGCTCGTGCGCGCCGGGCCAGCTCCGCAGGCGGAGCTCGCCGTAGTCGAGGTTCGGGGGCTCGGCGCGCAGCCAGAAGAGCGGCGCCTCGGCGTCGGCACGCGCACCCGCGGCCTCGATCGTGCGCGTCACCGCGTCGCGCTCCGCGGGCGAGAGGTACCACCACATGCTCGAGTGGAACACCACGGTCGCGACGCCCGGCTTGCGCTCCGCGAGCTCGCACGCGAGGAACGTCGCGGCCCCGCAGCGCTCGATCGGCGCGCCCTCGCTCGGCAGCGCCGCCGCCGCGGCGTGGAGCGTCGCGCGGCGCTCGATCTGGTCCGCCCAGAAGAACGACTCGATGCGCCGGAGCTGGGCCGGGTTGCGCAGGTCGAGGGGATGGAGGTCGCAGCCCTTGCGCACGGCGACGCGCGCCGGGGCGTCGAGATCGGGCGGGTCGCCGCGCCAATCGCAAGTGATCGCGAGCGCGGCGTCCGGATCCCCCCAGCGATGCGGGCCGAGCTCGTAGCGGTAGCGATCCCAGAACAGGTTGAGTCCCGCGCTGGTGCCGATCTCGAGCACGCGCAGCGGCAGCCCGCCCTGCTTTGCGGCGCGCAGGAAGCCGCCGAGGAGCCCCGCGCAGCGCCGCACCTCGTTGGTCTGCACCTGCTCGTCGAGACGCGGCCGCAGCTCGGGGCCGTGCTCCTCGATCACCGCGAGGAACGCGTCGCCCGCGGCGGGCCAGGACGGCGTGCCGCCGAGCGACGGCATGCAGGCCGCGAGCTCCGGTGCGCGACCTGCGAGCGCCAGCCCCTGCACGGCCCCGATCACGCGCTGACAGAGCGCGTCGAGCAGCGGCTCCCCCTCCCAGCCCTCGAGGAGCGCGGCCAGCGCGCCGCCACGCTCGAGATCCGCGACGCAGCGCTCGAGGAGCCGCGCGGTGTACTCGGAGCCCGCGGAACGACAGCTCCCCACCTGGCGCCGGAAGGTCTCCAGCACCTCGGGCCGGACGGAGGGAGGGTTCGTGCGCGTCACGCCGGGCGAGTAGCGAAGCCATGGGTTGATTGGCAAATCAACCCACGGCGTCCAGCGCGTGCTGGATCGATTCCATGGCGTCCAGCGCCGCGCGCCGACCGAGCTCGAAGATCTCGCGATGGTGCTTGGTGTCGAACAAGCCGTACTCGTTGAGCTGTGGACAGCGCAGCATCACGTCGCACTCGTGGAACTTCGGCTCGGAGGCGTAGTGCATCCCCACCTCCAGCGCGCGCTCGGAGACGGCGAGCACGCCGCCGAGGTCTGGGTGCGTGATGCTGCGAAGCGGGCTCGCATAGTGCCCCACCACGATGTCGCAACGGCCGCGCAGCGGCTCGATGGGGAAGTTGTTGATCACGCCGCCGTCCACGTACCAGCGGCCGTCGACCTCGGTGGGCGTGAAGACCATCGGCATCGAGCACGAGGCCAGAATGGCGGAGATCAGCGGACCCGACTCGAAGATCTTGAGCCCGCCGCCGCGGGCACGGTTGACATCATTCCGCTTCTCGGCCCTGGCGAGAATCCAGCTTGAACCGCCTATCCTCCCTCTTCGTGTTCTTCGCCTCGGACGGCGCCGGGGGCCTTCCTGGATCACCCTCTGGTAGAATGGCGGTGCGCGGCGGGCAGGACGCCCGTCGGCGCTCCGACCCGGGGAGGGGCCATGACGGGCACGCGACGGGGCGAAGGACAGACGGCGCTCGTGACCGGCGCGTCGACCGGGATCGGCGTCGACCTCGCGGAGTGCTTCGCCCGGGACGGCTACGACCTGATCCTCGTGGCGCGCACCCAGAGCACCCTCGGCGAGGTCGCCGATCGGCTGGCGAAGGCCCACGACGTCACGGCGACACCGATCGCCGCGGATCTGGGCGTCATCGGCAGCGGGCAGAAGCTCGCCGGGGAGATCGAGCGCCGGGGGCTCTCGGTCGACGTCGTCGTCAACAATGCGGGCTATGGCCAGGCGGGTGCCTTCGACGGGTCGGACGTCGAGGTCCAGCTCGGCATGATCGATCTGAACGATCGAGCGCTGGTCGAGCTCACCCACATCTACTGGCCGGGGATGCTCGCCCGCAAGCGCGGCGGGGTCCTGAACGTGGCGTCGACGGCGGCGTTCCAGCCGGGACCCTTGATGGCGATCTACTACGCGTCGAAGGCGTTCGTGCTGTCGTTCTCGGAGGCGCTGTGGGAGGAGGCGCGCGGCACCGGCGTGAAGGTCAGCTGCCTCTGCCCGGGACCGACCGAGAGCCGGTTCCGTGAGCGCGCGGGGACCGGCCGCACGCGCCTCGCCGAGTCCGGCACGCCGATGTCGTCGGAGAGCGTTGCACGCATGGGATACGACGCGTGGCAGGCCAACAAGCGGGTGGAGGTCACCGGCGCGCGCAATCGCGTCCTGGCGTCGCTCGCGCCGTTCCTGCCGCGCACCCTGCTGCTGCGCACCGTTCGGAGCCTGATGTCGCCGCGCTAGACGGCCCCCGGCGGGCGCGCCCGGGACCGGCACGCCGGGGGGACGGGAGGAGTACGACGTCGCTGAGTGGCCGGTCAAGCTGGACGCAGACCTGACGACGGAGAGCAAGGTCATGTTCCGCTGGCAGGACGAGGTTGAATCAAACCCGCCGGGTCCGGTGGCGGGCGAGTCCAGCTCCGCCCAGGTTGATGGCAACGCGTGGCCGGAGAGCCGAATACGCTGGGCCGACCAGTAGACTCGACCGTGCGGCCAAAGACGGTCCCTTCGGGGCCGTACCTCCCTGCGCTTCGCGGCCTTTCCGCCCAGGTCCATCGGGGCCCCAGCGCTCCCCGCTCCCCTCGAAGAGGGCCAGAAACCAGCGGAACCTCGGCACGTTCCGCAACGCTATAGCCGTACACATCACCCACGCGGCAGATCGCTCGCTCCGATTAGGCTGCAACCCCTCCGGCCGCCCCCGTCCTCGCCCCCGCTCCCGTCACATTAGCCTGCGAATCCCCGCAGCCTTGCGTGCAGCATCTCCAAGAGATTGAAGAGATCGTTCGACCACCTACCTTCCTTCACCCCCTACAATGGGCTGCAAAAACGCGCAGCCTCCAACCCAGGGGCCGCGCAAGCCATTAAGTAGTTGGGCGGCGAAGCGATGCGCACAGTCATACCTTGGACCGTAGCCGGAGTCCTCGCATTCGGCCTTGTCCTTCAGTGGCGGAATGCTGAGAATGCACGCTCCCAGGTAGCTGCCGTGCAGTCGGCCGCCGAAGAGATGTCGACCCTCTACCTTGAGCAGAGCGAGCAGTACGCCAAGTGGCTGACCACAGGGCTCCGCGACCTACGCGTTGGCAACTCCGAGGAGGGATTCCGCGCGCTCGATACACTTCTCGCAACCACGGCACGTACGCTGCGGCCAGGTACACCCGAGCTAGAGGCAGCGCAGGCG
>CAZZFT010000090.1:0-20150 GCA_964653555.1 uncultured Spirochaetales bacterium | reverse complement strand
ATGTGCGGCGCCATCGTGATGCTGTAGGGCTTCGCGGGATCGACGGTGAGCACCGACCAGATCACCCGGCCGGTGCCCGCGTCGAGCGCCTGGAGCCGGCCGTCGAGAGTCGCGGCGTAGACGCGTCCGCGGTACACGGCGACGCCGCGGTTGACGACGTCGCAGCACACCACGCCGGCTATCGCGCGCGGGACCTTCGGGTCGTGGCGCCAGAGCTCGCGCCCGGTGCGCGCGTCGATCGCGTACACGACGCTCCAGGTCGAGGTCGTGTAGATCACGCCGTCCACCACGATCGGCGTGGCCTCGATGCCGCGGTAGGAGCGCAGGCCGAAGGCCCAGGCGAGGCCCAGCGCGCCGACGTTGCCCTCGTCGATCTGGTCGAGCCGGCTGTAGCGCTGCTCGGAGTAGCTTCCGCCGTGCATGAGCCAGCTCTCGGCCTCGTCCTCGGCATGGCGCAGGCGCAGATCGTCGACGGCGGTCACCGCCAGGGGCGACGGCCAGGGCGATTCGGCGGGCTCCGGCTCGGACGACTCCGGCGCTCCGGCACAGGCGACGAGCGCACAGGCGAGCAGCGCGTAGCGGACACGGATCATGCGGGCACCTCTGGGTGGATGTCCCGCATGCTAAGGGCCCCGAGGCGACCCGCGCTACCTCCCGACGACGAAGCTCACGCTGGTGGTGCCGCTGCCGCCAATGTTGAGGGTCTGCACGTTCTTCGCGCCCTCGACCTGGTAGTCACCGCTCTCCCCGGTGACCTGCCAGGCGGCGTCGAGCAGCTGCCGGACCCCCGTGGCGCCCACCGGATGGCCCGCGCCGATCAGGCCGCCGCTCGGGTTGATCGGGTACTTGCCGTCGATCTCGAGCCAGCCCTGGTCGACGGCCTTCCAGCTCTCGCCGGGCTCGGTGATGCCGAAGTGGTCGATCGCCATGTACTCGCTGGTGGTGAAGCAGTCGTGGGTCTCGATCACATCGATCCCCGACACGTCCGGTATTCCTGCGCGCTTCATCGCCGCGGTGATCGTGCTGCGCACGTGGGGCAGCACGTAGCGCTCCCCCTGGCTCTCGGCGACCTTGTCGTCGAAGCGCAGGCGGGCGGTGTTGTGTCCCCAGCCCTTGATCCGCGGCAGATCGGCGAGCTTGCGCCCGGTTCCCTTGGCGTACTTCTCGGCGTAGGCGCGCGAGGCCAGGAACACGCAGACGGCGCCGTCGGTCACCTGGGAGCAGTCGGCGATGCGGATCCGGCCGCCCACCGAGGGGTTGTCCTCGGTGCGGCAGAGCGCGTGCTCCTTGTTCATATACCACGTGCGGGTCTGGGCGTTGGGGTTCAGCTTCGCGTTCGCGTAGTTGATCCGGCTGATCTCGGCGAGATACTCGTCCTTGAGGCCGTAGCGCTTGTCGTACTCGTCGCCGAGCCGCCCGAAGAGCTTCGGGAACGGGAACTCGATCCCCTTCGCCTCCTCCTCGTACCAGGCCGCGGTGCCCAGGTAGGCGCCTCCTTCGGCCGCCGACACGGTCTTCATCTGCTCGATGCCGACGACGGCCTGGAGGTCGTAGCGACCGGCCTCGATCTCCGCCGACGCCGCGAGCAGCGCGATGCTCCCCGAAGCGCACGCCGCCTCGTGTCGGCTGGTGGGCAGCCCGCTGAAGGCGGGGTGCACCTCCGTGAAGAAGGCGCCGAGGTGACCCTGCATGCAGTAGAGCTCGGCCGCGAAGTTGCCGACGTGGGCGCTCTCGACCTCCTCGGGCGCGACGTCGGTGACCTCGAGCGCGCCGAGCACCGCCTCGCGCATCAACGCCGAGAAGTGCTTGTTCTCCTTCGTCCAGTTGCGGGCGAAGTCGGTCATGTAGCCGCCGAGGATGTAGACCTCACTGTTCGCTGCCATGGCTCCCTCTCGTGCGTTCCGATCGTGCGCGCGGACTAGGCCGCGACGAAGAACTTGCCGGTGTTCATGTTGGGGTGGCGGAAGAAGGGCTCGGACCGGCCGGCGCGCGCGGCCTCGACGAGCGCCTTCGGGACCACCAGCCCCGCCTCCTCGATCATCCGCACCGCAGCCGCCGGACCCATCGTGTCGACCAGCACGCTCGGCGGCGCCCAGTTGAATCCCGCACCCATGATCCGGTCGATCCCGGAGATGTCGTCGGTCACCTCGCCAACGCGCTCGAAGGCGTAGCTGACGTAGCCCGCCACGACCCTGCGGGCGAGCGCCGCCTCGTCGCCCTCGGCGGCGAGGAAGGCGTGGAAGCCCTCCTGGTAGCGGCCCTGGCGGTAGAGGGAGGTCACTTCGTCGATGTAGGAAAGTTCCGGAAGCGAGGACGTCGCCTCGGGCTCGTAATCGCCGGTCAACGGGTCGAGCACCAGTCGCTGCTTCTTCTCCTTCTTGAAGAAGCCGGCGCCCGACTTGTTGCCCAGCACGCCCTTCTCCATCAGCTTCGCCATGTAGCCCGGCAGCTTCAGGGTGGCGTGGGCCTCGTCGTCCGTGTTCTCGTAGACGTTGTCGACGATCGCGCGGTGGATGTCCCAGCCGACGAGGTCGATCGTCGCCAGGGGCGTCATCGCGCGGCCCGTGTACGGCCCCACCAGGCGGTCGACCCGCTGCGGGCCGATCTGCTCGGCGAGCTGGGCCGCCTCGTTCAGCACCTTGAAGCCGATGCGGTTGCCCGCGAAGGCGGGCGTATCGTGGGTGCGCACGATCTCACGGCCGAGGCGCGTGCGGGCGAAGGCCTCCACGAAGTCGACCCCCTCCGGGTCCGTGTCGCGGCCGGCGATCAGCTCGGTGCCCACGATCACGTTCGGCGGGTTGAAGAAGTGGAGCCCGAGGAAGTTGCGGCGGAACGACTCGCCGCGGCCCTCGCACAGCGCGTTGATCGAGATGCCCGAGGTCACGGTGGCGACGAGCGCATCGTCGCGGCGCGCCGCCTCGACCCGGTCGAACATCGCCTTCTTGATCGCGAAGTCCTCGGTCAGGGCCTCGAACACCAGGTCGGCGCCGGCGACCGCCGCCTCGAGATCGCTCTCGTAGTCGCCGACCGAGGCGCGCGAGGCGACCGTGGGCGAGCGGACCTGCCCGATCGCAGCAGCCAGCCCCTCCTCGGCCTTCGCCCGGGTCCGGGCCAGGAAGACCACCTCGGGAACCGCCTGGGTGAACAGGGCCGCGCTGCCGTAGCCCATGGTGCCGTTGGCGCCGAGCACGACGACCCGCGACAGCTTCCGGGTGGCGAGCAGACGCCGGACCTCGGCGGCGCTGGGCGTGGAACGTCCCGATCCGTCACTTCGGGGCATGGGGAGATTTCTCTCTATTTCTTGGGGGTTTGAGCGGGGGCCTGCGGCTCGGAGGCCGTTCGCCCCCCACAGAGAGGTGCCCCGCGCGCGCGAAAAGGGTCGAATCCCTCCAGGCCGACCCGTTGGCTTCGAAGAGTGCGCCGACCCGTTCCCGGAGTCAATGCATCGGCGGCCCGATCCGACCCTTGGCGCTTGAAGCGAGCCGCTTGCAACGTGTATCACGGGGCACGGGAGGCCGCGACGGCGCGGCCGCGAGAGGGAGGTGGCGATGCCGGGACCGATGGAGGGCGTCCGGGTGGTGGAGATCGGCGTGTGGGTGGCGGGCCCGGCTGCGGGCTGCGTGCTCGCCGACTGGGGGGCCGACGTCGTGAAGATCGAGCCGCCGGGCATCGGCGACCCGGCCCGCACCTTCGCGCGCATGCTCGGAGGCGACCTGCCCTTCAACCCGATCTTCGAGAACGACAACCGCAGCAAGCGCAGCATCTCGCTCGATCTGGCGCAGCCCGAGGCGCGCGAGGTCGCGTGCGAGCTGATCGCCGGGGCCGACGTGTTCGTGACCAACGTGCGCCCTGCGGCCCTCGCCCGACTCGGACTCGACCACGCGACCCTGCTGGCCCGGCACCCACGCCTCGTCTACGGGGCGATCACCGGCTACGGCTTCGAGGGCCCGGACGCCGACAAGGCCGCCTACGACATCGCCGGCTACTGGGCGCGCTCGGGTCTGGCGGGGCTGCTGACCGCGCCGGGACGCCACCCGCCTTTCCAGCGCGGCGGAATGGGCGATCACACCGCCGGCCAGTCGCTGGCCGGTGGCATCGCGGCAGCCCTCTTCCACCGCGAGCGCAGTGGCCGAGGCCAGCTGGTGATGACCTCGCTGCTGCGCCAGGGCCTGTACACGATCAGCTTCGACCTCTCGGTGGCCGTGCGCTTCGGAGTGAGCGTCGCCGTCGCCGAGCGCGCGACGATGGGCAATCCCTGCATCAACAACTACTGCGACCGCGACGGCCGCTGGTTCTGGATCGTCGGACTGGAGGGCGACCGCCACTGGCCGCCCCTGGCGCGCGCCGTGGGCCACCCCGAGTGGATCTCCGACCCGCGCTTCGCCACGCTTGCCGACCGCGCGGGCCACGCGCGCGAGCTGATCGGGGAGCTCGACGCGATCTTCGCCACCCGTCCGCTCGACGAGTGGGCGAAGGTCTTCGACGCCGAGCAGGACCTGTGGTGGGCGCCGGTGCAGTCGGTGGAGGAAGTGCTGGCCGATCCCCAGGTCCACGCGGCGGGAGGCTTCGTCGACGTCCCCGACGACGGCTCGACCACGAAGCTGCCCGCCACGCCGGTCGACTTCGGTGGCACGCCCGGGGCGCCGCGCGCGATGGCGCCTTCCAATGGCCAGCACACCGACGAGATCCTCGCCGAGGTGGGACGCAGCGCGGAGCAGATCGCGGATCTGCGCGCGCGCGGCGTCGCCGCCTGAAGACCGCGGAGACCCCGAATGCACGGCCTGCGCGACCTGCGGGTGATCGACTTCTCGACCGGCATCGCCGGCGGCTATGCGACGAAGCTGCTGCGCGACGCCGGGGCCGACGTCGTCAAGGTGGAGCCGCCCGGCGGCGATCCCCTGCGTCGCTTCACGGCCAGCGGCAGGGACCTCGAGGGGCGCGACGCGCCGCTCTTCCAGTTCCTCGCCGCCGGCAAGCGCTCGATCTGCGGGGCGCCGGGGGATGCGGCGGTCGAGGCCCTGCTGGCCGATGCCCACCTGCTGGTCGAGTCCTTCCCCGAAGATGCGCTCGGCGCCGCCGAGCGGGTCTCACGCCACCCGGGGCTGGTGGTGCTCTCGATCACGCCCTTCGGCCGCGCGGGGCCCTACACCGGCCGGCCGGCGACCGAGTTCACGGTGCAGGCGGAGTGCGGATCGATCGCCACCCGGGGGCTCGCGTCGGATCCGCCGATCATGGCCGGCGGGCGCACCACCGAGTGGGTGGGCGCCACCTTCGCCGCAGTGGCTGCCCTGGCGGCGCTACGCCGCGCCGAGGCCCGCGGACTCGGCGAGCACGTCGACTTCTCGCTGCTCGAGGTGATGAACATTGCCGGCACCATGTACGCCGACCTGCTGAACAGCCTGATCGGCCGTCCGCCGGTCGAGGGCACGCCCGCGCGCACGGTCGAGATCCCGTCGATCGAGCCGACCGCCGACGGCTGGGTGGGATTCAACACCAATTCGCGTCAGCAGTTCCGCGACTTCCTGCTGCTGATCGAACGTACGGACCTGCTGGAGGACGAGGAGCTTGCGCGCATCCCGGGGCGCTGGGCGAGGATGCAGGAGTGGAACGACGCCGTGCGCGCATGGACCACGCGCCACAGCACCGCGGAGATCGTCGGGCGAGCGTCGCTGCTGCGGATTCCGGTGGCGCCCGTCAACGATGGCCGCAGCGTGCTCGAGCACGAGCAGTTCCGCGCGCGCGGCGCATTCGTGAAGAACCCGTCGGGCGGGTTCCTCCAGCCGCGCCCGCCCTACCGGATCGACGACGTCGATCCCCCGCCGCCCGGGCCGACGCCGGGGCTGGGCGAGCACGCCGGACGCATCGAGCCGCCGTCGCGCCCGCGTCGCGGCGACCGCGCGGCGCGCGTCGACGACCCCCTCCCCCTCGCCGGCATCCGCGTACTCGACGCCACCGCCTGGTGGGCGGGCCCGACCGCCACCTGGATGCTCGCGACGCTGGGCGCCGACGTGATCCATCTCGAGGCGATCCAGCGCCCCGACGGCATGCGCATGGTGGGCGGGAGCTTCCTCGGCCACCGGAAGGACTGGTGGGAGTTCAGCCACATCTACCTGGCTGCGAACACGAACAAGCGGGGCCTGACGCTCGACCTCGGCGACCCGCGCGGCCTCGCGCTGGCGAAGCGTCTGATCGCCACCTGCGACGTGTTCGTTGAGAACTTCTCGCCGCGGGTGATGGAGTCCTTCGGGCTCGACTGGGAGTCCGTGCACGCGCTGTCTCCACGCACGATCCAGGTGCGGATGCCGGCCTTCGGTCTCTCGGGCCCCTGGCGCGATCACGTCGGCTTCGCCCAGACCATGGAGCAGATGACGGGCCTCGCCTGGCTGACCGGACACGTCCACGACCAGCCGCGGATCCAGCGGGGTCCCTGCGATCCCCTCGCCGGCACCCACGCCGCCTTCGCGACGCTGGTGGGGTTGGCGGAGCGGGATCGGACGGGCACCGGGCACCAGATCGAGTGCGCGATGGTGGAGGGCGCGCTCAACGCCGCGGCCGAGCAGATCGCCGAGTACGGCGCCCACGGCGTCGTGCTGCAGCGCGAGGGCAATCGCGCACCCCACGCCGCCCCCCAGAACCTGTACGCCTGTCGCGGGGCCGAGCAGTGGCTCGCCCTCTCGGTCGAGACGGACGCCCAGTGGCGGGCGCTGGTCGCGTGCCTCGGGCGACCGGCCTGGGCGGAATCCGCGGAGCTGGCCGGTCACGCGGGGCGCCGCGCCCACCACGACGCGATCGACGCCGAGCTGTCACGTTGGGCCGCCGAGCGCGACGTCGCCGACGCCGTGGCGATGCTCGTGGCGGCGGGCGTGCCGGCGGCTCCGGTGGTGGACCCGCGCACCACCCACCGCCATCCGCAGCTGATCGCGCGTGGATTCTACGAGTCCCTCGAGCACCCGGTCGTGGGCACCCATCCGGTGTCCGGACCGCCTTTCCGCTTCGCCGGCGTCGCTCGCTGGCTGCGCCGGCGTGCGCCGACGCTCGGCGAGCACAGCCGGGAGGTGCTCGTCGAGCTCGGCGTCTCGGACGCCGAGCTCGACGAGCTGGAGGCCGCCGGCGTGATCGGCTCACGGCCGGTCGGAGTCTGATTCCACTCCTAGTCCGCGTAGGCGATGTTGGCGTAGCGCACCATCGCCGCCGTGAAGCGCTCCAGGCGGCGGATCATCTCGTCGTGCAGCTCGAGCAGGTGCGCCAGGTCGAAGTTCTTCTCGTCGCCGGCGTTGAGGATCGCGAACTCCTTCCGCATGCCGTCCCAGTCGCCGCGCAGGCTCTCGAGCAGCGTCATGGCGAAGGCTCCGGCCTGGCCGCGATCCTCGGACATGGCGGCCTCGAAGAAGGGGCTCTCGTTCACCGCCTGGCGGGTGCGATCGTAGGCCTCGATCGTCTCGGCGAGCGCCTTGCGGTTCTCGCCGACGTCGATGCCGGCCACGATGTACACCGCCTGCTTCGTCGCCCGCTCGCTCAGCATCGCCGAGTAGCCCGAGATCGAGGCGGTCACGCACAGCACGGGGCTCGCTCCCGATTTACGGCACTCCTCGTCGTAGAGCGCCATCAGGTTCTCGGTTTCCGCGATCAGGTCGGCGGCCAGGCGGTCGAAGTAGCGGATCACGAGCGGGTCCTTGACCGAGTCGCCCACGCCGGCGAACTGACGCGTCGTGCGCAGGTAGTCGTAGGGGTTGGCGACCGCGATCGCGCGCAGCGGACCCCACGTCTGGTCGACCTTCTTCACCTGCGCGCTCAGCGCCGGCGTCCACGGGGCGGGCACCGCGTAGCCGGGGCTGCCGAGCTCCAGCGTCTCGATCACGCGATCGATCCGCGAGGAGGTCTCCAACAGGTCGGACTTGCGCACCTCGCCGAGGTGGAGCTGGTAGAGCAGGTTCTGCTTGGCCAGGCGCTCGGCGAGATGGCGGATCCGACCCGCCTCCACCTGCGCCACGGAGATCTCGTAGCCGATCACCTCGGATCCGGCGGAGACCCGGGGAGCCAAAGTGGCGGCGAGCCCGATCAGGATCGGGAGCCAAACGGACGAGCGGAGTCGGACCACGGACATGTGCCCCTCCCTGGCGCGGGCCTGCGCCGAGTGGGGCAACGCCGGCCGGACCCGCTGCCGAAGCCACCCTGGGAATGGGACGCACGCCCCGCTCGCCGGGGGGCCCGTTCATGATCCGGCCTGCCACAGACCCCGTCAATCCCACCTTCTAAAGGGCGGCCGAGGCGCGTTCGAAAAGAGGGCACACGTCTCGTTCCGGGCGGTCCGCCCCGGAGGTCTGCCTCGCGCATGCGCAGGAGCTGGTGGAAGAGCCCGAATCGCCGGGGGGGCTGGCGGCTCACGGTGGGTCTGCGCCTGCTGCTCGCCTTAGCAGGGCTCGTCTCTCTGTCCACGGTCGTCGCGTTGACCCTCCAGGACCGCGCCCTGGCGCGCGACCTCGAGCAGGCCGCCGCGACGCGCCTGGACCGGGCCGCCCGCGCCGCCGCCCGCCTGGTCGCGACGCACGTCGGCTCGCTGGAGCAGCGCTACCGCGCGATCTCAAGGACGCCCCAGATGCGCGCCAGCCTCGAGGTGCGCCACGCGCCGACGCTGACCTACTACGCGAACGAGCTGCGCGAGCGCGAAGGCGCGGAGCTGCTCGTGTTCGTGGACGAAGGCAATCGCGTGATCGCGTCGGCGGGCGACGAGAGCCTGGTCGAGACCGCGGTCGCCGCGCCGGGCAGCGCCCTCTCCGCCCACGCGGGCCGACCGTACGTGATCAGCTCCGCCGAGCTTGCCGGCGCCAGCGGTCCGGTCGGTCGGTTGATCGCGGTGGACGACCTCGATCCCGCTCTGGTCGCGAGCTGGTCGGAGCTGTGCGGCGCTCCCCTGCACTTCCGCGAGCCCGGCGCCGGGGAAGAGCTGGCGCGCGTGGTCGCCTCGCTCCCCGGGCTCGAGCTCGCCGTGGCCGCGGACCTGGACGCCGAGCGGGCGGCCCTGCGCCACTCGCGCACCAACCTGATCCTCGCCGGGGCCGTCTCCCTGGCCCTGTCGCTGTTCGCCTCGGGTCTGTTCGCGCGCGGCTACGTGCGTCCGATCCGGGCGATCCAGCACGCCGCCGAGCGCATCCGCCGCGGCGACCTCGGCGCGCGGATCGCGATCACGCGCCAGGACGAGATCGGAGAGGTCGCGCGGACCTTCGACGCCATGGTGGATCACCTGCGCCTCTCCCAGGCGGAGGTCGCGGGCCACCTCGCCGAGCTGACGCGCAGCCGCGCGCACCTCGACAACGCCCAGCGACGCGCCCGGATCGGGAGCTTCGAGCTCGACCTGGTGAACGGAACCGTCGAGGGGTCGCGCCAGCTGCGCGCCCTCTTCCGCCTGGAGGACGACGACAAGCCCCTGGACCCGGAGCAGCTGCTGTCGCGGGTGCACCCGGACGACCGGCGCGACCTCGAGGAGTCCCTCGTCCCGGCGATCCAGGAGGGCCGCCCGGTCTCGGCGGACTTCCGCCTGCTGCTGCCCGACGGCACCGAGCGCGTCATCCACGGCGAGGCCCACGTCATCCGGGACGACCGGGGCCGCCCGGCCCGCGTGGAGGGAACCGCCCAGGACGTCACGGAGCGTCGCCGCGCGGAGGAGCAGATCGAGTTCCTCGCCTTCCACGACGGACTGACGGGCCTGGGCAACCGGCGCCTGTTCACCGAGCGGCTGCGGCTGGCGATCGAGGGCGCGCGCCGGCGCGACCGCGTACTCGGCGTGCTCTTCCTCGACCTCGACCACTTCAAACGGATCAACGACACGCTCGGCCACACCGTCGGCGACGAGCTGCTGCGCGGGGTCGCCGAACGCCTCGTCCACTGCGTGCGCAGCACCGACACGATCAGCCGGACCGGCGTCGAGCTGGACAACACGATCTCACGGCTCGGCGGCGACGAGTTCACCATCCTCGTCGATCAGATCGAGGATCCCCAGGGCCTGTCCCTGGTCGCGGGCCGGATCCTGGAGGTGCTCGCCGATCCCTTCACCCTGCGCGGCCACGAGGTGGTGGTGGGGGCCAGCATCGGGATCGCCGCCTGGCCCTTCGACGGCGAGGACGTCGACGCCCTGCTGCGCAACGCCGACTCGGCCATGTACCACGCCAAGGAGCACGGCCGGAACCAGTACCAGTTCTACACGGAGTCGATGAACGCGGCCGCGCTACGGCGCCTCGAGATCGAGCAGCGCATGCGGACCGGTCTGCTGCGCGACGAGCTCGAGGTCCACTACCAGCCGAAGCTCGATCTGCGCAGCCAGCGCGTGACCGGCTTCGAAGCGCTGGTGCGCTGGCGCGACCGCGAGCGGGGACTCGTCCTGCCGGGCGAGTTCATCCCGATCGCCGAGCAGACCGGGATGATCGTCGCCATCGGACGCACGGTGCTCGAGCAGGTGTGTCGCCAGATCGTCAGCTGGGAGAACGCCGAAGACGGCCTGAAGGGCCTCCAGCGCATCTCGGTGAACGTCTCGGCGCGCCAGTTCGAGAACGGCGATCTGGTCGAGACGGTGCGCGACGTGCTCGAGGAGACGGGCGCCTCCTCCGAGCGGCTCGAGCTCGAGATCACCGAGAGCACGGTCATGCACGACGAGCGCTCGGTGATCCAGACCCTCGACCGGCTGCGCGAGCTGGGCGTCGGCGTCTCCCTCGACGACTTCGGAACCGGATACTCGTCGCTCTCCTACCTGCGCAGCCTTCCCGTCGACACGCTCAAGATCGACATGGCCTTCGTGCGCAACATCGCCAGCAACCCCGAGGATGCGGCGCTCACCGCGGCGATCGTCGCGATGGGCAAGGCGCGCGGCCTGCGCGTGATCGCCGAGGGGGTCGAGACCGCCGAACAGCGGCGGCTGCTCCACTCCTTCGGCTGCGACGAGATCCAGGGGTTCCTGATCGCCGCCGCGCTGCCCGCCGAGGAGGCGAACCGCGTCTGCGGCACCTGCTACGACGACGAAGGCTAGAAGCGGGCGACCCCGCCTCCCGCCGCCGGCTGTGCGGTCCCTCACTTCACGAAGTTTCCTCCCGCCTCGACGTAGCCGAGCGAGGTGTAGGCGGCATCGATCAGGCTCTGGCCGCGCGGATTGAGCAGCGTACCGGGACCCTGCTTGTTCATCGCGTAGCCGAAGGACATGTGGGCGCGCGGGTCGACGAAGCCGATCGACCCGCCGAAGCCCGAGTGCCCGAAGGCGTCCTCGGAGAGGATCCCGGTGTCCTGGTTGCCCGGCGACTCGCGGCGGTTGTCGATCGACTTCACGTACCCGAGCGTGAAGCGCGACGGGATCGATCCCATCTGATCCCAGCCCGCCGAGTTCACCCGCCCCATGCGGGCGAAGCTCGCCTCGTCGACGAGGCCGGCGATCCCCGAGTACAGGCGCGCCAGGGTGCGCGCGTTGGTGAACGAGCCCGAGGCGCCGATCTCGGTCTGCGCGCGCGCTTCGGACGACTCGGCGACACCCGGATCAAGGTAGCCCCCGCTGTTGAAGAAGATCAGGAACGGAATCGAGGTCGGGTCGGTCAGGATCTGCAGGAAGAACCGGGAGAAGGGAGGCTCCGGGGGATCCGCGGGCACGATCGGAGCGAGCCGCGACAGCTCGCTGTCGGGCAGGCCCATCCAGTAGTCGGTGAGCCCGAGAGGGGTCGCCACCTCGTCGCGGAAGAATCCGGCGAGCGTCTTGCCGGAGATGCGGCGCACCAGCTCGCCGACGCAAAAGCCGAAGGTGAGCGCGTGGTAGCCGTGCCGGGTGCCCGGCTCCCAGAACGGCGCCTCGGCCGCCAGCCGGCCGGTCATGTACGTCGTGTCGTAGAACGCTCCCTGAGGAAGGGGATCGCGCAGCGCCGGGATGCCCGCCTGGTGGCTCATCAGCATCGCCACCGTCACGCCCTCCTTCCCGTTCTGGGCGAACTCGGGCCAGTACTGGGCGACGGGCGCGTCGAGGTCGAGCTGACCGCGCGACGCGAGGATGTGCGCGCACAGGGCGGTCGCTCCCTTCGTGGAGGACCAGACGTGCACGATCGTGTCGCGCTCCCAGGGCGCACCGGTCCCTGGGTCCGCCGTCCCACCCCAGAGGTCCACGAGCGGCCAGCCCCGGTACTCGATGCACACGGACGCGCCGATCTCGCCGCGCTCGGCGAAGTTGCGGACGAACTCGTCCCGGACTCGCCGGAACGACCGGTGGTAGTAGCCGTTGACCGTCCCGCTCTCGTGCAGGTAGCCGAGGCCCGGCGCATTGGCCGCGGCGGCGGGGCGCAGCCCGAGCCAGGGAGCCGCGAGCGCGCCCACTGCCGCGCTCAGCAGGAGCCCGCGCCGGGAGACGCCTCCCGTCGGCTCCAGATCCTCGAGGTCTCGATCCTGCTGCCGGTCCGCTGTCCCCTCTGCCATGACGGCCTCCTCCTGTCGCAGAGCGGGACGGGACACCCCCTGGGCCGCTCTGAGACGAAATGCTAATTTGTCTCGCAAGCGAGACGAATCTCAAAAATGTCTCATCCTGTCAAGCAGAATCTTCGAGCCAGCCGGTCCGCGGCTCCCGTGGGGAGATCGGAGAGGTCCGCACCGACCCCGGACGATCTGCTCGCTCTCGCCCGCCGCCGCTTCCTGGCCCTCGAGCGGGTCAGCCTGGAGGACCTGGCCGCGGAGCTGGGGATCTCCCGGGCCACCGCCTATCGCTGGGCCGGCAACGCCGAGCAGCTGGCCGGGCAGGTGATCGTCGGACTCGTCGACCAGACCTTCCAGCGCACCCTGCGCGAGGGCCGGGGGCGCGGAGCCGCGCGGATCGTCGACGTCACCGCCCGCGGTCTGCGCTACGTCGCCGGCTCCGAGGCCTACCGCGCCTTCATCGCCCGCGATCCGCAGAAGGCGCTGCGCATCGTGGCGTCGAAGGAGGGACCGGTGCAGGCGCGCACGATCGCCAACCACGAGCTCCTGCTACGCGAGGAGATCGCGCGCGGCGAGCTCTCGCTTCCCGTCGATCCCCACACGATGGCCTACGCCCTGGTGCGGGTCGCCGAGTCGTTCCTCTACGCGGACATCATCGCCGGCGAGCGGCCCGACCTCGACAAGGCCGTGCAGATCATCGAGCTGATGCTGGGAAGCGCGCGATCGGAGTCCTAGCGATCGGAGCGCGCCGGGCCCGAGGGCGTGCCGATCACCCAGTCCAGGCGCAGCGACTCGCCCGCCCGCACCACCGCGCCGCGCGTCGCCACCGGGAGACGCTCGCTCCACACGGAGACGCGGTATCGACCGGGCGGCACGCCGGTGAGCGCGTAGCCGCCGCGACCGTTCACCGTGTCGAACCAGGGCGTCGGCGTGACCAGGATCGTCGCGTTCATCGTCTCGTGGATCGAGCAGTACAGCGTCGAACGCGAACCAGTGCTCGTCGCCGCGCTGGGAGGAGATGTCGGGCGTCACGCCCGGCGCGGAGCGAGAGCTGCGCGCCGGCCTCGATCGACTGCACGAGCGCCGCACTCGGCACCGAGACGACGGCCGCACGCCCGGTGTGATTCGCGATCACCACCTCGCCGCCCACGCCGACCGCGTCGACGCGCGGAGACAGGTGCAGGCCGGAGAGCCCCTCCTCGACCGCGAGCTCCACGCGGCCCCCGGGCCGCTGGGCGGCCTCCAGGTACACCACCGTGAAGCCCGGCGTCGAGTAGTCGACCAGACGGACGTCGCGGAGCCGGCGGTCGCCATACGCGCCCGACGTTCCGTGGGTGACTGCGGGCACGCCTTCGCGCGGAACGAGCTGCACGGTTCCCACGACGCCGGACCGCCCCGGCGCGGGGGCCACGGGCGCCGAGGCGCAGCCCGCCGTTCCGACGGCGAGCGCTACCGCGATGGCGGCGACGCCCGAGCGCAACAAGTCGCATCCCCCCCGACCGGCACGTCGCGCGCGGCTTCGTTCCGTATCCATCGGATCGGATTGCGCGAACGGCGACGTGAGGTCCGGGCTAGGCCTCCACGGCGTCCACCAGGCGCCAGGCGAGGGCGGTCTCGGCGTCGATCGCCGCCCCGGTCAATGCCAGCCAGGCGGTCCGCTGGCGGCCGATCCGACGCGGCAGGCTGACGGTGCCGCCGGCGCCGGGAACCAGCCCCATGCCCAGCTCGGGCAGGCGGAAGGATGCGTCGGGCCGGGCCACGACGCGCGTCGCGAAGGCGGCCAGCTCGACCCCGGCGCCCGCACAGGCGCCGTGCACGGTGCACTCCACGCGGGACCCGAGGGCGTGGAGCAGACGCGCGGGGTGCCGGGTGGAGCGGATCGCGTGGGCCGTCGCGGGATCGGGCGCAGTGCCGAACTCGTCCAGATCGCCCCCGCTGCAGAACACCGGACCCTCGCCGCGCAGTGCGATGCGCTCGACGCTGCGATCCATCGCGGCGACCGCGAGCGCCTCGCACAGGGCGTCGCGCATCTCGACGGAGAGGGCGTTGCGCTTCTCGGGACGATCGAGCCAGAGCTCGAGACGGGCGTCGCTTCGCTCGACGCGCACCGCGGGACGCGTCGCGGCCGGGCGCTGCTTCGGGTCCGGGCGCACCGCGAGCCAGGCCGCGAACTCGGGGCCCGCCTGGAGCGTGGCGTACACCCAGGACTCGGCCACGAGGCCCTCGTGGACCGAGTGCCCCGCGGACAGTCGCAGTAGCTGGGCCAGTGCCTGGGCGGCGAGCGGATGGGCGAGGACGCCGTCGGCGAGGATCTCGAGCTCCTCGCGCGTCGCCACCACGGCGTCGAACTCGGAGACGATCGCCTCGGCGGCCGGAGGCAGCAGACCCGCCGCCAGCCCGACCGTGGGACACGGCAGCTCGGCCAGGGTCTCGCGCGCCACGGCGAGCGCCATCTCGTCGGGCCACGGCGTCTCCGTCGTCAGGTCGACGGCGAGCAGCGGCTCCCCGGTCAGGGGCGAGTAGGCCTCGAACACGTCGGGCGTCTGGAGACGCTCGATCGCCAGCGACAGTGGCAGGAGCGGTGTGGCGGATCGCGGCGACGGACGCCCTCCCGTCGCCCCGGCCATCGCTAGAGCGCCTCCTCCGCCAGCTCCGTGCGCACGACGCGGCGCAGCAGCTTCCCGGTCTCGTTGTAGGGCAGCGCGTCGCGGAACACGATGAGCTGTGGGGCGCGCGAGGAGCGCAGCCGCGTCTTGACGAACTCGCGCAGCGCGTCCGCCGAGACCCCGCAGCCCGGTGCCAGGACGACCGCCGCAGCGACCGCCTCCCCCCACTGCTCGTCGGGAACGCCGACGACCGCGCAGTCGGCGACGGCCTCGTGCTCCAGCAGCACGTCCTCGATCTCACCGGGCGACATGTTCTCGCCGCCTCGCACGATGACGTCGTCGACGCGGCCCTCGAGGAACAGGTAGCCGTCCGCGTCGAGCCAGCCCCCGTCGCGCGTCGGGAAGAAGCCGTCGGCGCCGACCCGGGTGACCTTGCCCAGGTACTCCCCCGACACCTGCTCTCCGCGCACGTGGATCTCGCCGCGCACACCCGGACCGACGGCCTTGCCGTCCTCGTCCCGGATCTCGATCTCGACGCTCGGCAGGGCCCGCCCCACCGAGGCGAGGCGCCGGCGCACCTCGGGCACGTCGCTGGCGGCGGCGGCGCGGTGGTCCTCGGGGCCGAGCACCGTGAGCGTGGAGCTCGTCTCCGTGAGGCCGTAGGCGTTGGTGAAGTCGGTGGTGGCCGGGAAGAGCGCCATCGCGCGCTCGATCACGGTGAGCGGCATCTTGCCGCCGCCGTAGGAGAGCGCGCGCAGCGACGGCAGATCGACGCTCCCGCGCCGCTCGAGGGCCTCGACGATCCGGGCGAGCATGGTCGGAACCACGAAGGCGTTCGTCACCTTCTCGCGCCGCACCAGATCGATCCACGCATCCGCGTCGAAGCTCGGCAGCTGCACGACCCGGCGCCCCGCGTAGAGAGAGCTCGCGATCGCCGCCATGCCGGCGATGTGGTACGGCGGAACGCAGACCAGGCCCGCCGCCTCCTCGGGCGCGCCGCCGAACTCGACCGAGCCGAGGATGTAGGACACGAGGTGCTTGTGACGCAGCACCGCGGCCTTCGGCGGTCCCGTCGTGCCGCTGGTGAAGAGCAGGATCGCGATCGCCTCGGGATCCATCCCCCACTCGGCGTCGAGCCGCGCGCCCGTGCGGGCGCGGTCCAGGAAGTCTTCGCGCACGGTCACCGAGAGGCCCGGCCGCCCCGCCAGCTGAGCGGCGCGCTCGGCGTCGGTGACGAGGTGGCAGGGGACGATCTGCTCGATCAGGCGGTCGAGCTCGGCGCCGGTGAGGCGGTAGTTCAGCGGCACGAAGGGCACCCCTGCCCAGGCGCTGGCGAACAGACCCACCGGCACCGCGAGGCTGCTCACGTCGAGCACCGCCGCCCGCTGGGCTCCCGAGGCGCGGATCTCGGCGGCGGCGGCGCCGGCGGCGGCGAGCAGCTCCCCGTAGCGGAGGCGCTCCTCGCCGCAGGTGACCGCGACGCGATCGGGAAACCCGGACACGGCCATCTCGAGCAGCATCATCAGGTTCACGATCGGTCCACTCCGCTTGATCTCCCGCTCGAAGCGAAGACGCGCAGCGCTAGTCGGAGGCCGGCAGCGGCTTCGACTCCTTGAGCGAGAGCGGTACGTCGCCCAGGGCGAGCGTCCCCTCGCCGGGCTTGGTGCACAGGAGCTCGAGGGTCCCTCCCGCGTCGACGTAGCGCTTGCCGATCTGGGTGCCGCTCTTCTGGGAGGGATCGATCGCCGCCTCGGGCTTCGGCTCGTCGATCCCGATCATCGGCGCGCCGCCGCAGCGCACGTCGACCTCGCCCGCCGGCGCCTGGATCACCATCAGCTCCGTCGCGCACACCGCGCTTCGGATGCGGGTTCCGGGCTTGAGTCGTGCCATCTCGATTCGTTCCTCGGAGAAGCAGAAGGTTGGCGCACCATCCTACAACAGGCCGGCGCCGGGGGCAGAGCCGCGCGCGAGGTGCGTCGGCGCCCGCGCGCCGGCGCACTAGACTCGCCGGCTCCGTGGCGAAGCGAGCCGGCAGAAGCATCGAGATCGCCGGAGCCGGCGTGGTCAGCGAGTACGCCGGCCGACTCCTCGTGGACCTCGGTCTGAACGTGCAGACACGCCCCGGTCCGGTGGACGCGCACCCGGCCCTCGCCTGGGCGCACAGCGGGGCGATGGCGCTGTGCGGGCGCCCGGACGCGTTGCCGCGGGTTCCGCGCGGTCCTCTGGCCTCGTGTGCCGAGGGTGTCGGGCGGGCGCTCGCCGCCCTGGGAGCCCGCCCGCCGGCCGACGTCGCCGCGCTGCTCGGCGAGCACGCCGCCTGCGCGGGGCTGGCTCGCCGCGGCCGGATCGCGCCCGGCGGGCGTTGCCGCCTGTTGCGCGCCGCCGACGGCTGGGCCGCGCTCCATCTCGCCCGGCAGGACGACGTACGCGATCTCCCCGCCTGGCTGGAGGCCGAGCCCGGTGAGGGGGATCCGTGGGAGTGGGTCGCGCGGGCAATGCAGCGCCGCCCGCTCGCCGACCTCGCGCGCCGCGCGCGCTGGCTCGGCCTCCCCTTCGCTCCCGCGGCGCCGGCGGCGGGCGACGCACCGCCCTGGCTGCGGATCGCGGCGCACGGGCCGATCGCGGATCCGCCGACGCGCCCGCCGCGCGTCCTCGACCTGTCCGCGCTGTGGGCGGGTCCGCTGTGCGGAGCGCTGCTCGCCGACGCCGGCGCCGAGGTGGTCAAGGTCGAGAGCCCGCGGCGACCCGACGGTGCGCGAGCGGGAAGCCCCCGCTTCTTCGCCTTGCTGAACCAGGCGAAGCGCGGCGTGTCGCTCGACTTCGCCAGCGACCGCGACCGCGCGCGCCTCGAAGTGCTGCTCGCGACCGCCGACGTCGTGATCGAGAGCGCGCGGCCCCGCGCCCTCGCCCAGCTCGGCATCGACGGCAACGCCTTCGTGGCCGGGCGTCCGGGACGCGTGTGGGTGAGCATCACCGGCTATGGCCGCGACGACGCGCCGCCCGGGCGCGTCGCCTTCGGAGACGACGCCGGCGTCGCTGCCGGGCTGGCCGACGCCGTGGCGGACGACGAGGGTCCGCTCTTCTGCGCCGACGCGATCGCGGATCCGCTCACCGGCCTGCACGCCGCGCTCGCCGCCTGGGCGACCTGGCGCCAGGGCGGCGGGGCGCTGCTCGACCTCTCGCTGCGCGACGTCGCCGCGCACGCGCTGCGGTTCGCGCCGGTGGAGGGCTTCGCCGTCGAGGCCTGCGAGGGTGGAGCGCGCGTCGCCGTCGGCGCCGACACCGCCCCGGTCGCCGAGCCGCGCGCGCGGGCGCCGCGTACGACGGCTTCCGGACCCGGCGCCGACGGCGCGCCGCGCCGCGCCCGCGGCCCCGGGTGCTGATCCGCGGCGCCGAGGTCGAGGGCCGCGCCCCGCACGACGTGCGGCTGGCGGCGGGGCGCATCGCGGCGATCGCCCCGTCGCTCGCGCCGGAGCCCGGCGAAGCGGTGATCGATGCGCGCGGCGGAGCGCTGCTGCCCGGCCTCCACGACCATCACCTGCACCTGCACGCGCTGGCCGCCGCGGCGAAGTCGATCGTCTGCGGTCCGCCCGCGGTCGGGAGCGAGCAGCAGCTCGCGAGCGCGCTGCGCGCCGCCGCTGCGGTCGGCGATGGCTGGCTGCGGGGTGTCGCCTATCACGAGGAGGTGGCCGGACCCCTCGACCGCGCGCGCCTCGACGCGTGGGTGGGCGACCGCCCGCTGCGCGTCCAGCACCGCAGCGGCGCGCTGTGGGTGCTCAACTCCGCGGCGCTCGCGGCGCTGCGGATCGACGGGCGCGCGTCGCCCGAGGGGCTCGAGCGCGACACCGCGGGCCGGGCGACGGGACGTCTGTTCCGCGGCGACGCCTGGCTGCGCGAGCGCCTCGCCGAGCCGGGACCCGACCTCGCCGGCGCGGGCGTGCAGCTGGCGTCCTTCGGTGTCAGCGGCGCGACCGACGCCACCGCCACCAACGACGCGGCGACGCTCGCCCGACTGTGTGCGGCAGCCGACGCCGGCGCCCTGCCCCAGCGCCTGCACGTGATGGGAACTCCCGGTCTGCCGCGATCCCCTTCCCCGCGCGTCACGCGCGGCGCGGTGAAGCTCCTGCTCGACGAGCCGCGGCTTCCCGACTTCGAGCGCTTCCGCCGGGCGATCCGCTCGGCCCATGCCGAGGACCGCCCGGTCGCCGTGCACTGCGTCACCCGCAGCGAGCTGATCTTCGCGACCGAGGCGATCCGTGCCGCCGGCTCACGCGCCGGCGACCGCCTCGAGCACGCGGCCGTCGCCCCGCCCGAGGTCGTGGAGCGGATCGCCGAGCTGCCCCTCACCGTCGTCACCCAGCCCCATTTCGTGGCCGAGCGCGGCGATGCCTACCGGCGCGACGTCGATCCCGCGGACCTCCCCTGGCTCTACCGCGCGCGCGGCTGGCGCGAGGCCGGCGTCCCCTTGGCCGCGGGCAGCGACGCGCCCTTCGGCTCCCCCGACCCCTGGCGCTCGATCGCCGCGGCGGTCCGCCGCCGGACGCCGAGTCACGCCGCGCTGGGTCCCGCGGAGGCGCTCACCCCCGAGGAGGCCCTGGCCCTCTACACCACCGCGCCCGAGGATCCGGGCGGAGCGCCCCGCCGCGTGGAGGCGGGTGCCGTGGCGGACCTGTGCCTGCTCGCGCTCCCGTGGCATCGGGCCCGGGAGCGGCTGTGCAGCGCCGACGTCGCCGCCACCTGGTGCGGCGGCGAGCTGATCTGGCAGCGCGACCCGTCGCCCTCGCGATGAGTCGTGCGACAATGCGCACGAGAACCCCTGTGCGATGGAGGATTGCGTGAGCGCGCCGAGCAACCGGGAGATCGTCCACCGCATGTGGAACTGCCTGTACCAGAAGGACTGGGAGGGAGTGGCCTCCTGGATCGACGAGCACGGCCTGTACGAGGACGTCCCGACCCCCGACCCGGGGGCGGTCGGACCCGAGAACGTCGTGAAGCGCCTGCGCCTGGGGCTCGATCCGGTCGAGCGCTTCGAGCACGAGATCCACCGCGTCGTGGCCGAGGGAGATGCGGTGGTCGTCGAGCACACCGAGATCTGGCACTTCGAGACCGGCGAGA
>CAZZFT010000089.1:0-20167 GCA_964653555.1 uncultured Spirochaetales bacterium | reverse complement strand
TCGATCTGTTCCAGAACGAGGTCGGCGACCTCGCCCACTACGTGCTGCCCGCCACCACCTGGCTCGAGCGCCCGGAGATCCCCTACGCGCTCCAGAGCTTCGCCGGCTGCACGCCGACGCCCTACATGATCTACGCGGACGCCGTGCTCGAGCCGCCGCCGGGGGTCCGTCCCGAGTGGTGGATCTACACGCGCCTCGCCGACGAGCTCGGCGTCACGCTCTTCGGCCACCGCGCGGCGAGCTTCGCGGCGAAGAGCGCCGCGCGTCTGGCGGACTCGCCCCTCGGGCGCTTCGTCGACGTCCCGGGCCTGCTGCTCGACGGGATGCTGAAGAAGGGCGGTCTCCCGAGCCGCAAGAGGATGGCCCGCGAGCATCCCCACGGCCTGCTGCTGCCCGAGCAGCGCGGGGGCAACTTCCTCGGCACCGACCGCGTACGGAAGCCCGACCGCCGTGTCGACCTCGCCCCCGAGGCGATCGCGCGCGAGTTCGAGCGGACCGCCGACCCGCGCTACGCCGAAGAGCTGGACTGCGCCGACCGGATGAAGCTGATCGGCAAGCGCGAGGTGCGGCGGATGAACACCTCGTCCTCGAACTCCGAGACCCTGGTCCGGGAGAAGACCAACTACGCCTACCTCTGCCGGGAGGACGCGCGCCGGCTTGGCGTGGGCAACGGCGACCTGGTCGAGGTGGAGTCGGAGCACGGCTGCATCCGGATTCCCGCGCGCGTGACCGACGACCTGATGCCGCGTACGATCGCGATCCCTCAGTGCTGGGGGCACGCGAAGGCCGGCGGCCTGCGCCACGCCCGGGAGCACCCGGGCGTCAACTCGAACCTGCTCGCCGGGGACGGAGCGGCCAACATCGAGCGCCTCTCGGGCATGTCCCATCTCTCGGGCATCCTGGTCGAGGTGCGCCGCGTCGCCACCAGCCCCTCGGCCTGAACCCCTCCGGAACCTCCCGAAACCCAGGAGCCCCCATGAGCGACCCGATCGAGACGAAGAGCCGCCAGGCCCTGCACGAGCTCCTCGACCTGCTGCGCGAGGTGGACGAGCGCTGGGTGGGTCCCGAGTGGAACCTCACCAGCGAGTCCGACGTGGTGGGAGCCCACCGGGCGCTGATGCACATGCTCGAGGGGGGCCTCGTGACCTTCTTCGAGAGCGACCCGTCGCGGCCGCGCTTCCGGCGCATCGTCTCGCCCTCGCGGAAGTTCACCGGCGACAACGCCGACGCGATCTACTACGACGCGCCGGTCAGCGCCGCGCACGGCTACGTCGTGCGCGGCCGCATGGACGGCGCCGTCTACGTCTCCTTCACCGTCGAGTGCGACACGGACGATGGCAGCATGGCCTCGCGCACCGGTGGCGTGCTGAACGACACCCAGTTCGACGTGGATGCCGGGGGCCGCTTCGAGCTCCGGCTCGGGGGAGCGCCGCAGTCGCGCAACTGGCTCGGCCTGGAGCCGAACGCCACGCGCATCACCACGCGCCACTACTACGAGAACGAGCGCTGCGCCGCCGCCGATCCCACCCGCAACGCCGCCCTCGAGATCGAGGCGCTCGAGCCGGGCCCGCCGCCCCCGGCACCCGACGACGACAGCGTGGCGAGGGGCATCCGCCGCGTCGCCCGCTTCGTCGAGAGCCGCACCCTCAACCAGCCGCCGATGGCGAGCGCGGAGCAGCCGGCCTTCGTGTCGCGCGTGCCCAACCAGTTCCCGAAGCCGGTGAAGCCGGGCGACTTCGGCCTCGCCGCCTTCGACGCCGCCTACTCGATGGCACCCTACGTGATCGGCCCGGAGGACGCGCTCGTGATGACCGGCCGCTGGCCCAGCTGCCGCTGCGCGAACGTCTCGCTCTGGAACCGACACATGCAGACCTACGACTACGCGAACCGGACCGTATCGCGCAACCGCGCCCAGACGACCGTCGGGTCCGACGGACGCTTCCGGATCATCCTCGCCCACCGCGACCCGGGTCTGCCGAACTGGCTCGACACCGAGGGGCGTCCCTTCGGGCTCGTCTTCTGGCGCTTCATGCTGCCCGAAGGCGAGATCGAGACGCCGACGGCCGAGGTGGTGCCCTTCGCGGAGCTCACGCCGGGCTAGCCCTTCTCCGCACCGTGCGACCGGGGAGCCGGTCGCACCTGCACGCGCAGCGGCGTCTCGGTGTAGAGGCCGCCCGCGCGCGTGGCGCGCAGCACGAACTCGTACTGCCCCGCGTCGCCCTCGGGCGGCCGCCACTGGAAGAGCGCGCGGGTGTCGCCGCGCGGAAGCAGGCGCGCGCCGAGCGCATCGGCGTCGTGCGTCCGCTCGCGCAGGGAGAAGGTGACCGGCAGGGACGGCCCCGCCACGCGCACGTGGACTGCGAGCAGCGAGCCCTCGCGGACCCGGCGGTCGCGGAGGGCCACGAACGTGGGCAGCTCGAAGGAGGCGACGCGCACAACGCCGCCGCGATCGTCCAGCCAGACCACGTGGGAGCCGTCGATGCGCGGCCGGGACTGGGTCGCGGCGTCGTGGGTGATCGCCTGGGGCTCGCAGGGGGTCGGGCCGGCGGCGAGCTCGCAGAAGTACACGTCGGGCTGCCCGTGCGCCCCCGCCGCGTGCCAGACCAGGCGCGTGCCGGAGAGATCCGCCATGACGGGCGTGCTGAAGGGGAAGGCCGCGACCTCCTGCGCGAGGCAGGTGGAGTCGGTCGGATCGATCTGGCAGGCGTGGAGCGCCAGGGTGATCCCGTTCGACGCCGCACCGGACATCGCCACCCAGCGGTCGGAGACGGCGATCGGCTCGGGCAGCTGCACGTTCGTGGCGAGCGACCGGGCGGCGCAGCCGTCCGAACCTCCGAGCAGACAGGTGAACAGACCGAAGCTCGTCAGGGTGCCGGACCAGACGACGCGCCTCCGATCGATCGCGGGGGCCCGCGGCCCGAACACCTCGGGAGCGATCGACGCTCCCTCGCAGCTGCGGCCCGAGAGACGACAGGTCTCGAGGGACTGCACGCCGCCGACCCGCTTGGTGTAGACGAGCTGGCTCCCGGAGATCCGCGGCGCTCCGGGAAAGACGTCGCGGTTCGCCACCTCGAAGGGTCGACAGCGACCGAAGCCCTCCAGCCGGCAGGCGCGCAGGTCGCTGGGGAGGGTCCCGGGTGCGCGCTCGCGCCAGACGAGATGGCTGCCGGACAGGACGGCGCCGAACTGATCGCCGGGATCCGCCACCAGCGGGCGCTCGCCCTCCCGGCCGAACCGCCCGACGAAGAGATCGAGCTCGGGCTCCTCCTCCCCCTCCACCGGGCGCGGCGACTGCCAGACGACGCGAGCGCCCTGGACCTCGGGAGCGTCGGCGACCTGCTCCGCGGAGGACACGAAGACGGGTCGGTTGCGGTCGACGCTGATGGGCGTGAACTCCCGGGTCCGGGTGCCGTCGCGCGCGGAGAGGGTGAGGCGCAGGACGTAGGCGCCGTCTTCGAGATCCGAGAGGGACAGGCGCGCCAGCTCTCGCGGCCCGAAGGGCGGCGGCGGTGCCGTCAGGTCGAGGGGAGTCCACTGCTCGGGCTCGTCGCCGCGGCCGAGCTCGACCGCGACGTCCACCACGTCGACGCCCTCCACGGAGCCGCGGATCGCGACCTCGGTCTCGTCCCACTCCAGCGTGTCGCCGGGAAGCGGCGCGTCGATGCGACCGCGCAGGTCGAGCGGCACTCCGGCGCGCAGTGCAGCGTCCACCTGGAGGCGGCCGGCGCCGAACAGGCGGTCGTGGCCCGGCGCGCCGAGGTCGCTCGCGGTGGCGCGGATCAGCGCGCGCAGCTGCTCGGGCGTGAGCTCGGGGTGGTGGGCCAGCAACAGGGCCAGCGCTCCGCTCACCATGGGCGTGGCCATCGAGGTTCCGTTCAGCCGCATCGCGAGGTCGCCGACGAAGGTCGCCTGGCTGTAGAAGCGGGGCGCCGCCGAGGCGGCCAGGGAGAGCACGTCGCCGCCCGGCGCGACGACGTCCACCAGCAGACCCAGGCTCGAGAAGGAGGAGAGCGAGTCACCGGGAGGCTCGAGGGAGCCGACCACGATCGACTCGCGCAGCCGCTCGGGGCTCTTCAGCATCACGTCCTGAGCGGCGTTCCCCGCCGATGTCACGTACGCGACACCGATCTGCGACAAATAGAGGACGACCTCCTCGCCGAGCGAATCCTCGCGACAGACGGTGCCGCAGGAGAAGCTCGCGTTGACGATGTCGGCTCCGTTCATTCCCGCGTAGAGCACACCGCGCCACACCACCGCGTCCTCGGCGGAGCCCACGGGCGGGAACACGCGCACGGGCATCACCGTGGCGCGCGGGGCGACGCCGGCGATCGCGAGGCCGTTGTCGCCGCGCGCGGCGGCGATGCCGGCGACGTGGGTTCCGTGGCCGTTCTCGTCCTGGGGATCGGCGTCCCCGATCGGCAGGCCGTCCTCGCCCGGCTGCCCCTCCCCCTGGAAGTCCCAGCCCTGGAGGTCGTCGACGAAGCCGTTGTCGTCGTCGTCCACGCCGTTGCGGTCCTCGGGCTCGGCCACGCCGTCGCCGTCGAGATCCTCGCCCGGGTTCACCCACAGGTTCGGGGCGATGTCGGGATGGGCCAGGTCGACTCCGGTGTCCACCACCGCCACGACGACGCCCTCGCCCAGCGTGGTGTCCCACGCCTCGGGCGCGCCGATCGCGTACACGCCCCACTGATCCGGATAGGGCTGGCCCCAGGTGCCCTCGGAGAGCAGCAGGGGGTCGTCGAGCAGCCGGTCGACCTCGACGGTGTAGTTCGGCTGCGCGTAGACGACGTGGGGATCCTCGCGGAAGCGGGCGGCGGCGCTCTGCGGGTCGACGCCCGGCGCCAGCTCCACGCGGTAGACGTGGGCGAGATCCGGAGGCTCCGGGGTCGGACCCCGGGTGCGCGAATGCGACGACGCCTCCGCCGCCAGGCGCTGGCGCAGCGCGCTCCGCTGCCGGTCGAAGGGCCGGCCGTCGGAGCGGCGGAAGATCGCCTGCATCGAGCGTACGCCGAGGTCCTGCCGCAGGCGATCCAGGGAGTCGGAGCGATCGGCGGTGGCCGGAGCGAAGGGCTCGTTGCGCAGGGTGAGGTGCTCGGCGCACTCCGTGACGGCGTGGGCACCCTCGGAGTGCAGCTTCACGATCACGCTCGACGCGGAGGCCGGCCCGGCGCCGAGGGCCGCGGCCAGCGCCGCGGCGATCAGAGGACCGAGGGGAATGGGAGGACGCCGAGGCCTGGAGAGCATGGCGCCAGTCTACTCTCCCGCGTCGCGGCCGAGGTGCTCTCCGCGCCGAGGCGCAGCGCTGAGGCGCGCGATACCCTCTGCCGGCGTGAGCGTTCGCTACAGCGAGATCGAGGTCGTGATCTCCGGAGCCGTCGAGCGGACGGGACGGACGCGCCTGGAGGCCGGTGCGACGGTCGCCACGGCGCTGAGCGCCGCCGGGGGGCTCGCCTATCGGCTCCACGCGCGCCCCGACGGGGAGATCGTGCTGCGACGGCGCACCCCCAGCTCCCGACGCGTGTCGGTCTACCGCTGGCGGCTCTTCGAGGAGCCCCAGGCGCCCTGGCGCTCCTTCCAGCTCGAGCAGCACGACGTGCTGGTGTTCGGCTGGGTGCTGCGCGACGACCCGAGCTGAGAGCGACGACCGGCCCGGACCTCCGGTTCAGCTCGCGATCAGCAGGCGCAGCCGGTTGCCGACGCGCTCGGCGTAGTCGGCGATGTCGGCGATCCAGAGGATGATCTGGTGCCAGTAGACGGTCGCGATGCCGAGCTCGTCCTCGAGGGCGAAGAGCTTGCGGCACGCCGTGTCCTGAAGGGCGTCGGTCTCGCTCTCGATGCGGCCGAGCTCCGCGATCATCTCCTCGACGCGCGATGCCTCGCGACCGGCGAAGCCGGTCTCGAGCAGCTCGTCGAGCTCGGCGACGATGCGCTCGGCCTGGTCGCAGGCGACCACGACCCGCGCCGCCAGCGCCTGGATCGACTCGACCAGGCCGGCCGGCAGGTGCATCGCGCGCTGGTCGGCGAGCTCGGCGACGTCCTGGGTCACGTCGGCGATCGAATCCTGGAAGTCGAGGATCTCGAGCAGATCGCGGCGCTCCACCGGCAGCATCAGGCGCCGCGGGAGATGGCTCCGGATGTCGTGCTTGATCTCGTCCGCAGCGTGCTCGAGTCGGTCGATCGCGGTGCGGCGCTCGCGGATCGCCGCTTTGTCGCCGGTGGCCATCGCCTCCACGAGCGGGATGATCTCGCGCGCGCACACGGCGGCCGCCTTCATGTGCTCCTGCATGGGCCGGATCGGCGATCGGCCCACCAGCTTCTCGATCCAGCCCATGGCGCTCTCCTGACTTGCCGGCCCGCTCTAGCTGAGCAGGCCCTTGAAGAAGTAGTAGAAGAAGATCGACAGGCCCGCCGCGAGCGGCAGAGTCGCCAGCCACGACAGCACGATGTTGCCGACGATCCGCAGATCGAGGGCGCCGATGCCGCGGGCGAGCCCCACGCCCAGCACGGCGCCCACCAGAGTGTGGGTCGTGGAGATCGGAATCCCCAGCCGCGAGGCCAGCACGATCGTCGTCGCCGTGGCCAGCTCGGCGGCGAAGCCGCGGCTGGGCGTCAGCTCGGTGATCTTCCTGCCGACGGTCTCCATCACGCGATAGCCCCAGGTCGCGAGCCCGAGCACGATGCCGAGCCCGCCCACCGCGAGCATCCACGGCGCGACCGGTGCCTTCTGGACCACTTCCGACCCCTCGACCACGTTGACGATCGCGGCGAGCGGTCCGATCGCGTTGGCGACGTCGTTGGAGCCGTGCGCGAAGGCGACGGAGCACGCGGTGAGGATCTGCAGCACGACGAACACGCGCTCGACGCGGCTGAAGCGATGGCCCGCCACCGGCTCGCCTTCGCGGACATGGCGCAGGATCAGCGCACCGGCGGCCGCTCCCAGCGCACCGAGCGCCGCCGAGGCGAGCAGGGCGTCGGGCAGGTCGAGGTTCAGATTGAGGTTCCCGAGTCCCTTGAACAGGGTGACCAGCCCGATCACGAAGAAGACGTAGAAGAAGAACAGCGGGCCGATCCGGCGCACCCTGGCGATCGGATCGTCCTGGTCGAGGATCGCGGTGCGGGTGATCTGGAACAGGTAGTAGGCGAGCACTCCCGCGAGCAGCGGCGAGGTGAACCAGCTCGCCACGATCTGTCCCACCTTCGCCCAGACCACCGCATCGGTGCCGATCGCCACCGTGCCGAACCCGACGATCGCCCCGACGATCGCGTGCGTAGTGGAGACGGGCAGGCCGAGCCGGGTCGCGCCGAGCAGGAGCGTCGCCGCGGAGGCGAGCGATGCCAGCATGCCCCAGAGCAGCTGATCTCCGGAGACGAGGTCCATCTCGAGGATGCCCTTGCGCACGGTGTCGGTCACGTGGCCGCCGGCGAGGAACGCGCCCGAGAACTCGAGCAGGGCCGCGACCACGATCGCCCAGCGGATCGTGAGCGCCCCGGAGCCGACGCTGGTGCCCATCGCGTTGGCGACGTCGTTGGCGCCGATCGCCCACGCCATGTAGAGGGCCAGCGCCCCCGCCAGCGCGATCTCGAAAGGGATCCCGATCATGGGTGCGCCCTAGAGCCCCGGGTTCTGCTCCACCAGCCCCAGCATCACGCTCGCGACGTCGAGGTAGGTCTTCTCGCTGATGAAGGCATGTTGGGTTCCGGTGTACAGGTCGCGAAACGCGCGCTCGAGGCGGCTGCCCTCGCGGATCGCGGTGGTGCCCGACGCCAGGTGACACCACTGCACGACCTCGCGCGCCGCCTCGGTGGCGTAGGTGGCGGCGAGGCGCAGGTCGGCGCGCATCGCCAGGGTGAGCTCGTCGCCCGCCTCCATGCGCTCCCAGACGCGCTCGTTCGCGTCGCGCACCTGGCACCAGGCCGCGCGCCACATCCCCTCGTGGTGGGCGAGGCCGCGCTGGAAGGTCGGCTTGTGGGCCAAGGTCGTCGGCTCGCCCATGCGCACCTTCGACTGCGCGAGCCCCATCACGTCGTCGAGAGCGCTGCGCGAGACGCCCAGCGCCCAGCCGGCGTGGCCGGCCGCCACGATCGGCATGATCCCCAGCTCGAACACGAGCCCACCGCGCTTCGGCTCGCGCGTGAACAGCGGGAACGTGAGGTGCTCCGGCACGAACGCGTCCGCCACCCGGTAGTCGTAGCTTCCCGTCCCCTTGAGGCCGGTGACGTGCCAGCCGTCCAGGAACTCGATCTCGTCGCGCGGGAAGACCGCGACGGTGAGCTCGGGCAGGATGCCGTCGGCCGCCATGCGCGGAACGCCGTCCACCATCGGGATGAAGCCGCCGACCACGTACTCCGAGTGCCCGGTGCCGCTGCCGAAGCTCCAGGAGGCGCTGACGCGGTAGCCGCCGTCGCATACGACGCCCTGCCCGTTCGGAGCGAACTGACCCGCGAGCGTCACGCGGTTGCGATGGGCGGCGAAGACCTCGGCGAAGCCCTCGTCGGGGAGATAGGCGGCGGCGAAGGCGGCGGTGGGGAGGTTTGCGATCCCGATCCATCCCACCGACGCGTCCTGCCAGGCGAGCTCCTCGTACACCTCGATCAGCTCGGGAATCGAGGGCTCGAGCCCGCCGGCCACGACCGGGTTCTGGACCTGCATCAGGCCGCTCCGCCACAGCGCCTCGACGGTCTCCTTCGTGAGCGTGCGCTCGCGCTCCGACGCCTCGGCCTGAGCTCGCACCACGTCGCGCACGGAGCGCGCCATCGCCAGGGCTCGGTTGCGGGTGGGGAGATCTCGTTGTAAGGGCAGCGGGGCAGTGGACACGAGGGAGGCTCCTGGCGGGCGGGCGGCGGGATGGCCGCGGAGGGTAGTACTCCCGCGGCGTCGGCGAGACCGGCGTCGCGAGCGCAAGGCCCGCGGTGAGCGCGTCCGTATCCCAGAATGGGGCATTTCGCACCGTCCGCCTGACGGGCCCTGAAGCGCGCCGCCGGATCCTCCGATAGGGAGGATGGACGCAACCACGAAGCGGATCCGGCAACGGAAACGCAACGTGATGGGGAGACCGATGGCCGCCACGCCCTCGATCAAGGGATCGATTCTCGCGAACCACGCCGAGGTGATGCAGAAGTACCTGGCCAAGGCCCAGCTGTCCGAGAAGGAGCTCCAGAGCCGCTTCGAGCCGGGCGAGCTCGAGATCCTGGCGGGCCCGATCGACGCCGCGCGCTGGTACGACATCCGGATGTACCGGCGCCTGCTCGAGTTCCTGCGCGACTACCCGGGCGAAGGCAGCAACCAGTACCTGATCGACGCGGGCCGGCGCTCGGCCGAGAACCTGATCCGCGCGGGCATCCACCAGCAGATGGAATACCTGCGACGCACCCAGGTCGTCGGGCGCGAGGCGCGCGAGGAGCGCTTCGCCGCCTTCGGCCGCGACCTGCGCCTGCTCACCTCGATCACCGGCTCGATCCTGAACTTCGGGAAGGCGGCGGTGGTGCAGGACAGCGAGCACGCGCACCGCTGGATGATCCAGCACAGCGAGGCCCGCGACTACCCCGACGTGCTGTGCTGGACCTCCCAGGGCTTCTGCAACCGCATGGCCGAGGAGCACCAGGCGCCGGAGCTCTGGTACTGGGAGCGGCCGAAGCCGGACGTGGTGCGGTTCCGGATGAACCGGGAGATCTGAGGCGGCGATCGCCGATCAGACGGAGGGCCGGCGCCGTCTCTCGCGCAGTCGGATCGTGCGCCCGGTGACGGCGCGGTAGGCCAGCTCGACAGCGAAGGAGCCCACCACCATTCCGGCCAGCACCCAGAGGTGCCAGCGGGTCGCCGGGTCGCGCTGCGTGTGGCCGCAGAGCGCGACGAACGCGATCGCGCAGGCGGCGGCCGCCAGAGCCGACATCCAGCGGTGTCCCCCGGTGTCGGCCGACAGCCGCAGGTTCGCCGCGTTGACGGCGAAGAAGACCAGCAGGAAGCCGGCGCTCCCCATGGTGGCGATCGCCGCGAGCGGCAGGAAGTTCACCGCCAGCAGGGTCAAGACGGCGAACCCGATCATCCCCTCCAGCGGCTGCCCGTGGATCGAGCGCTCGAGCGACACCGGGAGCTCGCCCGAGCGCGCGATCAGGTAGGCGAGCCGCCCGGAGCCGTAGAGCGTGGCGTTGATCGCCGAGCTCGTGGCCAGGAGCGCAGCGGCCACCACCAGAACCCCGCCGGCGGAGCCGAGGAAGTCCTCGGCCGCCGTCGACAGCACGTAGTCCGAGTGCCGGGCGATGGACGGGAAGTCCAGGTGGCCGACCACGACCGTCGCGATCGCGACGTAGAGCCCGATCGCGATCACGACCCCGCCGAGGTAGGCGATCGGGAGCGTCCTGCGCGGATTCTCGATGTCCGGACTCGCGTTGGCGATCAGCTCGAAGCCCTCGTAGTTGAGGAAGATGATCATGGCGCCGGCGACCAGCTCGACGGGGCCCACCCAGTCGTCGGGCGCCAGACGCACCCAGTCCATCGGCATCGCGAGCCCGGCGATCACGAACATCGCGAGCAGCACCATCTTCGCCGCGTTGAAGAAGTTCTCGGAGCGCACCACCAGTGCGGCGCCGAAGTAGTTGAGCAAGGCCAGGGCGACCACGACGCCGCTGCTGAGAGCGCGCTGCCAGAAGCCGAACTCCCGGAGATCGGTCGCGACGAGCTTCGCGCCGTAGGCGCCGAAGGCGTAGGCGTAGACCGCCAGGAGGATCACGTAGCTGAAGCACAGGAGGATGTTCAGAGCGCCCGTCAAGGGTCCCGGGCCGTAGGCGCGGTTGAGGAACTCGACCGTGCCGCCGGCGCTCGGGAAGCGGAGCGTGAGGCGCCAGTAGGACCAGGCGGTCAGCAGGGCCACGGCTCCGGCCACGACGAAGGCGATCGGCGCGGCGCCGCGCACGAGCTGCACCGTGAGACCCGTGACCGCGAAGATGCCGCCCCCGACCATGCCGCCGATTCCGATCGAGAGGGCGGACAGGGTGCTGATCGAATCGCGCCGGGCCGGCCCACCCCGGGCATCGGGAGGGGCGGCATCCGGAAGCGGGGCTCGAGGCGGCGCCATGCGCACCCCTTGATACCGGAAAGCTGCTCGTCGATCGATCGCTTTCGCGCTGCTCCGCTTCGGGCTCCGCTCAACGAGCGCGCTTGGCGAGCTCGGCGCGGGCGCGCCGGCGCGGGCCGGCGTCCGGATGGTCGGCGGCGGCGGCGGCCAGCTCGCGCTCGGCGGCGGGCGTGGCGATCGGGCAGGTCCTCGACGCCGACGAGCGCTGCGTCGGGTGCGAGGACGAGGTCGCGCAGGGCGGAGGCCGCGAGGTCGGCGTCGCCCGAGGTGAGCAGCGCGACGGTGGCGCGCCGCAGCGTCGCCTGGCGCACCGGGGGCGTGGCTCCCTCGGCGGCGACATGGCCCGCCGCGACGCAGGGTCAAGCTGGCTCGGCGCGCAGACGATGGCCGAGGCGATGGTCCGGTCCGATCTCCTCTCGATCGACGACGCCCTGCTCCGCGCGGGGTGGACGCTGGGCCTGTTGTGGCTGGCCGGCTCGGCGATCTGGATCGCGGTTTCCCTTTCGGATCCGGTCGGATCGATCCGGGGCATCGGGCTGGTGCTCGCCTGCGCCTCGGCTCCGCTCGGACTGCTCGCCGCGGGGTTCCGGCTACGTCGCCGGGAGCGGCGCGCCTGGGCCCTGCGGCGCCTGATCGACGAGCATGTCGAGATCCGCGCCGCCGATCTCCTGGCCAGCTCGGACTTCACCGCCGCGACCCTGGACCGCGCGATCCGCGACCTCAACAACGCGGGCGGCGCGTTCCTGGTGTGGGACCGCCACTCGGACTGGATCCAGGACGGCCGCCTTCGCCAACTGCGAGTCCAGGTAGAGGAGTGCAGCTCTTGTCGAGCGAAGATCTCCACTTCCGTGGCGATCGGAGCGAGCGAGCCCGCCCGCTGTCCCTACTGCGGCGATCCACTCGCCGTCGATCGCCTTCTCGAGGAGAAGGCCCGGGTGATCGATGAGCTGCACGGAGAGCGTGGCGGACGCGCGCTGCGCCCGGCCGAGAAGGGGAGCTTCTCGATTCCCCTGTTCGCGCTGCTCGCTGCCGTGTGCTGGCCGCTCGCAATCGTCTACGCGCTATGGCAGTGGCGCACGAGCCAGCCCGACTAAATCGCGTCGGCCCTGGCGCGGGCTCGCGCCTTCGTGCCAGAGTCCCTCCGGCTGCGAGCCGATCGACCGGCGGGTGATGGATCCGGAGGGAGGAACTCGAGACGTGGCGAGGCGCAGAGCCGTGGCCTTCGCGCTGCTCGCGTCGGCTGTGGGAGCCCTCGCGAGTCCGCCGGTTCGGGCCGAGGAGGCGGAGGTCGAGTCGCCGAGCCCGCTCTCGATCGGCCCCGCTCTGGTCCCGATCATCGGCCCCTGGCGGCCGCCCGAGTACGCCCCGGACGAGAAGGACTGGCTCCAGCTGACCAGCGGCGAGTGGGTGGGCGGCACGATCGAGCTGATCAGCGACGAGACCGTGTACTTCGACAGCGACGAGCTGGACGATCTGGAGATCGACTGGGACGACGTCTCCGAGCTGCGCTCGGCCCGGCGCAACACCTACCGCTTCACCCACGAAGACGACGACGAGGTCATCCTCACGGGCACCGCCGGTATGCGCGGGGGCGTGATCCGGATCGACACCGGCGAGGAGATCCTCGAGTTCCCGCGCGACGAGCTGCTGAACATGATCGAGGGCGGCCTTCGCGAGCTCGACTACTGGTCGCTGAACGTCGGGCTGGGCCTCTCCTTGCGCTCGGGAAACTCGGACCAGACCGATCTCAACATCAACGCGCAGATCCGGCGGGAGACACCGCTCACCCGGGCGACCGTGAGCTACCAGAGCGCCTACAGCGAGGCCGACGGCGACGAGCTCACCAACAATCAGCGTCTGAACGGGGAGTTCAACTACTACGTGTCACGGCGATTCTACGTCGTGGCGCCGCTCGCCGAGGCTTTCCGCGATCGCCTCCAGAACATCGAGCTGCGCACGACCGTCGGCGCCGGCGTGGGCTACGACATCCTCGACCGGCCCAGGGCCGACTGGAACGTGCTCCTCGGCGGTGGCTATCAGCGCACCGACTACCACCAGATCGAGCAGGGACTCCAGGACCCGGAGCACGACGCGGCGGTGATCTTCGGCTCGACCCTGGAGCTCGATCCGTGGAAGGACGTCGACTGGGACACGACCTACCAGCTCCAGCTGATCGTCACCGACCTCGACAAGACCAACCACCACCTCACGTCGGTGTTCTCCTTCGACATCTGGGGCCCCCTCGATCTCGACGTCACCTTCACCTGGGACCGGATCGAGGGTCCCACGCGCGACGAGGACGGACAGACGCCGAAGAAGAACGACTACCGGATGACGGTGGGGTTGGCGATCGATCTGTGAGCGGGTCGGCTGACCCTGGCGTCCGGTGCTAGCGTCGACCCGCGCCCCGAGAGCCCGCCATGCGCCCCTGGTCGCGCGCGACCCCCGACGAGTACGCCGCCCTGCCCCTGCGCGCCCATGCGCTGCTCGCGGACGTCCCGCTCCACGACGTCTGGCGCGTGGAGCTGCCGGGCGGCGGGAGCGATCGCACGATCGCCGACGTCCGCGCGCTGCTCGCAGGCGGCTCGCGCGCGCGCGCGAATCCGGCGGTGCGCTCGCTCTTCGCCCTGCGCCGGCTCCTCGGACGCCTGTTCGGCTGGGACGAGACGTCCCCGCGCGCGGAGCGGCGCGGGGACGCGCCGCCCGCGGCCGATCCCTCCTACCGGAGCCGACTGACCGACGAGGACCGCCGGCGCTCCTCCGTCGAGCCGGGCAGCCCGGACGGGATCTTCACCGCGCTCTACGTCCACGAGCGCGAGGCGGTCGGCGAGATCCGCAACGCCACCGTCCACGCCTTCTCGGTGTACGCACTCGAGCCGCGAGTGGACGGCTACCGCCTGTACTGGGCGATCCACGTCGCCCCGGTCGGGCGCATCACGTCCCTGTACATGGCGTTGATCGATCCCTTCCGGCGTCTGGTCGTCTACCCAGCGATCCTGGAGCAGCTCCACCGGGCGTGGTGCGCGCGGGTGCCCCGTCGGAACGAGGGGCTCGGCGCCCCCGAATGACCGGGCGCGCCGAGCCCGCGACGCCCGTCGCTAGCGACCCATCAACCCGAGCAGCAGCGCGGCGGTCTCCTCGCGATCGCGACCGGACCCGCTGATCACCGTATCGAGGTCCGTCGGCAGCGACGACGTGCCGGCGAGGAAGTCCTCGAGCTCCTCGGCCTCGACCTTCGACGTCACGCCCTGCTGATTGGTCCACTCGATGATCCGATCGTCGGACAGCGTCACCTGCAGCGTGTCGGTGGGGGAGCTCAGCACCTGCTCGATGTAGCGCGACTTGAGAATCTGCTCGACGTCCTCGGACCCGGCGTCGAGCACCGGATCCACCAGCGAGGCCTCCTCCAGCGCCTCGCCCGTGTCCTCGCGCTCCCGATCCACCTCTTCCTTCAGTTGGGCGCGCATCGTTGCGAGGCGATCGGCCAGCTCCGGCCGGCGCGCCAAGGTCAGGGCGAGGGCGCGGCTCTGGGCCTCCTGGTGCACCGACTGGCGCGCCGCGTCGTCGGCGCGGCGCGCGGGGGGCGCCGCCTCGGCGCTGCGCGGCGGCGGCCCTTCGGCCCAACCGCTCCAGGGATCGCCGTGGTCGAGCACGAACACCTCGGCCGGACCCTCGGCGCCGCCGACGGCGCGGAACCCCTCGCGCACCATCACCTCGCGGGCACCCTCGAGGGCCAGCGCTCGCACGCCGACCGTCCCCCGGTAGACCCACACCTGGGCCGGACCCCCGTCCACTCCGACACCGAAGCGCGTTCCCTTCACGCTGACGACCACGTCGGGCGTGTGTACCTCGAAGGATCCGCTGTCGCGGTGCTGCACGTCGAACAGGCTCGATCCCCGCTGGAGATCGACGCCGGTGGTCTTCGCGCCCCAGGCCTCTGTCGGAAGCCGGAGCATCGAGTCCCCGTACAGACGGATCGTGGCGCCCTGCCAGGCCAGCTCGGCGCGACCGTCGCGACCCGTGCGCAGCCGGTCGCCCGGTGCCAGCGCATCGCCGCGGACCGCCGCCTGCCAGGCGGGGGGCTCGCCGCGTCCCACCTCGACCCGGCCGCTCGCGCGCGCGAGCACAGCGTCCTCGGCCGGCGCCGCCGCGGGCACGAGCGCCAGCAGCAGCGCGATCGCGAGGATGCGCCGGAGGAAAACGTCTGTTCGTTGGTTCGTCGGACTCATGGGGTTCTCCTTTACGCTGAGGAACGGAATCAGAAGGTCCGGACGCGGATCAGCGCGCCCACGATGTGGCGGTCGTAGTCGTAGATCTGGGTGTTCGAGAAGCGGTCCTGGAAGCGCCAACGCAGCTCGAGATCGACGTGCTCGAAGATCGGGCGGGTGAGCGCGACTCCGGTCTCGAGCAGGACGTCGCGACGGCGGCGGGCGTGGGCCACGCCGTCGGCGGAGAGCTGGGACAGGTAGTCGATCAGGTTGTCGTGGTCGTAGATCTCGCCGGTGACGCCCAGGGAGAGCTCGGCGGCGACGCTCCAGAAGAGCGGGAGGTCCGCCTCGACCCGGCCTCCGTAGACGTGCCGGTCGTAGTCTCCCTTGAAGTCCAGGGCGTCCCGGTCGGCTTCGGTCACGAAGCGGTCGTACTCGAAGCCCCAGGAGCCGCGCGCGCCCGGATAGCCGGGGATCGGCGCGAACTGCCGGAGCGCTCCGCCGAAGGAGATCGCGTCGCGCTCCAGTGACGGGAACAGCGGAACGTCGTCGTAGAAGTGACCCTCCGCGTTGGCCGCGATCTGCACCACGCCCAGCCGCTCGCCGACCCAGACCAGGAGGTCCGGCTCCAGCTTCGCCTGGGTGAGATAGGGCGAGTCTCCGAGCATCAGGTAGGAGCCAACACCGGACGCGCGCAGGGCGAAGCGCCCGAAGCGCAGCTGGCCGGTGACGAAGCCGAGGAAGGTCCGCTCGTCGAACTTGTCGAGGTGGAGGTAGTCGCGCTCGTGGTAGCGAGCGCCGAGGGTCAGCGTGTGGTCGTCGCCGGCGAGCGCGTCGCCGGCAATCACCGCGCCCCAGACGCCGGCGCCGTCGTCCTTGTCCGAGGACAGGCCGGGCGTGGATCCGTTGTCCAGGGTCACGTTCGAGTCGTAGTCCATCCCGCCGTAGGCCTGGAGGCGCAGCCGCGGCTTCTTCTCCCGCGGCTCGGTCGCGAGGATCAGCCGTGCCGCATCGGCGACGTCGCTCAGCGGATCGAGCTCGATCGCCTCCTCCAGCAGGTGGAAGCCGACCTCCAGCTCGCCGCGCTCGATGCGCGCTATGCCGCGCAGGAGCAGGCTCTCGGCGCGCAGACGCGGCTCGAGCTCCGACGCGAGCACGAGCTGGCGATCGGAGTCCTCGAAGCGGCCGAGCCGGCCCAGCACGACCCCGAGCATCATGCGCGCGGTCCCCGAGCCGGCGTCCAGGGCGACGGCGCGATCGAGGTGCGCGAGCGCCTCCGGGTGGCGGCCCCGATCCTCGAGCAGGGTCCCGAGGCGCAGCTGGGCGGCCGCGTCGTCGGGCCAGCGCGCGACGAGACGCTCGAGCACCGCCACCGCCTCGTCGTCGTGCTCGGCGTCGGCGAGGCTGCGCGCCAGCGCCCAGGCCAGGTCCCGGTCGTCGGGATGGCTGGCGGCGGCGGCGCGCAGGCGCCCCAGCTCCTCGGCGCGGACCGGGGCCGGACTCACGGCGGCGAGCAGGACGACCCACAGCCACGCGTGTCGCGCGCTCATCGCGCCGACCCCGTCTCGCGATCGACCCAGGCCAGCAGCTCCTCGCCCTCCTCGTCGAGCAGCGAGAGGAACAGGTCGACGAGCGCCGCGTCGAAGTGGGAGCCGCGGTCCTTGCGCAGGAGGCCGCGCACGCGCTCCTGGGGAAGCGCGGGCTTGTAGGGGCGCGCCGTGGAGAGGGCGTCCCACACGTCGACCACCGCCACGATCCGGGCTGCGAGGGGTGTCTCCTCCCCGCGCAGGTGGTCCGGGTAGCCGGTGCCGTCCCAGCGCTCGTGGTGGTGGCGGACGCAGGCGAGCGTCGTGGGACGCAGGCCGTGGATGCCGGAGATGATCCGGTGTCCGATGTCCGCGTGCCCCTCCATCTCGCCGCGCTCGGCCGGGGTGAAGCGGCCCGGCTTCAGCAGGATCTCGTCGCGGATGCCGACCTTGCCGACGTCGTGGAGCAGCGCCCCGAGCCGGACCGCCTCGATCTCCTCGGCGTCGAGCCCGACGCGCTCGGCCATCAGGCTCGAGAACGCGGCCAGCCGCCGGCAGTGCTTCTCGGTGTAGCCGTCGCGCGCCTCGACCGCGCTGGCGATCGCCTCGATCGAGGAGTCGAAGGTGGTGCGCAGATCCTCGAGCAGGACCAGGTTGTGGGCGGACAGAGCGAGCTGCGTGCCGACGGTCGCGATCGTGCGCAGCTGGGTGGCGTCGAGAGGCTCGAGCCGGTCGCGCTCCACGACGAGCACGCCGATCGGGACCTCGCCGGCGTGGAGCGGCGTGTAGACGGCGACGCCGGGCGCGCCGGCGCGCCCCGGCCGGGATCCCTCGAAGATGCGCACCTGGCGCGCCTCGAGCACCTCGAGCGCCGCGTCCGGGTCTCCGATCTCGCCCGCCCCGCGCCGCTGCCAGTCCAGGCGGCGGCCGTCGAGGCCGCGCTCCGGGGAAGCGCGCAGCAGCGCGACGCCGCTCGCGTCGACCACGTCGCCGAGCAGCGCCAGTGCCACGCCGAGCCCGGCGTCGCCGGAGGTCGGCGCGGCGGTGACCTCGCCGACCTGGGCCAGCGCGGCGATCGACTGCTCGCCGACCGCGATGCGCGCGCCGAAGCGCCGGCGGACGCGCTCGAGCCCGACGACGTGCTGCACGGCGAGCGCGCCCAGCGGAACCACCGGATCGAAGAGCCATCCCCGCGCCACCAGCAGTCCGGCGGAGGCGAGCGCGAAGGTGACGGCGAGCGCGACGAGCGCCGCGCTGCGCCGGACGTGGGTGCGGTCGGATCCCCGACCGAGCACCGCGGCGACGAGCAGCAGCAGCGCGACGACCGCGGTGGCCTCGGCGGTGGAGGCGTGGCGCAGCACCGGCTTGCCGGCGCGCACCGCGGCGGCGGTGCGCAGCGCGATCGCCTGGATCCACACGCCCGGCTCGGCCGGCCCGACCGGCGTGGGCCAGAGGTCCTGGAACTCGGCGGCGGTCGCGCCGATCAGCACCACGCGACCCGCGACGTCGCGCGGGTCGAAGCGCCCCTCGATCACGTCGATCATCGGGAGGACAGGGATCGCCGGGGCGCTGCGGCGATAGTCGACGGGAAACGAACCGACGCCCGGCCCCGGCGCGCGGCCGGTCGCCACGTCGAGGGTCGCCTCGGCGAGCGAGCTGTGGCGGTCTCCCTGGATCTCTATGCCGTGGGGGCTGCGGCGCAGCACGCCGTCCGAGTCGACCTGCATGTGCACGCTGCCCACGGCGGCCGAGGCGCGGGCGAGCGCGGGAAATGGCGCGTTCGCGATTTCGAGCACCGCGCCGTTCGGCAGCACCTGGATCTGGCGGAAGGCGGCCAGCACCACGTTCCCCGCCTCGGCGACGGCACGCACCAGCTCCGCGTCGGCCTCGTCGCCGCGCTCGGTCGAGAAATCCACGTCGAGGGCGATCGCCTTCGCCCCGGACGCGTGCAGGCGGCGCACCGCCTCGGCGTGCAGCGTGCGCGGCCAGGGCCAGTCGGGCCGCGCCCGCAGGCTCTGGGGATCGATCGCCACCAGCACGACGTCCGGCTGGCCGACGGGCGGGGCCGGCGGACGCTCCGAGGCCAGACGCAGCAGCGCGTCGGCCGTGAGCCTCGTCACGGGCCGCGCCAGCCCGGTGCCGATGACGAGACACGCGAGCGCTGTCACCGCGACCCATGCGACGAGGTCGTACAGGCGCCGTCCGTGTTCCAATGGCTCCTCCGGCCCCCGGGATCGGATCGGCCGGCGCGCGGCGACCCTTGAGAAGTGGGCGGAGGCATGCAGCGGGGACGCAACGCGCGTTCAGCAAGGGTTCAGCCGCGCGCAAGTGTCGACGCTCCTTTGCGGAGTCCCACTGGAGAGCCCTCGATGGATCCGCCGGGAGGCCCGTCGGCAACTCGACCGGGCATCCGGCAACGATCGAGGCGGAGCGGATTCCGGCGAATCGCCCGCCGATCGCAGGATCCGGGGTGAAAAAGCAACGCGCCTATCGCACCCGCTCCGCGAGGATCCCGCCGTGAGGCGCGAGGACGCGAGGTCGCTCGTCTAGGACGAGGCGTTATGGTGGTCCGGTCTCGCCGAGGAGGATCTCCATGCGCACCCAGCTTCGCGTCCTCAGTGCCGTACTGAGCACGATCTGTCTCGTCCACGTTGGCTCAGCAGTGGCCGCGGAGGAAGCGGGCGCCAAGCCCAACATCCTCGTGATCTGGGGCGACGACATCGGCCAGTCGAACATCAGCGCCTACACGCGCGGGTTGATGGGCTACCGAACGCCCAACATCGACCGGATCGCCGACCAGGGGATGATCTTCACCGACTACTACGGGGAGCAGTCCTGCACCGCCGGCCGGGCCTCGTTCATCATGGGGCAGAGCGTGTTCCGCACCGGCCTCTCGAAGGTCGGCCTGCCCGGGGCGGATCTGGGCATGCGCAAGGAGGAGCCCACGATCGCGGGCCTGCTCAAGGCGCGCGGCTACGCCACCGGCCAGTTCGGCAAGAACCACCTCGGGGACAAGGACGAGCACCTGCCGACGAACCACGGCTTCGACGAGTTCTTCGGCAACCTCTACCACTTGAATGCCGAGGAGGAGCCGGAGAACGAGGACTATCCCGGAGGCATGGTCCTCGCCGACGGCAAGACGACCTTCCGCGAGCGCTTCGGGCCGCGCGGCGTGATCCACTCCTGGGCCCAGCCGAACGGGAAGCAGAAGATCGAGGACACCGGGGCGCTGACGAAGAAGCGGATGGAGACGATCGACGACGAGACCTCGGACCGGGCGGCCGCCTTCATCGAGGAGCAGCACGCTGCCGGCAAGCCCTTCTTCGTGTGGTGGAACGGAACGCGCATGCACTTCCGCACC
>CAZZFT010000088.1:13770-20356 GCA_964653555.1 uncultured Spirochaetales bacterium | reverse complement strand
ACGTTCTCGCGGTGCTCGAGGTAGGCGAAGCGCGCCAGCTCGGCGTCGCTCACGGTGGCCGCCTGCTCCGGTCCGACGCACACCAGGCGACTCCCGCGGTCGGCGCAGGCGGCCTCGAACAGGCCCGTGTAATCGCGCTCGCCGGTGAACAGGACGGCTCGCAGCGGGCAGGTGCCGAGCAGCGCCGCCGCCACGTCGCCGCCGGTCGGACCCATCACGTCGAGGTGGTCGGGCCAGGCGTTGGTGATCACGCCGTGGGTCGCGCGCAGGATGCGCAGCTCGCTCAGGGACTGGAGTTGCGGCTGGAGGGCCATGCACTCGAGCACCAGGGCTTCGGCGCCGTCGCGCGCCGCCATCGCCAGGATCCGCACCTGCTCGATCACGTTCGTGAGCCCCGGGCGGAACACCGGCACTTCGGTGCCGTCGGGGCCGATCAGCCGGGGCAGGGAGCCGGTGGTCTTCGCGTAGGTGCGCACGCCGTGGGCGCGCAGGGCCGCCGCGATCAGCCGCACCACCGACGACTTGCCGCGCGTCCCGTTGACGTGGATGCGGATCGGGATCGACGCCCGGTGCCGGAGCAGGCGCGTGTACTCGAAGGCGCCCAGTCCGACCAGCAGCGCGACGCACAGCGCCAGGAGCCACGAGGGTGTCGCCAGCGGCACGGCGGGATGCTCGCCGAATCGCCGCGCGCGAACAAGCGCGCCAGACGCCGCGACTCCGATACAATCCCGCGCCGTGAGGCGGCTTCGCGCGTCGGCTGCGGCGATCGGGCTCATGGCGGCGCTCGCGGCCGCGTGTTGGGGCGTCGCGACACCGTCGCGCGCCCAGGACGATCCCTCCTCGGCCGTCCTCCCCCAGACCCCGGCCGGCGAGGACGCGCAGAAGAAGCTCGAGGAGCTCCAGGCCCAGGCCGCGCGCGCCGAGGCGAGCGCCTCCGAGTGGAAGGCGAAGGCCGACGAGTACCAGTCGGCGCGTCTCGGCGCGCCGGAGCGCCTGCGGCAGATCGAGGCCGAGATCGCCCGGCTCCAGAAGCCCGCCTCCGAAGCGGTGGACCCGGATCTGGTGTCCGAGCAGATCGAGCTGCGCGTCCTGGGGGTCGAGCAGGACCTCACCCTCGCCCAGCGCGAGCTCGCCGAGCTGAACGAGGAGCGCGACCGGCGCTCGACGCGCCGCCGCGAGCTGCCCGACGCGCTCGCCGACGCGAAGGCGCGGCTGTCGGCGCTGCCGCCCGCCACTGCCGCCCCGGTCGGGGAGGATGCCGAGTCGCTGGAGCTGGGCGAGCGCCTCGACCGGGCGCGTCGCGCCGCGATCGAGGCCGAGATCCGCGCCCTCGAGGAGGAGCTGCTGAGCTACGATGCCCGCGGCCAGCTGCTCGAGCGGCGCATCGAGCGGGCCGGGCTGCGCGTGAAGCGCGGCGAGGAGGAGATCGAACGCCTGCGCGTCGCGCTCTCCCGCAGCCGCGAGCGCGAGGCGCAGCGCGAGGCGGAGCGCGCGCTCGCGCTGCTCCGCGACGCGGACTCGCTCTCTGGCGTCGCGCGCGACGTGGTGCGCGGAATCGCCCAGGACAACGCCCAGCTCGCCCGCGACCGCTACGGAACCGACGGCCTGCTGGAGTCGATCGCCGACGTCTCGCGCAAGCTCAACAACGTCGACCGGCGCATCGCCGAGGTGGAGGCCGACCGCCAGCGGCTCGACCGCAAGGTCGAATCGGCGGGACTCACCGACTCGGTGGGACTGCTGCTGCGCAGGATGCGCGCCGAGGCCCCCGACGTCGGCCTCTACCGCCGCTACATCCGCATGCGCCAGCAGGAGATCGCCGCCGTCGAGGAGCGTCAGGACCAGCTCCGGGAGGAGCTCGGCACGCTCTCGGACATCGACCGGATCGTCGAGCTCGGTCTGCAGAGTCTCGGCGACGACGTGAAGAAGGAGGAGCGCCAGCGTTTCGAGGCGCTGCTGCGCGACCTGCTGGAGACCAAGCGCAAGCACCTCGAGGCGCTGGTGGCCGACAACGAGGTCTACTTCCAGAAGCTGGTCGACTTCGACGCGCGCCAGCAGGAGTTGGTCGAGAAGACCGAGGCGTTGCTGCTGTTCATCGACCAGCGGATCCTCTGGATCCCGAGCGGCGACGCGTTGCGGCCCAAGATGGTGCGCGACGGGATCGAGGCCCTGAAGTGGCTCGCCGAGCCGCGCTGGTGGCAGCAGCTCGGGAGGGCCCTGATCGCCGCGCTCGTCGGAGCGTGGCTGCTGAACTTCTGCGTCGCGGTGATCTGGCTCGGCGGCCTGGTGCTGCGCCGCCGGCTCGATCCGCGCCTGCGCGCGCTGGCGGAGCAGGCGGGGACGGTGACGCAGACCGACGTCGCGCCCACCCTGGAAGCGCTCGCCCTGACCGTGGTGCTGTCGTGCTGGCTGCCGCTGGCGGTCGCCTACGTCGGCTGGCGCCTGGAGGTCTCCCCCGACGCGACCCAGTTCGTGCGCTGCTTCGCCGGCGGTCTGGTGGCCGCCGGTCTGATCTGGCTCACGATCGAGCTGCCGCGCCAGATCCTGCGCTGCCACGGCCTGGCGGTGGCGCACTTCGGCTGGCCCGCCCAGGCGGTGCGGGCATTGCGCCGCGATCTGACCTGGATCACCGGGCTCGCGGTTGCTCTGGTGTTCGTGATCCAGCTCTTCGAGATCCGGGGGGAGCCGGCCTGGCGCGAATCGATCGGGCGCGTGTCACTGATCGCGCTGCTGCTCGCCCTGACGGTGTTCAGCCACCGCGCCCTGCGCGAGCAGGGCGCCCTGCGCGTGATCCTGCGCGCTTCGGATCAACTGGGCCTCCAGCCCTGGACCTGGCGCCTCGTACACGCGGTCGCCATCGGCGTCCCGCTCGCGCTCGCCGTTGCCGCGGCGCGCGGCTACTACTGGACCGCCCTCCAGCTCAGCGGCAGCTACCACCTGACGCTGGTGTTCCTCTTCCTGCTCTTTGCCCTGCTGCACCTGGCCCTGCGCTGGGCGCTGCTGGCGCGGCGGCGCCTCGCCTTCGACCAGTGGCGGAAGACCCAGGGTGCCGAGGGAGCGGAGCGCGCCGAGCCGAGCGACGAGGGGCCGGTGGTCGAGCAGCCCGAGCTCGACCTCGCCACCGTCGACGCGCAGACCGGGCGCCTGCTCTCCACCTCCGCCGTCGTGGCGATGGTGCTGGGGCTCTGGTTCCTGTGGGTCGGCCTGGTTCCGGCCGTCGGCATCCTCGACGGTTTCGATCTGTGGAACACGACCGAGATCCACAGCGTGGAGACCAGGAGCGCGGACGGGGTCGTGCGGCTCCACAGCGAGGAGCACGTCGTGCCGGTCACGCTCGGCGACCTGCTCGTCGCGGTGTTGATCGGGTTCATGACCCTGGTGCTCGTGCGCAACCTGCCCGGCATGCTGGAGATCTCGCTGTTCCGCCGGCTGGGGACCGGACCCGGAGAGCGCTACGCGATCGCCTCGATCGCGAAGTACGCGATCACGCTGATCGGCGGGGTGCTCGCCTTCAACGCCGTGGGCGTGGGCTGGTCGAACATCCAGTGGCTGGTGGCGGCCGTGGGACTGGGACTGGGCTTTGGCCTCCAGGAGATCTTCGCCAACTTCGTCTCCGGGCTGATCATCCTCTTCGAGCGCCCGATCCGCGTCGGCGACACGGTCACCGTCGGCAACCTCAGCGGGACGGTCTCGAAGATCCGGATCCGCGCCACCTGGATCACCGGCTTCGACCGCAAGGAACTGGTGGTTCCGAACAAGGAGTTCGTGACGAATCAGCTGGTGAACTGGTCGCTCAGCGATCCGATCCTGCGCGTGGACGTGCCGGTCGGGATCGCCTACGGCTCCGACACCGAGGCCGCGATGCGCGAGCTGCTCGCCGTGGCCAGCGCCAACGAGCACGTGCTCGCAGAGCCCAAGCCCCAGGTGTACTTCCTCGGCTTCGGCGACAGCGCGCTCAACTTCGAGCTGCGCTGCTACAGCCCGGACGTGGAGCGCCGGCTCACGATCGTCCACCAGCTCCACCTCGCCGTCGACCGCGCCTTCCGCGCCGCGGGGATCGAGATCGCCTTCCCCCAGCGCGACGTGCACATCCGCAGCGCACCGCCCGAGCGTGGCGATCCGGGGAGCGGCGGCGCGGGGGAGGACGGCTCAGCCGAGTGAGGCGAGCCAGTTGCGCACCTCCCGGGTGCGCACCTCGGGGTCGAGCACGCTGGCGTCGAGGTCGAGCGCGCGGCGCAGGTCGTCGCGTTCCGGTTCCGCGTGCAGCGCCTCGAGGTCGTCGGCGTAGCGCTCGGCGGCGGCGAGGCTCGCGAAGCGTCCCTCGCGCACCAGCTCGCCCGCGCGCAGACGGCACAGGCTCGCCACCTCGTGCAGGTCGTACTCGGGGTGGTACTGGACCGCCCAGAAGCGGGCAGGGCCGCGCTCGACGCTCACCGCCTGGACGCGGCTCCAGTCGTTCGCGGCCAGCGTTCGGACGCCCGGGGCGAGGGTCGTGATCTCGTCCGAGTGGCTGGTGAGGGCGTCGAACACGGGCGGCTTGCCGGCGAACATCGGGTGGGCGCGTCCGGCGTCGTCGAGGGCGATCCGGCGCGCCACGCCGAACTCGCGCCCGCGCGGATTCGCCGTGCAGCGGCCGCCAGCGGCGACCACGGCGAGCTGCGCCGCCCAGCAGCTGCCGAAGCTCGGCACGCCGGCGTCGTAGACGGCGCGCGCGAGCTCGATCTGGCGCGCGACGCGCGGGTCGCCCTCCCGGTGGATCGTGAGGCTGGAGCCGGTCCACACCACGCCGTCGAAGCCACGCAGGGCGGTGGCGTCGGGCAGCGGCGACCCGGCGTCGGCGGGAAAGGCGCGCTCCACACGGGCCTCGGGGGAGAGAAGGCGCAGCAGTCGCTCGTAGAGCTCGCTCGCGACGCTGCCACCGGCCTCGCGCAGCTCGTCGCGTCCCTCGGCCGCATAGCCGTCGAGCACGAGCAGGCGCAGGGCCATCGGCGCAGATTAGCTCCGGGTGGAGAGAAGCGTCAGATCCACCCGTTCGACCTTCGCTCGCCGTTGGCTCGCTGCGCGTCGGCCGGCTCTTCGAGCCGGCCTCCTGTTCGGCAGGGGCCTGCCTTCGCTCGCCTGCGACTCGCTGCGCGTCGGCCGGCTCTTCGAGCCGGCCTCCTTGCTAACGCCCGCGGAACACCGGCGGACGGCGCGCCGCCATCGCGGCGACGCCCTCCCGGAAGTCTTCGCTCTTCTCCAGCCGCTCCTGGACCTCGCGCTCGCGGTCCGTGGCGCGGCGGATCTCCTCGGCCAGGCCGCCGCGCTGGGTCTCGCGGATCGCGTCGATCGCCAGCGGACCGGATGCGGCGATGTCGGCGGCGAAGGCGCGGGCCTCGTCGCGCACGCGCTCGCGCGGTACGAGCCGGTCGCACAGGCCGAGCGCGAGCGCCCGCTCCCCGCCGATCCGCTCGCCGGTGTAGAGGAGCTCCAGCGCGCGCTGCTCTCCGGCGACACGCGGCAGCGTCACGCTCAGGCCGAAGCCGTGGTGGAAGCCGAGCCGGGCGAAGTTCGCCGAGAATCGCGCCTCGGGTGCCGCCACCCGGAAGTCCGGCCACAGGGCCAGGCCGAGACCGCCGCCGATGGCCGCCCCCTGCACCGCCGCCACCGCCGGGGTCCGGGTCGCGAACAGGCGCACCGTCTCGTCGTAGAGGTGGCGACCCTCGGGTCCGCGGATGCCGCCGCCGGGGTTCGAGAAGTCGGCCCCCGCGCAGAAGTGCTTGCCCTCAGAGGCGAGGACCAGCGCGCGGCAGGTCGGCTCCGCGTCCAGCGCCTCCACGGCGTCGGCGAGGGAGGCGATCAGCGTCTGGTCGAAGAAGTTGTTGGGTGGGCGCCGGATCTCCGCCAGGGCCACGAAGTCGTCGTCCAGCTCCACCGCCACGTCGCCGAAGGTTCCGAAGTGCGTCATGTCCCTCTCTGCTCTCGTGGATCCACTCGTTCGGTCTCCGCTCGGCTCCGCCTCGCCGAGCGCCTGCGCGCGGCTCGCTAGCGAGGTAGCCCCACGAGCTGGCGCGCGATGATCACGCGCTGCACCTGGCCGGTGCCCTCGACGATGTCCATCGCCTTCACGTCCCGGTACAGCTTCTCGATCAGGTGGTCGCCGCGGGCGCCGACGGTGCCGAGCAGCTCGATGCCCAGCGTCGTCGCCTGCTGGGCGAGGCCCGCGGCGAGCGCCTTGGCCATCGACGCCTCCACGATGTTGGGACGCTCGCGGTCGGCCAGCCAGCCCGCACGCAGGCACACCAGGCGCGCCATGCGCAGCACGCGCGCCATCGCCTCGAGCCGGTCGCGAACCCGGTCGCGGCACAGCAGATCGTGGGCGCGCGCGAAGGCCAGGGCCTCGTCGAAGGCGGCGCGACCCATGCCCACCGCATTCGCCGCGATCACCGGGCGCCCCGCGTTGAAGGTGCGCATCGCCGTCTTGAATCCGGCGCGAGAGTCGCCCCCGGTCTCGCCGCCGAGCAGGTTCGCGGCCGACACCCGGCAGTCGCGGAGGGTGAAGGAGGTGGACTCGTACGCGCGCAGGCCCATCTTCTTCTCGATCTTGAAG
>CAZZFT010000088.1:0-13760 GCA_964653555.1 uncultured Spirochaetales bacterium | reverse complement strand
GCTCGACGAAGAAGGCGCGCTGGGCGGCGCGACCCTTCGCCGGGTCGAGGGTCGCCTGGACCAGGATCCAGTCCGAGCGCGAGGCGCCGCCGATGAAGCACTTCGCGCCGTTCAGGATCCAGCCGTCGCCGTCCCGGCGCGCGGTCGTGGCGATCGCCGCGGCGTCCGAGCCGGCGCCCGGCTCGGTCATGGCGAAGCACGCCCAGCGCGGCCGGTCGGGCGCGACGAAGGGACCCAGGAAACGCTCCTTCTGCTCCTCCGTGCCCAGGGCGAGCACGTTCGTCTCCGGGAGGCCCGGACCCGGGTCGGCGACGAAGACGCCGCGATCCCAGTAGGCGAGCTCCTCGGCCAGCAGCAGGCTCGCCACCACGCTCGTTCGCTCGGCGTCGGCGGACGGGCGGCCGCTGGGGCCGGGCCAGCGCGTGCGCCCGCCGCCGCGCTCCACGGCCTTCGCGAAGTAGGGGTGGTCGACGGGGAGCGGCGCCGCCTGGCGGTCGGACTCGAGGCCCGCCGGGCGCATCGCGGCGCGACCCCAGGCGCGCGCCTCCTGGAGGCGCTCGCGGGTGCGCGGGTCGACGGCGAATTCCACTAGCAGAGCTCCAGCGGGGCGCTCGCGTCCTCGCACAGGGCGCGTCCCGCGTCTTCGATCGCGGCGTCGAAGCCACCGAGCCACAGGCCCAGCGCGCGCGCCTCGCGCATCGCCTTCTCCATCGGGTAGTCGGCCATGAAGCCGTGTCCGCCGAGGATCTGCACGCCGGCCGGCCCCACCCACCGCGACGCGTCGATGCACTGGGCGAAGGCGGCGGCGGCAGCGCCCGCGTCGGCTGCTCCCGCCTCGAGGCGCCAGGCGGCCTCGTGCACCAGCAGGCGCGCGCCATCCACGGCCATCTGCATGTCGGTGATCAGGAAGGCGAGGCCCTGATGGTGGGCGATCGGTCGGCCGAAGGCGTGGCGCTCCTGGGCGTAGGCGCGCGAGAAGTCGCAGGCGTCGCGTAGCACACCGAGCAGCAGCGACGCCGCGTACAGGCGCGCCCGGGCCCGCGCGCGCGCGGCACCGGCGGCGCCCTTCGCGCGGCCGGCGATCGGCGCGTCCTCGAGCTGGAGCTGGCAGGCGCCGGCGGCGCGCAGACCGGCACCGGGGAGCGGCGTCGCCGCAATCCCGTCGCGCACCAGCAGCGCCTCGTCTCCCACGAGCGCGACGACGGCCTCCACGCGGTCGGCGGGCCACCAGGGAAGCTCGGCGTGCAGGCGGCCGTCGCGCAGCGCGTCCGGGTCGAGTTCGAGCAGCGCCGCGCGCGCGCCCGGCGGCGCCACCGCTTCGAGCAGCCCCTCGAGCAGCTCTCCCTCGCCCAGCTCGAGCGCGGGGTAGAGGGCGGGGCCGGTGGCGTCCAGGGCCAGGGCGGCGCCCGCGTCGGCGGCGGCCAGCTCCTCGTTCACGAGCACGCGCGCGAGCGGGCCCAGACCGGCGCCTCCCCGCTCCTCGGGGAGCTCCAGTCCCGCCAGCCCGATCGCCGCGAACGCCTCACGCACCGCGCCGTCCACGCCGCGCGCCGCCTCGGCGCTGCGCAGTCGCGGTCGCAGCTCCTCGGACGCGAGCTTGCGTGCCGTCTCCACCAGCAGGTCCAGCTCGTCGCCGAGGTCGAGGTCGAACACGGGGTCGATCAGCTCCGGGTCGCGACGCCGCGGTACATCTGCGCGAGCACGCCCGGGCCCTTGTAGCGGAAGCGGTCGAGGGAGGAGAGCTCGAAGCCGCCCTGCTCGACGAGCCGATCGATCGGGCGGTTCATGTTGCAGCCGTCGGCGATGCGTCTCCACAGGGGATTCAGCCGATCCTGCCAGCGCGCGGTGCTCTCGCTCCGGGCGCGGCCGTGCTCGACGAACAGGTAGCGGCCGCCGGGCTTCAGCACGCGGTGCATCTCGCGGAGCGCCGCCGCGGCGTCGGGGATCGAGCACAGGGTCCAGGTGGTGATCACGCAGTCGAAGCGGCCGGCGTCGAAGGGCAGGTCGCCGTCGGCGCGCAGCGCGGCGCGCACCACCGGGAAGGGGGCTGCGGCGATCCGCGCCTCCACCGCCTCGACGCCCTCGGTGACGAGCGGGTCGAGGCCGGTCAGCGATTTCACCGCCGCCGGGTACAGCGGCAGGTTGCGCCCGGTGCCGAAGCCCACCTCCAGCACCTCCCCCTCGGTCCCGGCGACCGTCTCGGGTCGCAGGTCGTCCATGAAGTGCATCGCCCAGTCCTGGATCCGGGGCTTCAGCTTCTCGCGCAGGGCCATTGGGGGTCTCCTCGCGCTCCGCGGTCTACGGCGGCCCACTTTATCTCACGGGTCCGCCTTCGGAGCGGCGCCGCGAGAATTTCACTTGTCGTAAAATAGTTAACGTGATAGTAAATTATATGCCCCCACTCACCGGAGGACTTCCCGTGGCCGCCAACCCCCTGCGCGCTCCCCAGACGATCATCCCCTACCTCTGCTACGAGGACGCCCCGGCCGCGATCGCGTTCCTGTGCGAGGCCTTCGGCTTCGAGGAGCGCTTCCGCCTGGCGATGGCGGACGGTCGCGTCGGCCACGCCGAGCTGGAGTGCGGCGGCAACGCGCTGATGCTCGCCTCCAGCTACCCGGAGATGGGCTTCGCGAGCCCGGCGAAGCTGCCCTCGGTGCACAGCCAGCTCTACGTCCAGGTCGAGGACGTGGACGCCCACTTCGCGCGTGCCCGGAAGGCGGGGGCCACGATCGCCGCCGAGCCCAGCGACCAGCCCCACGGCGACCGCGAGTACCGGGTGGTCGATCCCGAGGGTCATCACTGGATCTTCGCCACCCGCCTGCGCGAGATGACGCCCGAAGAGATCACCGCCGCCTACGCGGGGAAGTAGCGATGCCCGAGGCGGCGATCGACCGGACCCTGGCGGCGCTGGCCGATCCCACGCGCCGGCGCGTGGTGGAGCTCTTGCGCGGTCGCCCGCGCCGGGCGGGCGAGCTGGCCCGCGCCTTCGGGATGAGCCCTCCTGCGATGAGCCGACACCTGCGCGTGTTGCGCACGCGCGGGCTGGTCGAGGAGCAGCGCTCGGAGGAGGATGCGCGCTGCCGCGTGTTTCGGCTGTGTCCGGAGCCCTTCCGCGACCTCTCCTCATGGCTCGCCGAGGTCGAGGCCTTCTGGGGCGATCAGCTCGGCGCGTTCAAGGAGCACGCCGAGCGCCCGCGCGGGCGGAAGCGCTCGTGAAGGACGGCGACGCCGTGCGCGTGACGACGGTGGTGGAGGTCGCTCCGGAGGCCGCCTTCGCCGTGTTCACCGGGGAGCTGGACGCCTGGTGGCGCGGCGGACCGCGCTTCCGCTGGCACCCCGAGCGCAAGGGGCGCCTCGTGCTCGAGCCGGGGGAGGGCGGTCGCTTCCTCGAGGTGTACCCCGACGACGCCGACGAGCCCTTCGAGGTCGGTCGCGTCCGCGTCTGGGATCCGCCGCGCCGGCTGGTCTTCTCCTTCCGCGCTCGCAGCTTCGCACCGGACGAGAGCACGGAGGTGGAGGTGCGCTTCGAGCCCGAGGGCGACGCCACGCGCGTCTCGGTCGAGCACCGCGGCTGGGCGGCCCTGCGCTCCGATCATCCGGCGCGCCACGGGATGGACGCCTCCGCCTTCGGCAACATGATGGGCGCCTGGTGGGCCGATCTGCTCACCGCCGCCCGCCGCCACGCCAACGCACGCGCGCGGGCCCGTGCAACGGGAGGATGAAGAGATGCCGAGCCGCGAGACCCAGAGGGGCTTCGACCTCGAGACCACCTACCTGAGCCTGCCCGACGGCCCCGACGTGACGCGTCTCGCCGTGGCTCCCGACTTCTGGGAGACGATCGAGCAGCGCGACGATCTGGGCGAGCGCCTGGTGGCCGTGTTCCGCTTCGACGCGGATTGGACCTCCTGGGAGGTGCACCCCGAAGGCGACGAGGTCGTGGTGCTGCTCTCCGGAGCCGTCGACCTGGTGCTCGACGAGCCCGGCGGCGAGCGCGTCGTGGAGCTGCGCGACCGCGCCGCCGCGATCGTGCCCCGCGGCGTCTGGCACACCGCGAACGTCCACGCGCCGAGCGAGGCGCTGCACATCACTCGCGGCGAGGGGACGACGCACCGCCCGCGCTGACCGGCGGCGCGCGGCAGACCGCCGGGCCGACGTCCGTCAGGCGGCGCGCGGCAGGGTCGTCAACCCTGGGAGTCCTCGGGCGGAGGAGCGCCGTGCCCCTCGTAGCACTCGGTCTCCTTCTTGGTGCCCGCGAGCGCCTCGCCGTCGCTCACCTCCTTGCACTGGGCCGTCTCGCAGGTGCGACACGTGTTGTCGCCCTTGGGCTTCCATTCGCCACAGATCCGGTCCCCGCAGTCGTGGAGCCGGGGCGCATCCCCGGGATCGCCCAGCCCGGGCAGCGGCAGCAGCAAGAGGAAGAGAAGTCCCCCGCTGGCCAGAATGCTCGACCGATCGATGCACGTCATGATGATCTCCCTGCCGAGGTACGGGGCGCGCTCAGCATGGACGAGCGGGCGGGGTGCGTCAATCGCCGCCTCGGGACCCGCGCGATCCCGGATCGGGTCGCCTTGACTTCGAAATCGAAAGCGGTATTCATCGCTCTCGTTACTTCGGAATCGAAAGTGAAAGGACTGGATCGATGAGCGATGCGATGGCGAGGATCGAGCCGCTCCAGGCTCCCTTCGAGCCGGCGGTGGGCGCTCAGCTCGAGCGCATGATGGTGACCCGGGAGTTCACACCGATCGCCCTGTTCCGACTGATGGTCAAGCACCTCCCGATGGCCCAGGCGAGCTGGCACCTGGGCGCCTACGGGCTCGGGAAGGAGCTGACCCTCTGCGAGCGCGAGCGGGAGATCCTGATCGACCGCACCTGCGTCCGGCTCGGGTGCGAGTACGAGTGGGGCGTGCACGTCGCGTACTTCGCCCCTCGCGTCGGCCTGACGGGCGAGCAGGTCTCCTCGCTCACGCACGGCGGCTCGGCCGACGCGTGCTGGGCGTCGACCCGGGAACGTCTGGTGATCGACCTGGTCGACTCCCTCACCGCCACCGGCGACGTCCCGGATCTCCTCTGGGCCCGGCTCGCGGAATCCTTCTCCGAGCCCGAGCTGCTCGACCTGCTGGTCCTGACGGGCTGGTACCACGCGATCTGCTTCGTGGCACGCGCGGCGCGCCTCCAGGGAGAGAGGGGCTGTCCGACCTTCGCCTGCGTGGTCGCGCCGGCGTGATGATCGTCGTCGCGCAGCTCTCGTTTCCCGCCGCATCGCGAGCGCGCGTCGTCGAGCTCGCGCGCGCAGAGTCCGAGCGCTGAATCGGCCCGTTGGCGGGAGGCGGGCGTGCTTCAGCGCCGTCCGCCGGACTTCCCCTTCGGGCCGCCGACGCGCCGGCTCCACCGGTCGGACCAGTCCCGCAGCGAGTGGAGGGCCTGGCACAGGCTGCGCCCCTCCGGCGTGAGGAGATAGCGGCCATCGTCGTCGGTGGTGACCACCCCGGCCTCGCCGAGCTCGCGGAGTCGATTCGTCAACACGCTGGACGAGATTCCTTCGAGCAGGCTCTGCACCTCGAGGAAGGCCGTGGGACCGTTCCGAAGTGCCCACACGACCGACAGCGCCCAGCGCCGGCCGAGCAGATCGAAGGTCGCGTTGAGCGGCTGTCCCGTGCGCGAGCCGCGCACGGGGCGCCCGGGCTTCGGGGTCGTCGCGATCCGCCGTGTGCTCGTCCGCGTTCCGCCGCCCATCCTCGACCCCTCTCGCGCCCGGCGAGCATAGGAGGGAGGCGCCGGGCCCGCCCGGCGCCGCCGGAAGGCGCCTCAAGCCCGGGGCGACATCTGCCGACTTCGGATGGACCACCAGTCCGTGTCGAGCCGGCGCGCTCGGGAGCGGCCACGATGCAGCGATCCACCCCCCGCCCGAAGGGATCCCCCTCTCGCACACGATGCGCGCGCGCGCTCGCGGCTCTGTCGATCGTCCTGGCGCTGCCCCTGGCCGCGGACGCCCTGATGATCGACGTCGCGTTCACGACCTCGACCTACCAGGTCCAGGCGGGGGACAGCTACTCGGTGCTGCTCGCCCAGCACCAGGCGGGCTCCGTGCTGGGTGCCGCCAATGTGGCCACTCTCGCGAACGTGTCGACGGCGGTCTACGCCGGCGGCGTGACCACCGACTACAGTGTGCTGATGCGGGTCGTCCTCGATGTCGAGGTGACGGGTCTCTACACGTTCCAGGTCGGGGTCGACTGGGGCCGCGGCGGCGTGGCCGCGGTGGTGGACAACTCGAACGGTCAGGTGATCAGCGAGTATGTGCGCACCGACGATCTCTGGTGGGCGAACGACTGGAACAACCCCGACGTGTTCACCAACCAGGTGACCCTGAACCAGGGCGAGTCCTACACGCTGGACTGGATCGGCTTCGAGGGATGCTGCGCCGGCTCGAGCACGATCCGGTTCTCCTACAGCGGCGGCGCCTACCAGACCCTCGACGACGTGAATCTCGCTCCGTACATCACGCCGATCCCCGAGGCGACCACGGGAGCCCTGATCGTGTTCGGGCTCGTCGGGATGGCGCTCGCCCGCCGGCGCGCGTAGCCCCACCGCCGTGTCTGGCAGGATCCGAGGGGTCTCCGTCCTGGCGGACGGGTGCGGCCCGGACGAGCCTGGGTGCCGCGCCCGCCGCGAGGAGCCGCCCATGACCCCGACCCACCGCGTCCGCACCCTCGGTGCCATCTTGTACCCGGACTTCGAGCTGCTCGACCTCTATGGCCCGCTCGAGATGTTCGGCAGCCTCGGCGAGTCGCTGCGCATCGTCACGGTGGCCCGGGAGCCCGGCCCCGTGCGCTCGGCCCAAGGGCCCGAGACGCTGGCGCGCCACGGCTTCGACGACGCGCCCGCGCTCGATCTGCTGCTCCTGCCCGGTGGGATCGGGACGCTCGCCCAGCTCGAGAACGAAGCGTTGCACGAGTTCCTGCGCACGCGCTCGCGGACGGCCGAGGTGACGATGTCGGTGTGCTCGGGCTCGGCGATCCTGGCCCGGGCGGGCCTGCTCGACGGGCACCGGGCCACCTCCAACAAGATCTTCTTCGCCCTCGCCACCGCCCAGAGCGAGAGGGTGGACTGGGTGGAGCGGGCGCGCTGGGTGGAGGACGGACCCTTCGTCACGTCCTCGGGCGTGGCCGCGGGCACCGACATGGCGCTGGCGGTGATCGCGCGCCTCTACGGGCGCGAGCGCGCCGAGGCCGTCGCCCTGGTCACCGAGTACCCGTGGCACACCGACGCGGCGAGCGATCCCTTCGCGGACCACCTGAACCAGACGCACTGGGCCGAGCGCGCCGTGGGGCGTGAGCCGGTGGCCTAGCCCGATGCGCTTCCCTCGGCTTCGGCTCGCTGCGCGTCGGCCGACTGGCGTCGGTCTGCTTGCCCGGCCCGCGCTCAGGCGGGGGCGAAGGCCAGGCCGCCGTCGATCTTCAACACGGATCCGGTCGTGAAGCTGGCGGCGTCGCTGGCGAGGTAGAGGGCGGCGCCCACCACCTCCTCGGCCTCGCCGCCGCGGCCGAGCGGGATTCGTCTCTTCAGATCGCGCATCATCTCCGGGCTCCAGGCCTTGCTGATGTCGGTCAGGAACGGACCCGGCATGATGCAGTTGACCCGCACCTTCGGCGCGAACGCCTGGGCCAGACCGATCGTGAGGTTGTTGAGGGCCGCCTTCGCGGCGGCGTACGGGATCTCGGCCGGCGAGGGCTGGACGGCGGCGATGCTGCTCACGTTCAGGATCGAGCCGCCGGCTCCCGCGGCCATGCGCGTGCCGACGTTCGCCGCCAGCCGGAAGGCGCCCTTCAGGTTCACGCCGATCACCTTGTCGAAGAGCTCCTCGCTCACCTCGGCGAGAGAGGGGTAGAGGGGCGACATGCCGGCGTTGTTCACCAGCACGTCCACGCGTCCCCACTCGCCGTAGACGCGCTCCACGAGCGCGTCGCAGTCGGCCCAGCGTCCGACGTGGCAGGCGACGCCGAGCGCGCGGCGCCCGGTGCGATCGCGGATCTCGGCCGCCAGCTCCTCGCACGCCGGGCCCTTGCGGCTGGCGATCACCACGTCGGCGCCGTGCTCGGCGAAGGCGCGCACCATTGCGGCGCCGAGGCCGCGGCTGCCGCCGGTTACCAGCACGACGCGGCCCGAGAGATCGAAGTCCATGTCGCGGCCTTCTCCGTGGATGGGCGGCCAGGGTGAGGCACGGCGCTCCCCTGGGCAAGACACTCAGCGCGCGCGCTTCACCTCGCGCCGCAGCAGCGAGTACACGTCGGCGCGCCGCACGACTCCCTGGAGCACGCCGTCCTCGACGACCGGCCAGGAGTGGACCTTGTGCGAGTCCATCCGCTCGAGCGCCTCGGCCAGCGGCGTCTCGGGGGCGAGCGGAGCGGCGATCGGCGTAACCAGGTCCTCGGCGATCACCAGACCGCGCAGCGCCGGATCGTAGAGGGTGTTCTTCACCTCGTCGTAGGAGATCACGCCGCCGAAGCGGCCTTCAGCGTCGATCACCGGCACCATCTCGGCGCCGGTCTCCCCGAGCGCCTTCAGCACCCGCTCGAAGGGAAGCGAGGCGGCGACCGTCTGCGGCCGGCGCTGCATCACGTGGGCGACGGTGCGCGTCGCATCGCCCGCGGTGACGTCGGCCCGGAGCAGTCCCAGATTGCGGCGCACCTCGAGCGACACCCAGCGCAACGCCTGGAAGCCGGTCGCCTCGGCCTGGGGCACGAGATTGGCGAGCTTCACCTCTCCGGCATGCACGGCGGTGCGCCGCACCAGCCAGGGGCCGACCAGCTCGAACACCACGACCGACGCCAGCACTACCTGGCGCAGCTCGCGCGTCGCCTCGGGCGCGATCACCTCGAGCGCGCCGGCCAGCCCCAGCGCCACGCCGGCCTGGCACAAGAGGCCCGCGCCCAGGTGGCGCGGCAGCTCCCGGTCCCAGCCGGTGAGCCGCAGCCCCGCCCAGGCGCCGAGCAGCTTGCCCGCCGTCCGGGCGGCGACGAACAGCGCTCCGATCCAGCCCGCTGCCGCCAGGGAGCCGATCTCGAGATCGCGCCCGGCGGCGATGAAGAACAGCACGTAGAGCGGATAGACGGTGTTCTCCAGGTAGCGGAACACCGGTTCCGAGTGCGGGGAGGCGTTCGCGAGGGCGACACCGGCGGCGAAGCAGGCGAGCATGCCGAGGGCGGGCGAGCCCGGCTCGAGCCACTGCACCGCGCCGAGCAGGCCCACCACCGTGACCAGGCCGAGCAGCACCAGCTCGCGGCGCCCGGTGATCGCCTCGAGCCACACCGCGGCGGCGACGCCGAGCAGGCCCCCGCCCGCGATCGCCAGCAGCGCCTTCGCACTCGCGGCGCCCGCGGCGCCGGTTCCGAAGGCGACCGATGCGAGCAGCGGGAAGGTCAGCAGCGCGGCGAGATTGTTCTGGCCCACGCACAGCAGCAGGCAACGCGACGCGGGGCCCTCGGCCTCCACCTCGCGCAGGGTCACCAGGGTGGCGCCGGGCGCGCTGGAGACGGCCAGGGCCGGCGCGATCAGCGCGATCCGCCAGTCCCCGGTGCAGGCGCCGAGGGCCGCGGCCACCAGCGCGGCGGTGAGCGCGATCTCCACCGCCGAAACCGAGAGCACGCGCGGCCCGACGCGGCGGAAGGTCGCGAAGCGGAACTCGGAGCCGATGCCGAACACGATGAAGCCGATCGCCAGCCGCTCGATCGCGAGCAGCGCCGGCTCGGTTCCGGATCCGAGCAGCAGTGCCGAGCCGGCGCCGTCCTCCGGAATCCAGTGCAGCCCGACGTGGGGTCCCAGCAGGAGTCCCACCAGCAGGTAGACGCTGACCCGGGGCACGCCGAAGCGCGACGCAGTCCGCCCCAGGGCGAGCGAGAGCAGCAGCGCGATCGCGATCGGCAGCAGGCCGGGGAGTACGGCTCAGCCCTCGTAGGGCGGGACGGCCTCGCCGCGCTGTCGCGCCTGGTGTCGGTCCTTGATCACCAGCGCCGCTTCTACCAGGGTCTTGCGCTTCGGGCCCCGGGCCAGGATCTCGTCGAGCTCGGAGAGCTCGTCCTCGGTGAAGCCGGCCTCGAGGCGCTCCTCGCGCGCGACGTCGCGGCCGCCGCCGAAGGAGAAGCGCGTGTCCGTCTCGCGCTGGAACTCGCGCGCGCGTTCGGCCCGCTCCGGGTCGTCGCGCGTGAACTCCTTCACCCAGTCGCTGCCGAAGCGCACGTGGGTGAGCTCGTCGGCGAGCACGAAGTCGACGGCCTGCTCGAGGACCGGATCGCCCTGGGCGCGGCCGTACTCGATCAGCGACCGGAAGGCATCGCAGGCGAGGCCCTCCAGGCAGCGGTTCACCCCGGCGACGCGCAGCACCGGATCGTCGGCGCAGGAGGTCTCGTAGAGGAAGGTGTTCTCGGGGAACTCGCCGATCTCGCCGCCGACGTGCTCGATCAGCTTCTCGTAGATCTGGACGTGGCGCGCCTCGTCCCAGCACTGCCGCGCCATGTTCATCTTGAACTCCCAGGGCGCGTCGGGGAAGTCCCAGAGCGTGCGGCTCGCGGCCTCGAGCGCCTGGAGCTCGCCGACGAAGATCCCGTGCAGCTGGGCGCGCAGCTGGAGCGGCGTGCGCTCTGTGCTCGAGGCGGTGCCGGCGGCGGTGGTGAGGAAGGGGAAGCCGGGACCGAGATCGTCGAAGACCGGCTCGAGGGCCGTCCCCTCGACGCGCTGGCGCAGCTTCGGTGCCACCTCTTCGAGGATGCGCACGATCGTGCCGACGTCGTCGGGCAGGGTGCGGAACAGCTCGTTCTTCGAGTGGGCGCGCTTGAAGCGCCGGTCGCGCGCCAGCTCCTGGTGGGGAAGGAACCGCTTCATCGGAGCCTCCGGGCACGTCGGGGTCTCTCGTCGCCAAGGATGGACCCGCCGGGGCGAAAGCTCAACCGGCGATCGGCTCCCGCGTAAACCGGGGTGCGGGCCTCCGGGTCACGAGGTCACCGCAGCCCGTCCGACGAAGGAGGACTTTCTGGTGAAGACGACGAACGCGAAGAGGACGTGGATCGCCCTGCTCGCCCTCGGGTCGCTGGTGATGACGTCGGTGGCGGCGCAGGCCGGACGACCCCGGCCGCCGGGCCTGGAGCATCTCGAGCGCCGGATCGAATCGCTCGGCCTGGCAGACGACGTGCGCCAGCAGGCGCTGGCGATCGTCGACGAGGCGCGTCCCGGTGAGCGGGAGCTCCGCGATCGGATCCACGACGCCCACGAGCAGCTCCGGGCCCTGCTCGAGGCCGACACCCCCGACCCGGCCGCGATCGACGCCCAGGTGGACGCGCTGGGCGCCCTCCGGACCCAGATGCAGAAGCAGTTCCTGGCGACGCTGCTCGGGGTCGGCGCGCTGCTCGATGGCGAGCAGCGCTCGGCCCTGCTCGCGCCGCCCGACCGCGGGGGGCCTCGGGGTCGCTGGCTGCGGTGACCCCGGGTCCTGGGACGGGCCGGGGAGGTCCCCCGGCCCGTCCATCTCCGCCGCCGCGGTAAACCGTCCCGGCGCTCCGCGGGTCGCACCCGAGTCCCTTGCCCCTGGAGGCCCGTCGTGCACGATCTCGTCCATCCCTTCGCGGACCGGCCGCGAGTCACAGGTGTGCCGGACGGGGCCATCCTGGCCGGAGTCGAGGTGGAATCCGAGCTCGCCCGACGCTTCGACGCATTCGTGAACGAATACCGCGAACGCGCCGTCCGGATCGCCTGGCGCCTGCTCGGCAGCGACTCCGCGGCCGCGGAGGACGTCGCCCAGGAGGCCTTCGCGCGGGCCCACCGCGGGCTACCCCGCTTTCGCGACGACGCCAAGCTCTCGACCTGGTTCTACCGGATCCTCGTCAACGAGGTCCGGCGCCACCAGCGCTGGTCCGGCGTCCGGCGGCGCTGGCACGCGGACGACCCCGAGCCCGACGCGGTGCAGGACCCGAAGACCCGCGGCGACGCGGCGCGGCCCGACCCGGCCCTGCGCCGCCGCATCGGCGAGGCCGTCCGCGCGCTGCCCCGCGGCCAGCGGGAGGCCTTTGTGCTGGTGCACCTGGAAGGGCTCACGATCGCGGAAGCGGCTAACGCTACCGGCCGCGCGGTGGGTACGATGAAGTCCCATCTGCACCGCGCCCTGGCGAGCCTGCGCACGCGCCTCGCCGACCTGGCACCGACGGGCGCACGATCCGCCGAGGAGACCCGATGAGCGACCCGCGAACCGGCCTGGAGCAGGGTCTTGACCGCGACGACGCAGCCTTCGTGCGTCGGATCGAGGAGAGCTATCGGCCGGAGCAGCTCTCGCCCTCGCGGCGGGTCGCCTTTCGCGCCGCGCTCGACGCGCGGATCCACCGCACCCCGACGCGGGAGCTGTGGACGGTGCTCGCGACCGCCAGCGCGATCGCCCTGGCGCTGGTGCTGCTGCGCGTGTCCGGCGGTCCGATCGTCCCGACCGGCGCCCCGGCGCCGGTCGTCGCGCACGCCACGAGCCGCGATCCGGGCGCGGCGGCGGGTGACGACACGATGCTGCTCGCGCTGGCGATGTCGGACGACAGCGACGACGAGAACGACGCTTCGCTACCCGACGACTACGCCGCGATCGCCGATCTGTTCCTGGAGGGCGTCTAGTGGCACGACGTCGCCCGCGCGCTCGGCTGCTCCGGTCCCTCGCGGCGGGCGCGTCGGGCCTGCTGTGGATCGGCGTGTCCGCCCATGCGCAGCCGCCCGATGCCGGACCCGACGGGCCCGGGCACGGCCCGGGCCACGGCATCGAGCGCATGCTCGAGCGCAACGCGGATCGTCTCGGTCTCGACGCGGCGACGCGCGACCGGATCCGCGCGCTGGCCGAGGACAGCCGGAAGGTCTCGGATCCCCTGCGCGCCGAGCGCGATCGCCTGCGCGACGAGCTGCGCGCCATGCTCTCGGCCGAGACGCCCGACCTCGACGCCGTGCTCGCGAAGGCCGACGAGATCGGCACCGTGGACACGCAGCTGCACAAGCAGCGGCTGCGCACCCTGTTCGCGATCCGCGCGCTGCTCACCCCCGAGCAGCGCCGCGAGCTGGTGCGCCTCCACGAGGAGCGGCGCGCCGAGTGGGGCGAGCGCAGGGGGCGGTGGGGACCCGATCGCTGGCACGACTCGAGCGAGCGGGAGTAACGTCGGCCCGCACCGCGCCGAGCGCGCCGCCGGAGGCCTCCCGTGTTCGACAACCGCGTCACCCGCCTGCTCGGCGTCGAGATCCCGATCGTCCAGGCGCCGATGGGCTGGATCGCCCGCTCGCAGCTCGCCTCGGCGGTCTCCAACGCCGGAGCGCTGGGCATCATCGAGACCTCCTCGGGCGAGCTCGACGCGGTGCGCGGCGAGATCCGTCGCATGCGCGAGCTCACCGACCGCCCCTTCGGCGTGAACATCGCCCAGGCCTTCGTGCGCGATCCGAACATCGTGGAGTTCGTGCTCGAGCAGGGCGTTCGCTTCGTGACCACCTCGGCCGGCGACCCGACGAAATACACCCGTGCGCTCAAGGACGCAGGCCTCACCGTCTTCCATGTCGTGCCGACGCTGCGCGCCGCCCAGAAAGCGGTGGACGCGGGCGTCGACGGCCTCGTGGTCGAGGGCGGGGAGGGCGGCGGCTTCAAGAATCACCGTGACGTCTCCACGATGGTGCTGCTGCCGCGCGTGCGCGAGAAGGTGGACGTCCCGATCATCGCGGCCGGCGGCATCTGCGACGGCGCCACGATGGCGGCGGCCTTC